>CAVDLN010000172.1:611-2424 GCA_963609805.1 Erysipelotrichaceae bacterium | reverse complement strand
CTACAAGGCCATAGCGTTTTACACGAAAAAGAAAAATATGAAATTAACGGTTGATATTTTGAATATATTGTGTTATAATACAGCGAAAGAAGCCCTGCCTCCTGCGTACTTTAAGGGCAACGCCGGAGAACGGCTACACGCCGGATGTACCGTATGTTCTGAATGTCAAGGAGGATCCGAAGCCGCAGGACAGCGCGGCCCGGTAAACCCGAAAAAAGCAGAATTAAAAGCAAATAAAAAGCAAGGAGATATACATTATGGGACTTATCAAAGCCGCTATCGGCGCTCTCGGCGGAACGCTTGCCGATCAGTGGAAGGAATTCTTCTACTGCGAATCAATGCCGAAGGAAGTACTTGTCACCAAAGGACAGAAGCGCACCACCGGCCGTTCCTCCAATACAAAAGGAAATGACAACATCATTTCAAACGGTTCTGGCATTGCCGTGGCAGACGGCCAGTGCATGATCATTGTGGAACAGGGCAAGGTCGTGGAAGTCTGCGCCGAGCCCGGCGAATTTACATATGACACCTCCTCCGAGCCTTCCATTTTCTCCGGCAAACTCGGCGACAGCATCAAGCAAACCTTTAAGACCATCGGAAAGCGTTTCACCTACGGCGGAGACACCGGAAAGGACCAGCGCATTTATTACTTCAATACCAAGGAGCTTATCGACAATAAATTCGGCACCCCGAATCCCATTCCCTTCCGTGTGGTTGACTCGAAAATCGGTCTGGATGTGGATGTATCCGTGCGCTGCTCCGGTGTGTACTCCTATAGGATTGCCGACCCGCTGCTGTTCTATACCAATGTATGCGGCAACGTGGAGCAGGAGTACACCCGCAAGGAGCTGGACGGCCAGTTAAAGACGGAATTTATCAGTGCCCTGCAGCCGGCATTCGGAAAACTGTCCGATCTGGAACTCCGTCCGAACCAGATTGTAAGCCACAACACCGAGCTGGAAGAGGCTATGAATGCGGCGCTCACCGCAAAATGGGGAGAGCTTCGCGGACTGAAAGTCGTCAGCATTGCGCTCGGCTCGGTCACTCTGCCGGACGAAGACGCGGAGATGATCAAGCAGGCACAGCGCACTGCCATTATGCGTGATCCTACCATGGCGGCAGCAACCCTGGTGGGCGCTCAGGCCGACGCCATGAAGGCAGCCGCATCCAACGAAGCAGGTGCAATGACCGGCTTCATGGGTATGGGCATGGCCGTGAACGCAGGCGGCGGAATGAATGCGCAGAATCTGTTTGCGATGGGGCAGCAGCAACAGCAGCAGGCTCCTGCCGCAAACACATGGAAATGTTCCTGCGGCGCTACGGCGACAGGCAAGTTCTGCCCGGAATGCGGCGCCAAAAAGCCCGAGCCGGTCAAAGCCGGTGCATGGAAGTGTAAGTGCGGCGCAACGGCTACCGGAAAATTCTGCCCCGAGTGCGGCAGTCCGAAGCCTGCGGACACGGACGGCTGGACCTGCTCCTGCGGAACGGTAAACAAGGGTAAGTTCTGCCAGAACTGCGGCGCCAAGAAGCCTGCCGGCGCACCGCAGTACAAGTGCGACAAGTGCGGATGGGAGCCGGAAGATCCTGCTCATCCGCCGAAGTTCTGCCCCGAATGCGGAGATCCGTTCGATAACGCGGATATCAAGTAACAGCGCACGAACAGTATAACGAGAGACAAAAGGGAGTTAAAAACTCGGATTGAGTTTTTAACTCCCTTTTGTATGTTTTGTATGTCGTACTTTTTTTATATGTCGTACTTGGAAAGGATCTCACTGGGCGTGGAGCGCAGCAGCAGCACGGCCGGCAGCAGTCC
>CAVDLN010000172.1:0-601 GCA_963609805.1 Erysipelotrichaceae bacterium | reverse complement strand
CAGCAGTCCGAACAGGATGCATGCCGCCAGAACAACCACCAAAAGACAGCCTGCAAGCCACAGCGGGAAATACAGTATCTGATTGAAAAATGCGGCACCGGAGAGATAAATCATCGACACGGACGCTGCGACGAAACCGATAAGCACCGTCAGCACCGTCAGGAGAATCGTCTCTATCAAGAACCGATACAGCAGATTCTTCTTGGACACACCGATGGCGCGCAGAATGCCGACCTCGCGCACGCGGCTCATAAAGGAGGATCGCATGATGAAGAACACGCACAGGCACATAAACGCCAGAATGACGATTAAGGTAATGCCCGCCGTCGTAAAGCCCGTCGTCAGATTGCCCGCATACTGTCGGAGCAGATCTTTCCTCGTTATCAGATCGCTCCCGAAGGTTTTCTGCAGATACGCCTCGGCGTCATCGCGGTCGGAGGCATGGATCATCATATAGGTACTGTAATACACCGTATCGCCGTCCTGCTCCTTTGTGAAAGCGCCTTCGTTCAACCGTGTATCGGTTGCGCCGACGGAGGACGCCAGGGCGATATAGTCATCGTCCCTCATAATAACGGTCGCGCCGCTGCCTGATCCTGAT
>CAVDLN010000171.1:0-2626 GCA_963609805.1 Erysipelotrichaceae bacterium | reverse complement strand
GCCGGATGACAAGAACCGCGTCACCTTCCGGGATGTAGCCGGTGCCGACGAGGAGAAGGCGGAGCTTGTCGAAATCGTGGATTACCTGAAGGCCCCGCAGAAATTCGCGCGGCTGGGCGCAAAAATCCCCCACGGCGTCCTGCTCATGGGCCCTCCCGGAACGGGTAAGACGCTGCTTGCCAAGGCTGTCGCCGGCGAGGCGGGCGTTCCGTTCTTCTCCATGTCCGGTTCGGATTTTGTGGAACTGTATGTCGGCGTGGGTGCCTCCCGTGTCCGAGATCTGTTTGAGACCGCGCGCAAGGCAGGCAATGCCATTATTTTCATTGATGAAATCGATGCCGTGGGACGGCAGCGCGGCACCGGTCTCGGCGGCGGCCATGACGAGAGAGAGCAGACGCTGAACCAGCTGCTGGTTGAGATGGACGGCTTCGGCTCGCACGACGGCATTGTTGTCATCGCCGCGACCAACCGTGCCGATGTGCTGGATCCCGCCCTGCTGCGGCCCGGCCGCTTTGACAGGCAGATCACGGTAAACCGCCCCAACCTCAAGGGACGCGAGGATATCCTCAAGGTGCATGCACAGGGCAAGCCGCTGGAGCCCGGCGTCAATCTCGCCAACGTTGCCAAGGCGACCGTCGGGTTTACCGGCGCGGATCTTGCCAACCTGCTCAACGAGGCCGCCCTGCTGGCGGCACGCCGCAGCAAGAGCCTTATCGGCATGGACGAAATTGAGGACTCCCTCAACAAAATCCTCATGGGCCCCAAAAAGAAATCCTGGGCTATGAGCGATGCGGAAAAGAAAAACACCGCGTATCACGAGGCGGGACATGCCATTGTCGGCTACCTTCTGAACCTTGATCCCGTTCACATGATTACCATTGTGCCGACCGGAAAGGGTGCGCTGGGCTTCACCAGCTTCCGTCCCGACGCGGATCGGAACCAGATGTACAAGCACGAGTACCAGGCGCAGATTGCCATGTCGCTGGCAGGGCGTGCCGCCGAGGAAATCATCTTCGGGGACGTGACAAGCGGAGCCTACTCGGATATCAAGAGTGCAACCGACACCGCCAAGCGCATGGTTACCATGTTCGGTATGTCGGAGCTGCTCGGACCGCGCCGTTTCGGAACCGACCAGAGCGAGGTCTTCCTGGGACGTGACTTCTCATCGAATGCAGATTACTCCGAGGATACGGCGGCGCAGATTGACCGTGAAATTCACGTTCTGATAACGGAAGCCTATGCGCACGCCAAGGAACTTCTTACCTCCCATATCGACAAGCTGCACTTTGTGGCGAACTACCTGCTGGAGCACGAGGATATGGACGGCGATCTGTTCAAGGCAGCCATGGACGCCGACGCGCCCACGGTTGAAATGCTGGACACCATCGTTGCCGAGCGGGAACGCCAAAGCAAGGAAGCCAACGAGGCGCGCGCACGCGACGATGCAGCCCGCAAAGCAGCGGAGGATGCAGCCGCGGCAGCGGAACGGGAAGCGGCAGACGGTCAGTCCGGTACAGGCGATTCCGACTCCGATTCCGGTACAGGTTCGGACGCCGACTGACTCTTAAGAAAATAAGCAAACGGAAATCCCCCGGCGGTTCAAATAACCGTCGGGGGATTTCCGTTTATTGTTGCGATCATGCATCGCTGCGATGCTTGCATCGCTGTGGGACAGATTGCCGCCAATCAGAATTTCAGCTCAACGGCGACCGGAAGGCCGGTGCGGTCGGACTCAAACGCCGCCTCCATAATCTTCATGTCAACCATCATCTGGTGATGCGTCACGATCTGCTGCTCCTCCCCGCAGATGGCACGGACGAAATTGCGGTAGAAATCATGCACATCCGAGGCGGGCTGAGGAATATCCTTGGAGGCAATGGATTTTTCGTCACGCGGCGCCATTGTCTTGGTGATGCCCGCCGCCGTCTTAACGGGGACAACATCCTTCTCGTTGTAGTTATGGCACCAGACGACATGTGCCGGCTGACACCAGTCGGGAATCAGCGCGGAACCGTTCGCGCCGGTCATGTAGAAGCGGGGCATGCTGATAAAATTGGAAGTGCCGACCTCCACACGCACGACAAGATCGTCGTCAAAGAACATATCCAGCTGGAATCCGTCATCGACCAGCTCGTTGGTAATATGGTCGCAGTGGCAGAACACCTTGTGCAGGGTCTTATCGTCCACGATGCCCATAATCTGATCAATCAGGTGAATGCCCCAGTCCAGAATCATGCCGCCGCCGTGTTCGGGCGTTCCGCGCCAGTCGCCGGGAATGCCTCTGGAACCGTGCACACGGGACTCAATGCGGTAGACCTGTCCGAGATCCCCGCTGTGATAGATATCCCGCATGAGCAGAAATTCGCCGTCCCAGCGGCGGTTCTGGTGCACGGTGAAGAGCCTGTGATACTTTGCGGAGGCATCAATCATCTCCTGCAGATCGGCGGAGGAAACGGTAACAGGCTTTTCGCTGATAACATGCTTTCCCGCCTTCATGGCCTCAATGGCAAGCGGTTTGTGCATGTCATTCGGAACGGCAATCGTAACGAAATCGACAGCCGGGTCTGCCAGAAGAGCTTTAAGAGAGGAATAGGCATGGATACCGTTCTTTTCGGCGGCCTCACAC
>CAVDLN010000170.1:0-2885 GCA_963609805.1 Erysipelotrichaceae bacterium | reverse complement strand
CGATTACAGATTGATCAAAAATAAGAGACGAATGAAGGGCTGCATAATGAGAGCTAGACATTTGCAAACAGAATACTTGACCGAGCCATTGGGGTTCGGCACAGCGCGACCGCGCTTTTACTGGAACTGTGAGGGCGGTATCCGGCAAACGGCCTATCAGATCGTTTGTACGCGAAAGGCCGAAACCGTCTGGGACAGCGGAAAAGTTGTCTCATCGTCCATGACGCACATCGCCTACGGCGGCAGGCCGCTGCAAAGCCGCGACCACGTCTGCTGGCGGGTGCGCCTGTGGGACGAGAACGACCAGTCCGGCGATTGGAGCGAAAGCTGGTTTGAGATCGGCCTGCTGCATCCGGAGGACTGGCAGGCAAAGTGGATCACCGGCGATTACAAGCCCAAAAAGAACACCCGCTATCCCGCCGACTGCTTCCGAAAGACGTTCGCGGCGGGCAAAGACATCGCCCATGCGCGGCTTTATATCACGGCCTGCGGCCTGTATGAAGCGGTGCTCAACGATCAGCGCGTCGGCGATTTTCAGCTTGCGCCCGGCAGCACGGACTACCGCAAACGCATTCAGTATCAGACCTATGATGTGACCGCGCTGCTGCGGGAGAAGAATACGCTCGACGTGACGCTGGCTGACGGCTGGTACCGCGGCAGCATCGGCGCGTTTGGATTTACAAATGTGTACGGACGGCAGACGAAGCTCCTATGCCAACTTGAACTGACATATACGGACGGAAAATGCGAAACAGTCCTTTCCGACGAGAGCTGGCAGTGGAGCAGCGACGGCCCGGTTCGCTTTGCCGACCTGAAGGACGGTGAGCGCATTGACGCCACCATGCAGCCGGGCTTTTCCGGCCATGCGCGGCTTGCAAAAGAGACCGTCGTCCCGACGGCCTCCGACAATGTGTTCCCCATGATGCACGAGCGCTTCCTCGCAAAGCGGCTGACCACGCCGTCCGGCAAGACCGTTCTGGATTTCGGACAGAATCTCGCCGGCTTCCTTTCCTTCCGCGCGAAGGGTACGCGCGGAAAGAAGATTCGCCTGCTGCTCGGCGAAGCGCTGGACGGAAGCGGCGAGTTTACCCAGGCAAATTTCCAGCTTCAACGGCCAGTCAGGGAGCCGGGGCAGCTGGCGAGCATCCTGCTCATCACCGGAAACGCTGGGAAGCTCCGCGGCGAAAAGCAGCCGACGCCGATGCAGGAGATCGTGTTCCGCTGCTCCGGCGGTGAAGACTGCTACCAGACGCGCTTTGCCGTGTTCGGCTTCCGCTATGCGCTGCTGGAGATGGACGCAGACGTGGAGGCGTCGGACTTTGAGGCCATCGCCGTCTACTCCGACCTCATGCAGACGGGCGAATTTTCCTGCTCCAACGAAAAGATCAACCGGCTTGTTTCCGCGGCGCGATGGAGCATGAAGTCCAACTTTCTCGATGTTCCGACCGACTGCCCGACGCGCGAACGCCTCGCGTGGACAGGCGACGCGCAGATCTTCTTTGATACCGGCAGTTACTTCATGGATACCGCACCGTTCTTCCGCAAATGGCTGCGCGATCTGCGCGACGCGCAGAAAAAGAGCGGCCAGCTTCCCGCCGTTGCGCCGTACAGCGGCGCGTCCATGCTCTACGACAATACCGGCACCTCTGCCGGATGGCTTGACTGCGGCGTGCTGCTGCCGTACCGGTTCTGGAAGAGGTATGGCGATCTGCGGACGCTTCGCGAGGCGTATCCGCTCCTGCGCGATACGGCGGAGTTCATGCGGAAGCATACCGGTCATAAGGACAAGAAAACCGCGAAAGCCGATCCGAACAATGCCTTTGTCTATGAACACGGTGTGCAGCTTGGAGAGTGGCTGGAGCCGAAGGACTTCCGCGACGAGGTAAAGGCGGGACGCACGGAAGCGCATACTGAAGAAGCGACGGCGTACTTCTTTTACAGCATGACATGCGCCGCCGAAGTCGCGCACGCGCTGGGAGAAGCAGAGGACGAAGCCCGTTTCCGCAGTGCTGCCGAGGGAGCAAAGCGCGCGTATCAGGCGCTGTTTCTGCGCTCCTGCCCGGATACCGACCGGCAGGCGAAGCTGGTGCGTCCGCTGGAGCTGGGCCTTGCGGACGAGAAAATGGCGAAAGCGTTGGCGGCGCGGCTCGCACAGGCGGTACAGAACCGGGAATATCGCATCGGGACGGGCTTCCTGTCCACACCGTTCGTGCTCGATATACTGACGAAATGCGGCAGAAGCGATCTCGCGTATAAGATGCTGGAAAACGAAGCCTGCCCCGGCTGGCTCTATGAGATCGACCATGGCGCAACAACGCTCTGGGAGGAGTGGGAAGGCGGCATGGACGACAGCAATTCCGGCAGTCGGAACCACTATTCGCCCGGTGCTGTCTGCGGCTGGCTATTTGATACCTGCGCGGGTATCCGTGTAAACGGAGAGAACCGGTTTGTGATTGCGCCGACGCCCGGCGGCACATTGCGCTTCGCAGAGGGCAGCTATCAGAGCCTTTACGGCAGGGTTTCCTGCCGTTGGGCAAGAACCGATGCCGGAACAGAAGTGACCGTCACGATCCCGTCCAACTGTACAGCGGTGGTTCGTCGCCTTGATGGAGAAGAAATTTCCGTTGGTGCAGGAGTTCATACCTTTATAAGCAAGGGGTAAATATAACATGAAAACAAACTACAAATTTTGGTTTATCGTCGGTTCGCAGACGCTCTATGGCGAGGAGGTCCTGACCACCGTTGCCAGCTGCGCCGGTATCGTGACATGGTGCCACACATTCAGCCCGTCCAAGATGTGGATCAATGGTCTGGACATGCTTCAGAAGCCGTGGCTGCACTTTGCCACGCAGTATAACCGTGAGATCCCCAACGAAGCCATCAAC
>CAVDLN010000169.1:0-3139 GCA_963609805.1 Erysipelotrichaceae bacterium | reverse complement strand
CATGGTTCGGATTTGGATTGCTCCGGTGCACCAAGACAAGTAGGACGCCCCGCGAGCCGTTGCTTTGAAACGGTTCGGGGGCGTCCTTATTTTTTGTTTACGGCTCCTCGGTTTGATACTGCGCGCGCGGACCGCCGATATAAGGGGGACGTGTGCGGGCGAACACGACAGGCGCACTGCCGATATGCGTTACGGACAGCCGTACAGGCACTGCAACCCGCCGCAGGTGCATCCCGATGAGCGTCTGCCCGATATCCATGCCCGCATGAGCCCGTATGCTCTCGACGGCAACAGGATCCGAAAACCGCTCCCATACCGCCGTGGCAAAGGATCCGCCCGCGTGCGGCTGCGGCTTGACCCAGACAGGTTCCAGCCCGTACCGCTCGGCGCATTCCCGCTCTACAATGAGAGCACGGTTCAGATGCTCGCAGCATTGTGCGGCAAGGAAAATGCCGGCATTCGTCAGCGGCGGGAGCAGGGCATCCAGCAGGGCGGCGGCCGCGTCCGGACTGGAGCATTTGCCGATCCGTCCGCCGACCATCTCGGAGGAGGAGCAGCCGACCACCAGAATCTGTCCGGCGGTCATGTGCGCTGCCGGCAGCAGTTCCGCAACAGCCGTGCCCGCATCGGAGCGGATTTGATTCAGAATCAGGGTGTCACAAGACATGGCGACCTCCTCAGTAGAACGTTGCCACTTCGTTGTCGGGCTTGGCGGTGAGAGGGCATTCTTCCGTCGCGTAGAGGACGGGACCGGGACGGTTGGCGTAGAGTTTGTGCTTTTCAACCTTGATTTTCGCCGTTACCAGAATCCAATCGCGGGTTTTATAGGGGACATTTCCGGCAAAGTTGCAGACAAGCGGAGAGTACGTAATGTCGTTGGCACAGCAGGTCATGACATGCCGGCCGACCAGCAGGGCGGATTTGCTCAGCTTGGGGTCGCGCAGGACAATGCCCTTGAAGCGTACGGTTTTTCCGTCCCATGCCTGCAGTTCCTCGGTCAGGTCGCGGTACCAGACAGCATAATCCTCATCGCCGATTTCCACAAGGGGCGCATTCAGATCAAAGGGCAGCGGATCCTCTATGTTGTCGGCTTCCACATGGCCGTCCGGGTAGTCATAGGAAATCTGCGCACGGCGGGAGCAGCCCCGCACGATTTTATGGATGGCCTCCTTGTCGATGCTCACCGGGGTTCGGTTGAGGACGACCAGCTCCGCATTCATCAGCTTGTCAACCATAAGCTGGCGCATATTCAGATTATAGTTGATAAATGTATTGGCATCGGCGAACATCATCTGCTGGTAAATGACCCAATTCTGCGGCATGGCGTTGTACAGCGTGTTTAGCATCCATGTTCCGTTGTACTCTATGAGCACGCGGTCCAGCTTATGCTTTTTTGCCATGGCGTTGAGAAGATCCGGCGTCAGATCCTCCTCGTTCTCAACGGTCTCGAGGTATACGTTTTTTCCGTTGAACGTCGAGATGTCCAGTTCGTCTATGCCTTCCTCGCATTGGATGATCAGTGTCTTTTCGCCCGTATTGAACTGCGGGCTTTCCATGGATTCCTGAATCATGTGGGTTTTCCCGCCCTCCAGGAAGCCGGTAAAAAGATATACAGGTAAATCGTATGCCATTGTATGCTCCCCTTGCGCGTCAGTCCTCCTCGGACTTGTGCAGCGTAACGCCGAACAGCTCGGACAGAGCGTCAACCTTCAGCCCGGAGCCTATGACACACAGGCGTCCGATAACCGCCGGTGCACCCGTGCGTACATCGGGCTCACCCGGGACGTAATCAAAGTGAATCCAGCCGTCGGTTTCTCCGTCTGCGGGAGCCACAATGCCCTTGGCACGCAGAACCGTGCCGTACCGTCCTTCATCACACAGAGCGGTCAGCATTCCCTCCAGCGCCGCGCGGTCAAAATGCACGGTCGTTTCCGCACCGCAGCTTACAAACACCTCGTCCGCGTCGTGGTGATGGTGGTGGTGGTGATGCTCCCCGTTGTCATCGTGGCAGCACCCGCAGCCGCACTCGTCATCATCGTCGTCGCCGTCACCCTCGTGGTGATGGTGGTGATGATGCTCGTGCTCGTCGTGGTCATCATCATCGTCGTCATCGTGGTGATGCCCGTGTTCATCATGGTCATGGTTATCGTCATCGTCGTCATCATGATGGTGATGGCAGTGATGATGTTCATCCTCATCCTCATCGTCGTCCTCGTCGGCTGCGAGACGGGACAGCTCTGCTTCCAGTGTGTCACGGCGCTCCATTGCCTCGAGCAGCTGCTCACCCGTCAGCTGATCCCACGGTGTGGAGACAATGACGGCTGTGGCGTTATGGGCACGAAGCAGCTCAACCGCCTCCTCCACCTTCTTTGCGGGGGCGATATCGGCATGGCTGACGATAATGCAGCCTGCATTCCCAACCTGATCGTTGAAAAATTCGCCGAAGTTTTTCATGTACATTTTGCACTTGCCCGCATCCACAACGGTGGTGAACCCGTTCAGTACGGCACCCTCCGTGGCGGCGCCTTCCACGGCGCGGATGACATCGGACAGCTTGCCTACACCGGAGGGCTCAATCAGAATCCGATCGGGGTGATACTCGCTGATGACCTGCGCCAGTGCCTTGCGGAAATCGCCCACGAGGGAGCAGCAGATACAGCCGGAGTTCATCTCGTTGATTTTGATTCCCGCATCGGCAAGGAATCCGCCGTCAATGCCGATCTCTCCGAATTCGTTCTCGATGAGCACGAGCTGCTCACCCTTGTAGGCATCGGAGATGAGCTTTTTGATCAGCGTGGTTTTGCCTGCGCCGAGAAAACCGGAAAAAATGTCAATTTTTGTCATGGTATATCGCTTCTTTCTTTATTTTGAGGGGGAATCCCCGCGTTTCGCCGCGTGCCTGCCGGCACATGGCGGAATTCCGGAGAACTCCCTGAATTTTCTGTTACTTTCCTCTGTACACGAAATTCATGCGTCCGAGCGGAGCGGAGTCGCCCTTTTCGTAGAAGTCCTCCACCGAGCAGATGGGCTCCCGGCTGTCCGCTGCCTTGAACCAGACGGTAAATCCGTCGGGGTTGAGACCCAGCGCACGAAGCGGAACTTTGATCTTAAACCTGTCGCCGTCGATTTCGTAGAAAGC
>CAVDLN010000168.1:0-3977 GCA_963609805.1 Erysipelotrichaceae bacterium | reverse complement strand
TCTCTGTCTTGTCGCCGGTGAAGGCTGGGATTGTGCGGGCGTATTCCTTCGCCGCTTCCACGCGCTCTGACTTCATCGCGGACAGGCAGCGTGCAAAGACCGCCTCGCCGATGAGCGTCAGCGGAACGCCCTCGTCCAGTGCCGCAATACCCGTCCACTTGCCGGTGCCCTTCTGCCCAGCAGTGTCGAGAATCTTTTCGACGATCGGTTGACCGTCGGTATCCTTATAGGCCAGAATGTCGCGCGTGATCTCAATTAAATAGGAATCCAGCTCCGTCTTGTTCCACGCGGCGAAGACCTCGTGCATTTCATCATCACTCATGCCGAGCAGATCGCGCATGAGCTGATAGGCTTCGCAGATGAGCTGCATGTCGCCGTATTCAATGCCGTTGTGGACCATTTTCACGAAATGGCCAGCGCCGTTTTCGCCGACCCAGTCGCAGCACGGACTGCCGTCTTCGACCTTGGCGCAGATTGCCTGGAAGATGGGTTTTACATATTGCCACGCGGCAGGGCTGCCGCCGGGCATCATGCTGGGCCCTTTCAGTGCGCCCTCTTCGCCGCCGGAGACGCCGGTTCCGATGTAGAGCTTGCCCTTGCTTTCTACATACGCGGTTCTGCGGATGGTATCCGGGAAGTGGGAGTTGCCGCCGTCAATCAGGATATCGCCGTCGTCGAGGAGCGGAAGAAGCTGCTCGATCATGTCGTCCACGGCATTGCCCGCCTTGACCATCATAAAGACCTTGCGGGGCTTCTCGAGGTTCGCCACCAGCTCTTCAAGACTGTGGCAGCCAATGATATTTTTCCCGGCGACTCTGCCGTTTACGAATTTATCTACTTTCTCCGTCGTGCGGTTGAACACGGCCACGGTGAAGCCCTTGGACTCCATGTTCATGACCAGATTTTCACCCATGACGGCAAGGCCAATGAGGCCAATATCTGCTTTTTTCATCGCTGCACCCTCGCGTTTCCCTTGTAAATATCCCAGACCTGTTTTTCGTCTGCAGGCTCGGCGTAGTCATTGAGGCTCGACGCCGCCATCACACCGGATGCCCAGCCGAATTGCAGGCACTTTTCCGGCTCCCAGCCGTTCAGAACGCCGTAGAGGAGGCCGCCGGTGAAGCCGTCGCCGCCGCCGATGCGGTCGAGCACCTGAATTTCGCGGGGTTCCTCAACATACCATTTCCCGTCCGCCAGCAGGATCGCGCCCCAGAGGTGCTTGTTGGCGGAAATGACCTGACGGAGCGTCGTTGCGAACATTTTCGCGTTCGGATACTGTTCCTGTACCTGTGAGATCATACCCTTGAAGGATTCAATTTTGGAGGCAAGGTCTTTTCCGCCTGCTTCGGGGCCCTTGAAGCCGAGGCAGAGCTGGAAGTCCTCCTCGTTGCCGATGAGCACGTCGGCCAGCGACGCGATCTCATGGAACGCCTTGGAGAGTTCTTCCTCGCGGCCCTTCCAAAACGTGGCACGGTAGTTGAGATCGAACGAAACCAGCGTACCGTACTGCTTCGCTGCCTTTGCCAGCGCAAGGCAGCATTCCGTCGTCTCGTGGCTCATGGCCGCGATAAGACCGGACAGATGCAGGATGCCGACGCCCTCCTGACCGAAGATGCGGGCAATATCAAAATCTTCGGCAGAAAGCGTTCTGCCGACCTCACCCGTGCGGTCGTTCCAGACGCGCGGAGCGCGCAGACCGAAGCCGGAATCGGCAATGTTGAACTGGTGGCGGTAGCCCCACGGCCCGCCCTGCTCGACGTCCAGACCCTCAAAGCGGATATTCCGCGCGCGAAGCTGCCGCTTGATGAAATCCGCGACGGGGCTGCCCTTGACGAATTTCGTGAGCGCAAGGCATTCGCGCCCAAGGCTCGATGCGACATTCAGCACGTTCGTCTCCGCGCTGGTCGCCTGCATGTAAAATGTATTGCTGTTCTGCACCGCCATCCGGTCGGGCGGCGTGATCCGCACGCCCATGCTCGTTGGGCACGCGATGGCGTAACGGACGGTTGATCTTAAAATCATGGCTCCTTCCTCCTGTTCGATATCTGTATTCTATTATAGCGCCGGCCATTCTGCAAGGATATTGGGATTCGGAGCTTATGATATTGCAGATTGACGCAACTTGTGGTAGCATTACAGTAAAATCGGAGGTACAGCCATGGCTCGTTTATTTGAATACAGGGACGCCGACCTCTTCTGCCACCACAGTCTGGACGCAAGCCCCAGTTCGGCGGAGTTTTATATGCACGCGCATGAACGGATGGAGATCCTGTATTTTCTCTCCGGCGATGCACAGTATCTCGTAGAGGGCAGCGTTTATCCGCTGCATCCCGGCGAGCTGCTGGTCATGAACCGCGCCGAGGCGCACAAGCTCCAGCTGCGTTCCGATCAGCCGTATGAGCGGATCGTCATGCATTTTTCGCCGTCCGTGCTCGGCGGGATCGACCCGGAGGGGCTTCTTCTGCGCGTTTTTGCGGACAAGCCGCTCGGAAAGCGGAACCTCTATGTCTCGGACAGGTTTCCCGCGCTGTTTTCCGGCTTCGACACGGCGGGAAGCGGCGCGCAGCTTCGGTTGCACATGCTGCTGATCCTGGCGAACGTGCTGGACGAGCTTTCCGGCCTTGCTGGAAACGCGGACTCCGCCGCCGATGCGCCGGAGTCCGCGCCGCAGCAAATTCTGCAATACGTCAATCTGCATCTATTTGAGGATATCTCCCTTTCCTCCGTCAGCCGTGCGTTTTTTCTGAGCCCATCGCAGCTGAACCGCGTGTTCCGCCGCGCGACCGGCTCGTCCGTCGGCGAGTACATCCGCGTCAAGCGTCTGCTGGCTGCGCGCGAGCGCATCCTTACCGGCAGCTCTCCGGCGGATGCCTGCACCGCTTGCGGCTTTCAGGACTATTCAACCTTCTTCCGTGCGTACAGGGAAAGATTCGGCTGCGCGCCATCCCGCGACCATAGCCATTAAATTAACAATTCTGAAACAAAACTCAAACAATAGCGAAACCTTGGGACAGTATGCTATAATCACTCTGGAGCAGGAAGTGATGGTATGGCACGACTCAAGCGGTTTTTGCAGAGCGTACTGTTCCCAGCGTGGTGGATCGTGTTGGTGAGCGTTCCGCTTGCGGCAGCCGGACTGATTTTTGTGTTTGCGCCCGCAAACCGGGGGCACTGGCGGCGCGGTGTGCGCCATGATCCTCGGCGGCGCGGTCTTCATGCTCTGCCGTTCGACGCTCCATCTCAAAAAAATCCGGCAGGAGGAAACGACATGATCCATATTCTTGTTTTAGAGGACGACACGAAGCTCAATCAGGCGGTCTGCACCTACTTAAACGACTGCGGCTTTGCAGCAAAAGGCTGCCTGCACGCGAATGACGCCTATGACGAGATGTATAACAATCTCTACGATCTTATCATCTCCGACATTATGATGCCGGACATCGACGGGTTTGAATTTGCGGAGAATGTCCGCCGGGTCAACAAGCATATTCCCATTCTTTTCATGTCCGCGCGGGACGATCTGCCGTCCAAGCAGAAGGGCTTTCAGCTGGGTATTGATGACTACATGGTCAAGCCCGTGCAGCTCGACGAGCTGCTGCTCCGCGTCCGGGCGCTGCTGCGGCGGGCGAATATCGAGATGGAGCGGAAGCTGGTTGTCGGCAATCTGGAGCTGGACGCCGACGGCATGACTGCCGTCATTGACGGCGAGGAAGTGCTGGTGACGACGCGGGAGTTTAATATCCTCTACAAGCTTCTCTCCTACCCCAAAAAGACCTTTTCCCGCGCACAGCTCATGGACGAGTTCTGGGGCGTGGATACGGATACCAGCCTGCGGGCGGTGGACGTGTATATTACCAAGCTGCGGGGCAAATTCTCTGTCTGCAAAGACTTTGAAATTAAGACAGTCCGGGGCCTGGGCTACAAGGCGGTGGTGAAATGAAACGGAAGGAAAAGCGGCGGCAGCAGTCTCGGTTTCC
>CAVDLN010000167.1:0-4342 GCA_963609805.1 Erysipelotrichaceae bacterium | reverse complement strand
CTGTACGCCTCCAAGATCATCTCCTATGCACAGGGTTACACCCTCATGCGCACAGCTGCAAAAACGTATGGCTGGAACCTCAACTACGGCGGCATCGCCCTCATGTGGCGCGGCGGCTGCATCATCCGTTCGGTCTTCCTCGGCAAGATCAAGGAAGCGTATGATAAGAATCCGGAGCTGTCGAATCTCCTGCTCGACCCGTATTTCAAGAACACGATGGAAAAGCTCATTCCCGCTTGGCGCAAGGTCGCGGCAGCAACTGTGCAGTATGGCGTGCCCGCACCCGCAATGACGGCGGCGCTGAGCTATTTCGACGGCTACACCACCGACCGCCTGCCCGCGAATCTGCTTCAGGCGCAGCGCGACTACTTTGGCGCGCATACCTATGAGCGGCTGGACGCGCCGCGCGGCCAATTCTTCCACACCAACTGGACAGGCCGCGGCGGAAATACTGCGGCAAGTACATACAATGCCTGATTATAAGCTGATCGCACTCGATTTGGACGGGACGCTTCTTAACTCGGACAAACATCTGAGCGCGGAGAATGCCGATGCGCTTCAGCTTGCGGCTGACAGCGGCGCTCAGATTGTGCCGACAACAGGGCAATTTTTCGACGGTATACCGCAGGTGATCCGTGAACTGCCGTATCTGTGTTATGCCATCACCGCCAACGGCGCACAGGTGCAGGATATCTGCACTGGCAGGATTATTTACCGTGCAGAAATCCCATTGCCGAGTGCGACGAAAACGGCGTTGCGGCTGTGATAAATACCATTTTCCGATAAAATGCAGAAAGGATATGGAAAGATGAATCTTCCTTTGAACACGGATTTGACCGGCAAGGTTGCCGTTATCACCGGCGCAGCTGGGACGCTTTGCAGCGTCTTTTCCAAGGCGCTGGCCGCCAGCGGCGCAAAAGTCGCGCTGCTGGGTCGGACGTATGCCAACGTGCAGAAGCTGGCCGACGAAATCGCCGCTGAGGGCGGCATCGCGAAAGCCTACGAATGCAACGTGCTGGATAAGGCCGCTGTCATGGCGTGCCATGAACAGGTGCTGGCCGACTTCGGCCCCTGCGACATCCTCATCAACGGCGCGGGCGGAAACCACTCCAGCGCGACGACCGACAAGGAATATTACGAGCCGGGCGATCTGGACGCCGACACCAAGAGCTTCTTCGATCTGGACGAGGCGGGCGTTGCGTCCGTCTTTAACCTCAATTTCATGGGGATTTTAATTCCCACGCAGGCGTTCGCCCACGATATGGTCACGCGCGAGGGCTGCAACATCATCAATATTTCGTCGATGAACGCCTACACGCCGCTGACGAAAATCCCGGCATATTCGGGCGCAAAGTCCGCCGTTTCAAACTTTACGCAGTGGCTGGCCGTGCATTTTTCCAAGGTCGGCATCCGCGTGAACGCCATTGCCCCCGGCTTCTTCTCTGGCAAGCAGAATGCGTCGCTGCTCTGGAATCCGGACGGCACGCCGACCGCGCGGACGAAGAAAATCCTCGCTGCCACCCCGATGGGCCGCTTCGGACAGGCAGAAGAGCTGCTTGGCGCGATGCTGTTCCTGCTCAACAATGAGGCTGCGTCGTTCGTGACCGGCGTGGCCATCCCCGTGGACGGCGGCTTCTCGGCGTACAGCGGAGTGTAAACGATGCAGGACATTTATAAAATCGCTGCGAACGGCGGCATTTCGGACGCGGAGCTCAAAGAAGCACTCCTGAGATCGCTGGAGGGAAAGACGCTCCAGAAGGTACTCATCATCCCGCCGGATTTCACACGCTTCCATTCGCAGGCAGGCAAGATCACGAGCATTTATTATCATCTGTTGACCGATATGGGCGCACAGGTCGATATCATGCCCGCACTCGGCACACATGAGCCGGTTTCCAAAACGCAGTGGGAAGCTATGTTCGAGGGCATTCCCTATGAAAACATGATCGTCCATGACTGGCGGCATGATGTGGTCAAGATCGGCGAAGTACCGGCTTCCTATCTCGAAGAAATCACCGAAGGTCTCTGGCATGAGCCGGTCAGCGTGGAAATTAACCGCCGCGTGATGGACGAAAGCTACGACCTCATCA
Source organism: Erysipelotrichaceae bacterium (assembly GCA_963609805.1). Classification (GTDB taxonomy): domain Bacteria; phylum Bacillota; class Clostridia; order Oscillospirales; family CAG-272; genus CAMEON01. The sequence continues at coordinate 2,252 of CAVDLN010000167.1, read as the reverse complement.
TCTCGCCCGGTCAGGTCGTGCCGCATGAGGTCATCGGCATGGCGAACCACTCCAAGAACCTGTTCGTCGGCGTGGGCGGCAGCGATATGATCAACAAATCGCACATGGTCGGCGCAGTGTACGGCATGGAGCGGATGATGGGCAAGGACCACACGCCCGTCCGCAAGATTTTTGACTACGGCATGGAGCATTTCCTGAACAAGCGTCCCGTTCTCTTTGTCCTGACTGTCTGCACGGCTCCGGAGGGCGAAAACGTCATGCACGGCCTGTTCATCGGCGAGGGCAGAAGCTGCCTGACGGAAGCTGTCAAGCTGGCGCAGGAGAAGAACATTGACTTCGTCGAGCACGGAATCCAAAAATGCGTGGTCTATCTTGATCTCAGCGAGTTTAAGTCCACGTGGCTCGGAAACAAAGCCGTCTACCGTACCCGCATGGCGATTGCGGACGGTGGGGAGCTGATCATCTTAGCGCCCGGTGTCACAAAATTCGGCGAGGACGCACAGTGCGACAAGCTCATCCGCAAATACGGCTACAAGGGCAGACTGCACACGCTGGACGAGTTTAACAAGCCGGAAAATACCGATCTTCGGGAGAATATGGGCGCGGCCGCACATCTGATTCACGGTTCATCTGACGGCAGATTCTCCATCACCTACGCTGTGAAGGAAATTTCGCAGGAAGAAATTGAGGGCGTGGGCTTCCGGTCGGCAAGCTATGACGAACTGGCGAAAAAGTACGACCCGGAGAAGCTGCACTACGGCTACAACACCGTAGACGGCGAAGAAATCTATTATATTCCGAATCCCGCGCTGGGACTGTGGATCAACCGCGAGAAATTTGAGGACTGAACATGAGAGCATTTATGGACAAAGATTTCCTGCTGGAAAACGAGATGGCGCGGACGCTGTTTCACAAGTACGCGGAAAATCAACCGATCTACGACTATCACAACCATCTGCCCCCACGCGAGATCGCGGAGCGGAAGCAGTACGAAAATCTGACGCAGCTGTGGCTGGCGGCAGACCATTACAAATGGCGCGCGATGCGTGCCTGCGGTGTGGATGAGCGGTATATCACCGGTGACGCGCCGGAGTACGAAAAATTCCAGAAATGGGCGGAGGTCGTGCCGCAGCTGGTCGGCTGCCCGCTGTACCACTGGACACATCTGGAATTGCAGCGGTATTTTGATATTGACACGCCGCTGACGCCGAAGACTGCGCCCGCCATCTGGGAAGAAACGGCGGAAAAGCTGAAAGCCTACGATGCGGTTTCGCTCCTTGAAAAAATGAATGTCCGCGTGCTCTGCACGACGGACGATCCAGCGGATACGCTGGAATGGCACAAAAAAATCTCGGCAGCCCCCACGATCCCGTTCCGCGTTCTGCCGTCGTTCCGGCCGGACAAATATCTTGGCGGGAATCCGGAAGCGGAGCACGCGCTGTGCGAGAAATACGGCACGGTCAGCCTGCCGGAAGCCTTGGGAAAGGCGCTGGACTATTTCTGCGAAAACGGCTGCAAGGTCTCTGACCACGGGTTCAGCAAATTCGCTTACGTTCCTGGTACAAAACAAGCCGAACTGCGGCACTTCCTTGGCAAAGTGTATCATGCGCACGGCGTCGCCATGCAGCTGCACCTTGGTCCCATCCGAAACCAGAACCCGCGCCTGTTTGAAACACTCGGCCCCGATGCGGGCAGCGACAGCGTCGGCCTCACGACTGACCCGTTCCAGCTCGGCGCATTCCTCGGCGATCTTGAACGTGAGGGATGCCTGCCGAATACGATTCTCTACAACCTGAATCCGAGCGACAACGCCGTCCTCTCTACAATGGCCGTCAACTTCGCGCCGAAAGTCCAGTTTGGCGCGGCATGGTGGTTCAACGACACCATCCGCGGTATGCGCCGCCAGATTGACGAGCTGATGGAAAACGGGCTGCTTGCGAAGTCCGTCGGCATGCTGACCGACTCGCGCTCGTTCAGCTCCTTCCCGCGCCACGAATATTACCGCCGTATCCTCTGCAACCGCCTCGGAGAGCTGGTCGAAAGCGGCCAGTATCCGGCGGATGAGAGGACGATTGGGCAGATCGTGGAAAACATCTGCAAAAAAAATGCCGGAGCCTTTTTCGGGTTCTGAAACATAAAATGCCGTACAGTGATATGCTGTACGGCATTTTCCTATTTGTGCTTGCGGCTGTGCGCGGCGCGGTATTTTGCAGGGGTCATGTTATACATCTGTGTGAACTGCTTATAGAAGT
>CAVDLN010000166.1:0-20767 GCA_963609805.1 Erysipelotrichaceae bacterium | reverse complement strand
GCACTGAAAGAGAAGATCAGAGTGCGTCTCAAGAGCTACGATCACACCCTCATTGACACGGCAGCTGAAAAGATTGTCGCTGTGGCGAAGGCAAACGGCTGCGAGGTTTCGGGTCCCATCCCGCTTCCCACCGACCGCGAGATCGTAACCATCCTGCGGTCCGTCCATGTCAACAAGGACAGCCGTGAGCAGTTTGAGTACCGGACGCACAAGAGACTCATCGACATCATGAAACCGTCCCAGAAGACAGTGGACGCTCTGATGAACACAGAGCTGCCCGCCGGCGTTGAACTCGAAGTCAGACTGTAATCAAGCGTCCGACCGAAAGAGAAAACGCAAACCCGACCGCATCGCCGCAGTCGGTGCCGGAGAGAGACCGGCGGAAGCCCCTAAATGCGCCCTCAGCGGGCGCGGCAAAGACAACAGCCGAGGGAGATTCTCCGGTTCGGCAACTTTGTAAGTCATGTTGACGGCCGCCCGGCGGCAGCCAACCAATAATTTACAGGAGGAAAAAGCAAATGAAAAAGGGCATTATCGGTAAGAAAATCGGTATGACACAGATCTTTGACGAAAACGGGAATGTCATTCCCGTAACCGTCCTGGAAGCTGGTCCCTGCGTGGTCGCTCAGAAGAAGACCACCGAAAACGACGGCTATGACGCCGTTCAGCTTGGATTCATGGATGCGAAGGCGAAGCAGACCACCAAGGCTGAGAAAGGTCATTTCGAAAAGAACGGTCTCAGCGTCAAGAAGCACCTCAAGGAGTTCCGCTTCGATGACTGCTCCGGCTACAACGTGGGTGATGTCATTACTGTCGATACCTTCGCCGCAGGCGACAAGGTCGACGTTACGGGTATGACAAAGGGCCACGGCTTCTCCGGCGTAGTCAAGAGATGGGGCTGCCATCAGCTCAGAATGACGCACGGCGTGGGCCCTGTGCACCGCCAGCCCGGTTCTATGGGAGCAAACTCCACCCCGTCCCGTATTTACAAGAACAAGAGAATGGCAGGCCAGTACGGAAACGTGCAGGTCACGGTTCAGAACCTGAAGGTTGTCCGCATCGACAAAGAGAACAATCTGATTGCCATTAAGGGCGCCATTCCGGGCGCCAAGGACGGCATCGTGTTCGTCCGCAACTCGGTCAAAGCTTAAGCGGAAGGAGGAAACTGAATCATGGCAAATGTAAAAGTATTTAACATGGCCGGCCAGGAAGTCGGAACCATGGAACTGTCCGATGTCATTTTCGGCGCGGACATCAACGGAGCCGTCCTTCATGCCGCAGTGAGAGCATATCTGCTCAACCAGAGACAGGGCACACAGTCCACTCTGACCCGCACCGAGGTTTCCGGCGGCGGCAAAAAGCCCTGGAGACAGAAGGGAACCGGTCGTGCCCGTCAGGGTTCCACCCGTTCTCCGCAGTGGACACACGGCGGAATCGCCCTGGGTCCCAAGCCCCGCAGCTACCGCACCGGTATGAACAAGAAGACCCGCAGAGCCGCTCTGTTCGGCGCTCTGTCGGCTAAGGTCGCAGAGGGCAAGCTCATTGTGCTGGACGATCTGACCTGCACGGAGTACAAGACCCGCCCGATGGCAGCCATGCTGACTGCTCTGGGAGTTGACAGCCGTGCTCTGATCGTTATGCCGGAGGTTAATCCCTTCGCTGTGAAGAGCTGCGCAAACCTGCCCCGCGTTGAGACGTCGCTTGCCACCAACCTGAATGTCTATGAGGTCATGAAGGCTGACAAGATGGTCATCACCGTCGCGGCCGTCAAGAAGCTCGAGGAGGTATACAACAAATGAAAAGAATCGAAGATGTCATCATTAAGCCGGTGATCTCCGAGGCCTCCATGGATATGCTGTCTCAGGAGGAAGGGAAGGCCAAGAAATACGTCTTCCGCGTTCACTCTGCGGCAACCAAGCCCGAAATCGCAGCCGCCGTCGAGTACATGTTTGCCGGCGCGAAGGTTGAGAGCGTAAACGTTATCAACATGAAGAAGAAGCCGAAGCGCATGGGCGTCCATTTCGGATACACTTCCGAGTGGAAGAAAGCCATTGTCACCCTGAAGGCTGATTCCAAGCCCATCGAGTTCTTCGAGGGCCTGAACTAAGCGGAGGAGGTTGAAGAAATGGCTACGATTAAGTACAAACCCACAACACCCGCCAGACGGAATATGTCCGTTCCTGCCTACGGTCAGATCATCACCAAGGATACCCCCGAGAAAAGCCTGATCGTAATCAAGAAGAAGCATGCCGGACGCAACAGCTACGGCCGCATCACGGTCCGTCACAGAGGCGGCGGAAACAAGATCAAGTACCGTATCATCGACTTTAAGCGCGCTGACAGCACGCCCAACACCGTCGTTGCTATTGAGTATGACCCCAACCGTACCGCCTACATCGCACTGCTGCAGAATGAGGCAGGCACGAAGAGCTACATTATCGCTCCGGACGGCCTGAAGGTCGGCGATGTGATCTACTCCGGTGCCGATGCCGATATCAAGATCGGCAACACGCTTCCCGTGGCGAACATCCCTACCGGTACGTTCATCCACAACATCGAGCTGTATCCCGGCAAGGGCGCGCAGCTTGCACGCTCCGCAGGTGTTATGGCACAGCTGATTTCCAAGGAAGGCGGCGTCGCTCAGGTTCGTCTGCCCTCCGGCGAGGTGCGCATCATCCGGCTGGACTGCAAGGCAACCATCGGTCAGGTCGGCAACTTCGAGCATGACACCGTCAAAGTCGGTAAGGCCGGTAAGACCCGTCATAAGGGTATCCGCCCGACTGTCCGCGGTTCGGTCATGAACCCCTGCGATCACCCGCACGGTGGTGGTGAGGGTAAGTCCCCGATCGGACATCCGTCGCCTGTTACCCCTTGGGGTAAGCCCGCGCTGGGTTATAAGACGAGAAACAAGAAGGCTCGTACCGACAAGTTGATCGTCAAGCGCAGAAACGCTAAGTAAGGAGGGAATATATCATGAGCAGAAGCTTGAAGAAGGCTCCGTATGTGGAGGCAAAGCTGTACGAACGGATTTGCGCCATGAACGAGAAGCATGAGAAGAAGGTGCTCAAGACCTGGTCGAGAGCATCCACGATATTCCCGGAATTTGTCGGACACACGATCGCAATTCACGACGGTAAGAAGCATGTTCCGGTGTATATCACCGAGGAGATGGTCGGACACAAGCTGGGCGAGTTCGCACCCACCCGCACGTTCAAGGGCCACTCCGGAACCAAGACCGCGAACTCGTAAGGGAGGAGACTGAAACATGGACAAGCAAGCAGTTGCATATCTGAAGCATGCCAGAATTTCTCCCCGCAAGGTGCAGATTGTTCTGGACCTCATTCGCGGAAAGGATGCCGATACGGCTATGGCAATCCTGAAAAACACCCGCCGCGGTGCCTCCGAGTATCTGATTAAGCTGCTCAAGAGCGCGGTGGCAAATGCCGAAAACAATTTCCAGATGGACGCCTCGAAGCTGTATGTTTCCGAGTGCTTCGTTACCCCCGGACCCACCATGAAACGCATGCTGCCTCGTGCCAAGGGAAGCGCTGACCGCATCCTCAAGAGAACCAGCCATGTGACCATCGTGGTCAAGGAAAAAGACTGAGAAAGGGAGGCCAGAATCAATGGGACAGAAAGTCAATCCCCACGGCATGCGCGTGGGCGTCATTAAGAACTGGGACTCCAGATGGTACGCAAATAAGGAATACTTCGGCGACACCCTTGTGTCCGACTACAAGATCCGCAAGTATCTGAAGAAGACTCTGCAGGATGCCGGTATCCCCAAGATCGAGATCGAGCGCGACGCACGCCGCGTCCGTGTGTTCATCCACTGCGCTAAGCCGGGTATGGTCATCGGCAAGGGCGGCAGCGAAATCGACAATTACAAGAAGGAATTGGAGAAGATGACGGGCATGCCCGTATCTCTCAAGGTTGTCGAGGTTCGTCAGCCCGACCTGAACGCACAGCTCGTCGCAGAGAATGTCTGCGCCCAGCTTGAGCGCCGCACATCCTTCCGCCGCGCTATGAAGATGGCTATCCGCAATACCATGCGCAACGGCGCAAAGGGTATCAAGATCACCTGCTCCGGCCGTCTGGGCGGAGCCGAGATTGCCCGCGTCGAGCACTACCATGAGGGTACCATCCCGCTGCAGACCCTGCGCGCGGATATCGATTACGGCTTCTGGGAGGCCAACACCACGTACGGCAAGATCGGCGTGAAGGTTTGGATCTACAAGGGCGAAATCCTCAGCGAGGTCAACCGCTCCGCAGCTGCCGCTGCCGACGGTGCCGCCCGTCAGGACCGCAAGCCCGGTGATCGCCGCGATCGCCGCAACGGCGGAGACCGCCGTCCCGCCGGTGACCGTCGCCCCGGAGGAGACCGCCGCCCCGGCGGTGACCGCCGCTTCGGTGACCGCAACGGCAAGTCCGTCAATACACGGCCTGCCGAGAGAACCCCGAGAACCGTTGCCGCTCCTGCGGCAGCACCTGCCACTGCCCCGAAAGAAGGAGGCGAGAACTGATTATGTTGATGCCCAAGAGAACAAAGTTCCGCCGTGTACAGCGCGGAAGAATGAAGGGTAAGGCAAGCCGCGGCACGACCCTTTCGTACGGAAGCTACGGCCTGATGGCTACCGAGCCCGCATGGATTTCCAGCGTCCAGATCGAGGCAGCCCGTATCGCTATGACGCGTTACATTAAGCGCGGCGGACAGGTTTGGATCAAGATTTTCCCGGACAAGCCCATCACCGAGAAGCCTGCCGAGACCCGAATGGGTTCCGGTAAAGGTTCCGTTGAGTACTGGGTCGCTGTTGTGAAGCCCGGCCGCATTATGTTTGAGATGGACGGTATTGATGAGGCAACAGCCAGAGAGGCTATGCGCCTTGCAGGCAATAAGCTCCCCATCAAGACCAAGTTCGTCACCAAAGCAGCAGAGGAGGCGTAAGTCATGAAGGCAGAAGAACTGAGAAAACTGACGGCTCCTGAGCTTGAGACAAAGCTCGGCGAGCTGAAGAAAGAGCTTTTCAACCTCCGCTTCCAGCACGCGATCAACCAGCTTGACAATCCTCATCAGATCGCCGAGGTCAAGCATGACATCGCACGAGTAATGACCGTTCTCAATGAGAAGAACGCGTAACGAGGAGGAATTGTCATGACACAGGAAAGAGCACTGAGAAAGACGCGCGTCGGCGTCGTCGTCAGCGACAAGATGGACAAGACCGTCGTCGTCGCGGTTGAGGACAACGTGAAGCACGCCGTGTACGGCAAGATTGTCAAGCACACTCTTAAGATTCACGCACATGACGAGAACAATGAGTGCGGCGTCGGCGACCGTGTCGAGGTTATGGAGACCAGACCCCTGTCCAAGACCAAGAGATGGAGACTGGTCCGCATCGTCGAAAAGGCGAAGTAAGCATACTGCACACAAGCTGCGCTACCTGCCACGGAACCGGGCAGGACAAAGAGCGGTTCCGGAATTCGAATAGTAGATACGTTGTGGCGTATTGAAACAGTAGGAGGAAAACATGATTCAGCAGCAGTCACTTATGAAGGTTGCCGACAATACCGGCGCCAAAGAGCTGATGTGCATTCGCGTGCTGGGCGGCACAGGCCGTCGCTATGCGAACATCGGCGATGTGGTGGTGTGCAGCGTGAAGAAGGCAGCACCCGGCGGCACCGCCAAGAAGGGCGAGGTCGTTAAGGCTGTCATCGTCAGAAGCACCCACGGCGTCCACCGTGCGGACGGTTCGTACATCAAGTTTGATGAGAACGCAGCCGTCATCATCAAGGACGACAAGACCCCCCGCGGCACCCGTATTTTTGGGCCTGTCGCAAGAGAGCTTCGCGAGAAGGATTACCTCAAGATCCTGTCCCTGGCTCCGGAAGTACTGTAAGGAGGTATCGCACAAATGGCTAATCTTCACATCAAGAAGGGCGATACCGTCATCGTTCTGAGCGGAGACGACAAGGGAGTTCAGGGCGAGGTTATCGCAACGTCCCCCGATGAGGGCAAGGTCCTCGTCAAGGGCGCAAACATCATTCACAAGCACGTCAAACCCCGCCGTCAGGGCGAGGAGGGCGGCATCGTGGACGCCGAGGGCGCTATTTACGCCAGCAAGGTTGCCCTGTACTGCCCCGACTGCAAGAAGGGCGTGCGTACCCATACCGAGACTGTGGACGGCAAGAAGGTCCGCGTTTGCTCCGGCAAGCGCGACGGCGCTCCCTGCGGTCACAAGTTTGACTGAGGAGGAGAGAGATCATGGCAAGAATCAAGGATATGTATACCAATGAGATCGCTCCTGCTCTCATGCAGCAGTTCAGCTACAAGAGCGTAATGCAGATCCCGAAGCTGGACAAGGTTGTGATCAATGTCGGCGTCGGCGATGCCAAGGAGAACTCCAAGGCTATCGACTCGGTCATGAAGGACATTGCCGCCATCACCGGTCAGAAGCCCGTTCCCACCTATGCCCGCAAGTCCGTCGCAAACTTCAAGGTCCGTCAGGGCATGAAGATCGGCGTGAAGGTTACGCTGCGCGGCGAGCGGATGTATGAGTTCATTGACCGTCTGTTCAACCTTGCTCTGCCCCGCGTGCGCGACTTCAAGGGAATCAATCCCAACGCGTTCGACGGCAGAGGCAACTACTCCCTCGGTCTGAAGGAACAGCTCCTGTTCCCGGAGATTGAGTACGACAAGGTGGACAAGATCCGCGGCATGGATATCTGCTTTGTTACCACGGCGCAGAACGACGAGGAGGCCCGCGAGCTTCTCCGCCGCTTGGGCGCTCCCTTTGCGAAGAACTGATGGAGGTAAACGGAAATGGCTAAGAAGTCGATGATTCTGAAGCAGCAGGCAGAGCCGAAGTTCTCTACCCGCCGCTACAACCGCTGCAAGATTTGCGGCCGTCCTCACGCTTACCTCCGCAAGTACGGCATCTGCCGTATCTGCTTCCGGAACCTTGCCTACAAGGGCGAGATTCCCGGCGTGAAGAAGGCTTCCTGGTAAATCAGGATTGCCCGAATGACCGCCCGCTGCCGCCCGGCACGGACGGTACCACCCCGCCCGCGGCAGGCGCCGCCAGGCGGGAACTCCCACCTATCGGTAGGAAATCCGCGGACATACATCCGCAGGTATTTAACCGCCGGTATGCCGCCACGGACGCCGTCCGGCGTTCCAGTGGCAGCAAGATAATGATAACTTGCATCAGGAGGAAACAGTTATGCAAATGTCAGATGTAATTGCCGATATGCTCACCCGGATTCGGAACGCGAATACCGCGAAGCACGCCACCGTTGACATCCCGGCATCCAACATGAAGAAGGCCATCGCGCAGATTCTCGTTGACGAGGGCTACATCAAGAGCTTTGCCGTTGTGGATGACGGCAAGCAGGGCACCATTCGTGTGACCCTGAAGTATCTCGCAGGTAAGCAGAAGGTTATCCGCGGGATCAAGCGCGTGTCCAAGCCCGGTCTGCGTATCTACGCAAGCTGCGAGGATCTGCCCAAGGTGATGAACGGTCTCGGCATTGCCATCGTCTCCACCTCCAAGGGCATCATGACCGACAAGAAGGCTCGCACTCTCAATGTAGGCGGCGAAGTCCTCGCGTTTGTCTGGTAAGGAACGGAGGTGCAAAGAAATGTCAAGAATTGGAAGAATGCCGATTGCGATTCCCGCCGGTGTTACGGTTACGGTCGCTGAAGGCAATGTTGTCACCGTTAAGGGTGCTCTCGGAAGCCTGACCAAGAGCCTCTGCCCCACGATGGACATCAAGGTCGAGGATGGTCACATCCATGTTGCCCGTCCCGACGATGAGGCTGAGACCCGCGCACTGCATGGCCTGACCCGTGCGCTGCTGCACGATATGGTCGTCGGTGTGTCCGAAGGCTACAAGAAGGTGCTGATGATCGTCGGCGTCGGCTACAAGGCCGTCAAGCAGGGCAACAAGCTCATGCTGTACCTGGGCCACTCGCTCATGCCCGTGACCGGTCTGCCGCAGAGCAAATACATCATGGAGGATACCGACACGGTTAAGCTGGAGGTCCCCTCTGAGGATGAGATCAAGAAGCAGGGCATCGATAAGATGACCACCGAGAAGATCAGCTCCAGCCTTGTCATTGTCGTCAAGGGCATTGACAAGCAGGAGGTCGGTCAGACGGCTGCGGTTATCCGCGGCAAGAGACCTCCCGAGCCGTACCACGGCAAGGGCGTGCGTTATATCACCGAGTCCGTCCGCCGCAAGGTCGGTAAGACAGGTAAGTAATGAGGGGAGTGCAACAGTATGGTGACGAAAAAGGATTCTAACCAGGCGCGTCTGAAGCGCCACATCCGCATCCGGAGCAAGATTTCCGGAACGGCTGAGCGCCCCCGCCTGGCAGTATATCGTTCCAACGCTAATATCAGCGCCCAGATCATCGACGATGTAAAGGGCGTAACCCTGGTTGCCGCTTCCACCTACGGCGCCGGCTTTACCGCCAACGGCGGCAACAAGGCGGCAGCCCGCGAGATCGGCAAGCAGATCGCCGAGAAGGCGGTTGCGCAGGGTATTACCGAAGTCGTTTTCGACAGAGGCGGCTATCTCTATCACGGACGTGTATCGGAGTTGGCTGAGGGTGCGCGCGAGGGCGGCCTGAAGTTCTGATTGCGGATTCCGCGCAGTCAGTCCGGTTTGTACACTGTTCAAACGCATGTTTGAACATCAATTCAGAAGGAGAAAGAAAATGGCTAACAAGTTTAATCCGGGCGAGAACGAGCTGAAGGAAACGCTCGTTTGCCTGAACCGTGTATCCAAGACGGTCAAGGGCGGTCGTATTGCCCGCTTTGCGGCTCTGATGGTCGTAGGCGATGGGCAGGGACACGTCGGCGTCGGTCTGGGTAAGGCCGCCGAGGTCCCTGAGGCTATCCGCAAGGGCATCGAGGATGCCAAGAAGAATATGATTACCGTTTCCCTCAAGGGAACAACCATTCCCCACGAGGTCACGGGCGTTTACGGAGCCGGCAAGGTTATGCTCAAGCCCGCTGCCCTTGGTACCGGTATTATCGCCGGCGGCAAGGTCCGTGCGGTTCTGGAGTGCGCCGGAATTTCCAACATTCGTGCGAAGTGCCTGCGTTCCGACAACCCGACCAATGTGGTGAAGGCTGTTATGGCCGGTCTGCAGGAGCTGCGCTCCGCCGAGGAAGTCGCGCGTATCCGTGACATTCCCGTGGATCAGGTTAAGGCGTAAGGAGGGCAGAGAGACATGAAAAAGGTCACACTCAAGAAGAGCCTTATTGCCGCGAAGCCCAATCAGATCAAGACCGCTGAGTCCCTCGGACTGCGGAAGATCGGAGATTGCATCGTCCATGAGGACAATGCCGTTCTGGCAGGCAAAATCCGGGTTCTCGCTCACCTTGTCACGGTCGAGACCGTCAACGACTGATGAAGGAGGGATAAGAGAATGAAACTCAATGAGCTCAGACCCGCAGAGGGTTCCAGCAAGGCTGCCTGGAGAAAGGGCAGAGGTACCGGTTCCGGCAACGGCAAGACCGCCGGAAAGGGCCATAAGGGCCAGAACGCCCGCTCCGGCGGCGGTGTTCGCCCCGGCTTTGAGGGAGGTCAGCTTCCTCTGTACAGAAAGCTTCCGAAGCGCGGCTTCCACAACAAGTTCGCAACCGAGTATGCGGTTGTGAACCTGAGCACGCTGGAGCAGCGGTTTGCCGACGGTGATACCGTCACCCTGGAGACCCTGCTGGAGAAGAAGATCGTCCGTAAGCCTTACGACGGTCTCAAGGTTCTCGCAAACGGAGAACTGACAAAGAAACTGACGGTGAAGGCTGCCAAGTTCACGGCAGCGGCGAAGGAGAAGATTGCAGCGGCAGGTGGACAGGCAGAGGAGGTATAAACGATGTTTCAGACCTTAAAAAACGCATGGAAAATTCCAGAGCTTAAGAATAAGCTTCTGTTTACCCTGCTGATCATCGTTCTGTATCGTCTCGGTTCCGCCATCCCGCTTCCGTGGGTTAACAGTGACACACTGCAGAGTTGGTTCAGCAGTCAGGGCGGCAACGCGCTGGGCTGGCTGAACGTACTCTCCGGCGGTGCGCTGTCCCGCGCAACCCTGTTTGCTCTGTCCGTTTCGCCTTACATCACGGCTTCCATCGTGGTGCAGCTGCTGACCATCGCCATTCCGAAGTTCACCGATTGGAGCAAGGAAGGCGAGAGCGGCCAAAAGAAGCTCTCCCTTGTCACCCGTTGGCTGACTGTTGTGCTGGCTCTGGTTACGGCTGTCGGCTACACCCTGTACATTTCGAATTCCGGCATGCTGCAGGAATATTCGAACGCATGGGAGAACGTAGTGATCAAGGTCGTGCTGGTTGCCTGCTACTGCGCCGGCGCAGCCCTCATCATGTGGCTGGCTGAACGCATCAACGAGTTCGGTATCGGAAACGGTATTTCCGTCATTCTGTTCGCAAATATCATTTCCCGCCTGCCCGCTATGGCCGAGAGCCTCTGGAAGCGCTGCTTTACCACCGATGTTGTGTACGTAAACAGTGCAAGCAAATCGGTCGGACTTGCCGCTAAGCTGAGCGGTGCGCCGCTGTACATCGTCGGCTCGCTGCTGTTCCTGCTGTTCATTGCCATCCTGCTGTTCTTTACCGTTCTGGTCGTCTGGTTCTCCAACTCGGAGCGCCGCATTCCCGTCCAGTACGCAAAGCGCGTTGTCGGACGCAAAATGTACGGCGGTCAGTCCTCCACCCTGCCCATCAAGCTGGATATGTCCGGTGTCATGCCGATTATCTTTGCCAGCTCCATCGTGAGTATTCCCTCGACGATCGCCGGTTTCGGCGGTGAGCGGGCATGGGCAACGTGGATCAACGACTTCCTCGGTTATACCAGCTTCCCCTATATCGCCATCTACCTGATTCTTATTGTGGCATTCGCGTACTTCTACATCATGATTTCCTTCAACCCCGTTGAGGTCGCGAACAACCTGCAGCAGAACGGCGGAGCGATTCCCGGTATCCGTCCCGGCAGACCGACCGTGGCGTATATTACCAAGATCCTGAACCGGATTACCCTTCTGGGCGCTTTGTTCCTGATTGTGCTGTCCGGCGTGCCCATGATTGTCAATGCCGTCTGGTATTCCATCGACGGGTACGGTCTGTCGGAGCTTGCATTCAGCGGTTCGTCCCTGCTGATCGTGGTGGGCGTTGCACTGGAGACATTCCGTCAGCTGGAGGCTCAGATGACTCTGCGGAACTACAAGGGCTTCCTTGATTGATCCGCCGTGCGGCATCCGAAAAAAGGTATGAAAGCGATGGCTGTATCATCAGGGATGACACATTCCGTCAAACACAGAAAAACATGAGGAGGAAACAACATGAAGCTGATTCTGTTAGGCGCACCCGGCGCCGGTAAGGGCACGCAGTCCGCGCGTATTTCCGAGAAATACGGCATTCCCGCTATTGCAACCGGAGATATTCTCCGCGCCGCAATCAAAGAGGGAACCGAGCTCGGCAAGTCCGCCAAGAGTTATATCGATGCGGGCAAGCTGGTTCCGGACGACGTTGTCATCGGCATTATCCGGGATAAGCTCAACAGCGATGCGTGCCGGAACGGATTCATTCTGGACGGCTTCCCCCGCTCCATTCCTCAGGCCGAGGCGCTGGATGCCATGGGCGTTGAGATGGACGCGGTTCTTTCGCTTGAGGTGCCGGATGAGACGATCATTCAGCGCATGAGCGGACGGCGGGTTTGCCGCTGCGGCGCATCCTACCATGTTGTTTACCTTCCTTCCAAGCGGGAAAATATTTGTGATAAATGCGGCGAGCCCCTCTATATCCGTGATGATGATGCAGAGGAGACCGTCCGCAAGAGACTGGAGACCTATCACGCACAGACAGAGCCTCTCAAGGCATTCTATGCCAGAAAAGGCATTCTGCTTACCGTGCAGGGCAGAGAGGACGTGGAGGATACAACCGCCGCTGTCTTTGCCGCTCTTGCCGGCGTGCAGTGAAAAAAGCCATTCCGGTTTCTGAGGTGAATGAAAACGCATGATTCAGCTCAAGAACAGTGAACAGATTAAGGCTATGATGGCGGCCGGACGCATCACGGGTGAGGCTTTGCTCCGCGCCCGTGACGCCGTGCGTCCCGGTATCAGCACGTGGGAGCTCGACCGCATTGTGCGGGAGAGCATAGAGAAGGCAGGTGCAAAGCCTTCCTTCCTCGGTTACGCCGGATTCCCCGGGTCGGCATGCATCAGCATCAACGACGAGGTAATTCACGGTATTCCGTCGCACACCCGGATCCTGCAGGAGGGCGACATCGTCAAAATCGACGTCGGTGCCTTCTATAAGGGCTTCCACGGAGATTCTGCCCGCACGGTTCCCGTCGGGCATGTCAGCGAGGAGGCACTGAAGCTTATCCGGGTAACGCGGGACAGCTTCTATGCCGGGTTGGCGCAGCTGAAGGCCGGAAACCGATTGGGAGATATCGGCGCTGCCATTGACGGTCTGGTCGTGCAGAACGGCTATACCACCGTGAAGCGCTATGTGGGCCACGGCGTGGGTCACGAGCTGCATGAGTCTCCCGATGTGCCCAACTACGGCACGCCCGGCAGAGGTCCCCGCCTGTGTGCGGGCATGACCATTGCCATTGAGCCGATGGTTAACATCGGACGGGAGGATGTCCGGGAGATGAAGGACGGCTGGACGGTCAAAACAGCCGACGGAAGCCTGTCCGCTCATTATGAGAACTCGGTGGCGCTGACCTCCGAGGGCGTTATCAACCTGACCGGTATCGATCCTGAGTTTTGATTCCGGTTGTATCACAACGAATACTGCACCGATGTGCAGCCGCATAGAAAGGGAGGGATTTTTCTGCCGAAGGATGATGTCGTTGAGTTTGAAAGCTGCGTAGTCGAGGAGGCACTGCCGAACGCGACTTTCAAAGTCAGGCTTCCCAACGGGCACCTCGTGGTTGCCCATATTTCCGGGAAGCTGCGCCAGAATTTTATCCGGATCCTGCCGGGGGATCGTGTGACCGTCGAGGTTTCGGTGTATGACCTCGGGAAGGGCCGCATCACCTGGAGATCCAAGTAAACAACCCCCAACAAAGCAAGAAAGGTATGGTAATCACCAATGAAAGTGAAGCCGTCCGTTAAGAAGATCTGCGAGAAGTGCAAGATCATCAAGAGAAAAGGCAAGATCATGGTCATCTGCGAGAACCCCAAGCACAAGCAGAGACAGGGTTGATCGACAGCCAAGACCGAATTAACACCCCCCTCTCCGGGCATGTGTCCGGCAGGGAATAAAAAATCACACAGAGAGGTGAAAAGAAATGGCTCGTATAGCTGGTGTTGATATCCCCAACAACAAGCGTGTTGAGATCGCTCTGACCTATATTTACGGTATCGGCCGCAAGAGCGCCAACGATATCCTGAGCGCCACCGGGATCAATCCCGATACCCGCGCCAAGGATCTGACCGAGGATGAGATCGCAAAGCTGCGTGACGAGATCGAGAAGCATTACCATGTGGAAGGCGATCTCCGCCGCGAGGTTTCCATGAACATCAAGAATCTGGTCGAGATCAACTGCTACGCAGGTATCCGTCACAGAAA
The DNA here is from genome assembly GCA_963609805.1 of Erysipelotrichaceae bacterium. Taxonomy (GTDB): domain Bacteria; phylum Bacillota; class Clostridia; order Oscillospirales; family CAG-272; genus CAMEON01. The sequence goes on along the minus strand of CAVDLN010000166.1, from coordinate 7,172 downwards.
GGGTCTGCCGGTCAGAGGTCAGCGCACCAAAACCAACGCAAGGACAAGAAAAGGTCCTGCCAAGACCATTGCAAACAAGAAGAAGTAAAGGAGTGGCATAACAATGGCAAGAAACGATAAAGCCGCCGCCAAGGTTACGAAGAAGCGCCGCGAGAGAAAGAACATTGAAAAGGGTACGGTGCATATTCAGGCTACCTTTAACAACACGATCGTTACCATCACCGATGTGAACGGCAACGCAATTTCCTGGGCATCTGCCGGTGAGCTGGGCTTCAAGGGTTCCCGTAAGTCCACTCCTTTCGCAGCACAGTCCGCTTCCGAGGCAGCAGCACGCATTGCGGTTGACCACGGCCTGAAGACGGTTGAAGTGTATGTGAAGGGTCCCGGTGCCGGCCGTGAGTCCGCTATCCGCGCTTTGGAAACCGTGGGACTGAACATCACCCTGATCCGTGACGTTACCCCCATTCCCCACAACGGATGCAGACCCCCCAAGCGTCGCCGCGTCTGATTTATAGTTGAAGGAGGAGAAATAACCATGGCAAGATATACAGGCCCTGCGTGCAAGCTCTGCCGCAGAGAGGGCAAGAAGCTGTACCTCAAGGGCGACCGCTGCGTCAGCGGCAAGTGCGCTCTGGAGCGCAGAACCACAGCTCCCGGTCAGCATGGCGCTGATGCCAAGAAAATGAGAGAGTATGGTATGCAGCTGAGAGAGAAGCAGACCGCCAAGAGATACTACGGTGTGCTGGAAACCCAGTTTGCCAACTACTACAAGGAGGCAGACCGCCGCGAAGGAATGACGGGCGAGAACCTGCTGATTCTGCTGGAGCGCAGACTGGACAATGTCGTTTACCGTATGGGTATGGCAGAGTGCCGCCGCGATGCCCGCCAGCTCGTGCTGCACGGTCACTTCACCGTGAACGGCAAGAAGGTCAACATCCCGTCCCTGATTGTGAAGCCCGGCGATGTCATCGCTGTCAAGGAGTCCAGCCGTTCTTCCGTCAAGTTTAAGACACTGGCTGAGTCCGAGGGCGGCGTTCGCATTCCCAAGTGGATCGATTCCGACAAGAAGAACTTCACCGCTAAAATCGTAGCTATGCCTGCTCGTGAGGATATCGACTTCGAGTTCAATGAGCAGCTGATCGTCGAGCTCTATTCCAAGTAATCTGAATCTCCATAGGCCGCTGACCGGTGGGGACAGATGCGGCATTATGCCGCAGACAGTTGATCCCAGTGATGCGCGCCCACGGATAACCCCTGCACCGGCGCGTTATAACCGGAGCAGGTGCCGGCAATTCGGAAACTTGTTTTTCCAAAATAGCAGAAGGAGGTATTATTTGGAATGATTGAGATTGAGAAGCCTAATATTACGACTGCCAACCTCAGTAGCGACGGTACGGAAGGTACATTTATCGTAGAGCCTCTTGAGCGGGGATACGGCATTACGCTTGGAAATTCCCTGCGCCGCGTGCTGCTTAGCTCGCTGCCCGGCGTTGCCGTGACCAGTATTAAGATCGACGGTGTTCTTCATGAGTTTTCCACTGTTCCCGGTGTCGTGGAGGATGTGACCGAGATTGTACTGAATGTGAAGGGAATCACGGCCAGACTGCACGGACAGGAACCCAAGACCGTAGTCATTGATGTGACGGGGGATCACGATGTGACTGCCGGAGACATCAAGCAGGATTCGGATATAGAGATTCTGAACCCAGAGCATCACATCTGCACACTTTCCGGAAATGACAGATTCTATATGGAACTGACTTTTGGAAGCGGACGCGGATATGTGTCTCAGGAGCGCAACAAGCAGCTGCATAACGATCCGGTCGGAATGACTGTATCGGCTCCCATCGGCACGATCTTCACGGATTCCATCTACACGCCGGTCTACAAGGTGAGCTACACCGTGGAAAACACGCGTGTGGGCAATATTACCGACTACGATAAGCTGACACTGGATGTTGTGACGAACGGCACTATTTCCGCCAAGGAAGCGATTTCCCTCGGAGCCAAGATTCTCAACGAGCATCTCAACTTGTTTGTGGATTTGTCAGATGAAGCAAAGAAGACGGAAATCCTGGTCGAAAGAGAAGAGACCAAGAAAGAAAAGGTTCTTGAGATGACCATTGAGGAGCTTGACATGTCCGTGCGCAGCTTCAATTGCCTGAAGCGTGCGGGCATTGATACGGTGGAAGATCTGACCAACAAGACCGAGGACGACATGATCAAGGTTCGGAACCTCGGCAAGAAATCGCTGGAGGAAGTCATCCAGAAGCTGCATTCACTCGGACTCGACCTCAAGAAAGAGGAAGACTGAGTCCGCAGACACATGCAGCGGGTGTATCCGCGCCGGATGGGACGGACACACCGCCCGAACCCCTGAATTACAGAAGTAAAGATACAGCAGAAGGAGGCAACGAAAATGCCCGGAACCAGAAAACTCGGCAGACCGACCGACCAAAGAAAAGCAATGCTTCGCGGTATGGTCACACTGCTGCTTGAGAACGGACAGATTGTAACAACTGTTACAAGAGCAAAGGAAGTCCGTTCCATCACCGAAAAGATGGTTACGCTCGGCAAGGAGAACACTCTTGCCAGCCGCCGCGCCGCTCTGTCCTATATTACCAAGGAGGCAGTCGTGGTGAAACTCTTCACGGAGTACGCACCCCTGTATGCCGACCGTAAGGGCGGTTATACCCAGATGTACAAGCTTGGTCAGCGCCGCGGAGACGGTGCAGGGACGGTATTGCTCTGCATGGTAGACTACAAGAAGCCCGCTGAAAAGGCAGACGACAAGAAGAAGGACAAGAAGGAAGCTCCGGTCGAGACCGCAGAAGTCAAGACTGAAGCAAAGGCAGAGTAAGCCACAACGGGATGACTCCCGCGGCGGAAGTTATTCCGCGGCGGAAAGCATCCGCTGCTTACGGAATTCCTAACGGAACCCCCCGCAGGAGAAATCCTGCGGGGGCTTTCTGTTTTAAAAAAGTGATTGGATAAAAAAAACAGGAACCTCCCGTGGGAGGTTCCTATGTCTTTCAATATCACAATGGATGAATCAGTGTGCGATGCAGCGCTCGGTATCCTTATCGAAGATGTGGATGCGGCTGGTGTCGAACGCAATCTTGATGGTATCACCTGCGCGGGAGGTGGAGCGGGAAGAGACACGGGCAATCAGGTTGGTCTCACCGACTACCAGGTACAGGTAAATCTCAGCGCCCATCAGCTCGGTGACTTCCACGTAAGCATCAATGGTGCTGTCGGGCAGGAGCTCGATCTGTGCGGGCTGGTCGTGAATGCACTCGGGACGCAGACCGACGATAACTTCACGGTCGATGTAATCCTTCAGAGCGGGATCGTTGGCCTTCTCTGCGGGCAGCTTGATGGACTTGTCCTCAAAGTTGAAGTACATATCCTCGCCCTTCTTAGTCAGCGTTCCGTTGATGAAGTTCATCTGAGGCGTTCCGATGAATCCCGCGACGAACAGGTTGCAGGGGCTGTCATACAGGTTCTGAGGCGTGTCTACCTGCTGAATCAGACCGTCCTTCATAACGACGATACGGGTAGCCATGGTCATAGCCTCGACCTGGTCATGCGTGACGTAGATAAAGGTTGTGCCGACACGGTTGTGCAGCTTTGTCAGCTCGGTTCTCATGGCAGCACGCAGTTTTGCGTCCAGGTTGGACAGAGGCTCGTCCAACAGGAAGACCTTCGGGTTACGCACAATGGCACGACCCAGAGCGACACGCTGCTTCTGACCGCCGGACAGAGCCTTCGGCTTACGATCGAGCAGGTGAGTGATATCGAGGATGCGGGCTGCTTCCTCAACGCGGCGCTTAATCTCTTCCTTCGGAGTCTTGTTCAGCTTCAGACCGAAGGCCATGTTCTCAAACACGGTCATGTGAGGATACAGAGCGTAGTTCTGGAACACCATGGCGATCTTACGATCCTTAGGCGCCACATCGTTGACCAGCTGGTCGCCGATGAAAAGCTCGCCCTCGGAGATTTCCTCCAGACCGGCGATCATACGCAGGGTTGTTGTCTTTCCGCAGCCGGAAGGACCGACCAGAACCAGAAACTCCTTGTCCTTGATCTCCAGGTTGAAGTCAGACACGGCCGTGACGCCGCCGGGATACTTCTTATAGATGTGACGAAGAGATACGCTTGCCATTGAGTTTTTTCCTCCTAATTTTTTGAATCGGTGCAGCTTCCTATACGTGCTGTTTAAGACAGTGGTGAGCGCCGCGGCAGATACAGCGCGGCGAGAAGTTCTTCATGTTCACTCGTATATTATAGCAGAAACCGGAGTAAAAATAAAGTGTTTATTCTTCCAAACTTTCCAAAACCGATTTGTATAGTCTGCACAACCTTTTGCGGCTTTTTGAAGCGTCCGAAAAGGGCTTTATACGGGCGAATTTAATATATTAAAACAGATTATCGCGTGCCGTCCCGCCTTCTCAGATGTTTCAAAGCAGAGCGGAACAGTATTGCCAGCATGGACCCCGCGACAATGCCGCTTGCAATGCCGAGCGCGACGGAAACGGTCTCCAAACCGTATGAAACGGCATCGGTCAGCCTGTTCTGCACCAGACTGCTCATGGTTCGGTACAGAACGCTGCCGGGGACCAGCGGAATTACGCAGGGAGTGGTATACACCGTTACGGGAACACGCGTGCGGCGGGCGAGCAGTTCCGCGTACAGGGCGCCTGCCAGCGATGCAAGCATATTGCCGAGAAACTCACTTGTCCTGACGGTGTGCATAAGCAGAAAATAGACGGCAAAGGTCAGAAATCCTCCCAGCGTGGCCAACGGCAGACGGCGCGGGCGGATATAGAACAGGATGGACAGGCCTATCGTACTGACCGTTGAGAAAATCAGCTTGACAGCGGCTTCACGGAGTGTCACAGCAGAGCACCTCCCCCGATATGCGCATACAGTGCCAGCGCAGCCATATAGCCGAGTGCCATGATCAGCGCCCGCAGGACGGCCTGTACAAGGCGCAGAGTGCCCGAAACCGTGTCGCCGCACAGAAGGTCTCGCAGGGCGTCTCCGAAGGACAGGCCCGGAATTTCAGGCATAATCGTGCCGATAATGATTGCGTCCAGATTCTGCCCCAATCCGGCGGTCACGCACAGCACCGCCAGCAGGCCGGACAGGAAGGATCCGGCTGCCGTGATTCCCATCGGATTTATGCTTTCGCGAACCAATCTGTGGTGCTGCTCCAGCACAATCAGGGCGCCGATCAGCGCGGAGCACAGCCCGTCCCGCAGTGTGCCGCCCGCGAATACGGTAAAGCCGCCGGCACCCAGCATGCCGCCGACGCAGCACAGCCACTCCGGAATACGCCGCAGTCTGCGGATGGAGGCAATCCGCTCGCGGACACGCGCGGGCGGTTCCGGCTTGCCGCAGACATCCCTTGACAGGGCGTTGAATTCCTCCAGCCGCGAGAGGTGCAGGTAGGTGCTTTTTATGCGGCACATTCCGGAAACTTTTTCGCCGTCCGGCATGGTGATTTCGGCAGTGATAAGCGACGGGATGGCAAATACATCGACCTGAGACGCGCCGTACGCCCGGCAGATATGCGTCATGGTATCCTCTACCCGGTGTACATCGCCGCCGCTTCGCAGAACAGCGGATCCGATTTCCATGGCGACGTCGAGCGTGTCCTGCCCGTTGGGACGGTATGTGCCGCATTCTTCGTCCCGACTTCCGCTTCCATGACAGTCATGGCTGTCCGCAGGCGTGTCCGACGGCGTATATGCTGGCGTATACGCCGGCACGTCCGCATTGCCGGATTTCCGATTGCTGCCGCGATCCGTTGATTTCAACAAAATCCCTCCTCTGTCTGCAATCTGCTCCGCCCCGGCGGGGCAGAGTTTGCACAATGTTTACGGCCGTCGGGGGAATTATACCGTATTCCGGCTGATTTGTCAATCGGAACGCACGGATACAGACGGAGATACGCACCTATTTGGCCGGCTTGAACGATTTTGTATAAAAAAGTTGCGAACGCCCTTGCAAATAGGGTGAAAATGTAGTATAATACAAACAGCTGTGCGGGCGATCCGCTCGACCCGCCGGAGAAGGATTGCGAGTTCCGCGGATGGCGTAGACGGGTTCATGACAGAGACCCATGAGAGAAGAATTAAGGAGTATCCTATGATAGGGTTTTATAATTATACCGTGTATCTGACGTATTTCAGTCTGGTCGTGTCAGGCGTCGGGCTGTATCATGCCGCCAGCGGCAGACCGCTGATTGCCGTATTCTGCCTGATGGTGTCCGGGCTGTGTGATATGTTTGACGGAAAGATTGCACGCACCCGCCGCAAGAGTACCGAAATGGAGCGGAATTTCGGAATTCAGCTGGATTCTCTCTCGGATATCGTGTGCTTCGGTGTCCTCCCTGCCGTGATCGGAAAGAGCTTCTTTGACGAATTCGTGCAGCGGAAACAGATAGACATGCCACGTCCCGCATTGACGGCCGGTCATGTGATTGTCTGCAGCCTCGGCTGTCTGCTGATTCTGTGCGCACTGATCCGCCTTGCCTATTTCAATGTCACGGAAGAGGAACGGCAGAAGAACACGGACGGCTGCCGCACCTCCTACATCGGTCTTCCCGTGGCCGTCGGCTCACTCGTTTTCCCGCTTGTGTACGGACTTACCTACACGCTCTCCCCCGTCCTGCCGGATCGCGTGGTGCTGTATTTCTACGCACTGGTTATGCTGATCATGGCGGTTTGTTTTGTGGCACCTTTCTCGGTGCGCAAACCGCACGGAAAAGCGCTGATTTTTCTCAGCTTTGTCGGAGTGGCGGAAATTGCCTACCTCATCTGCGTGATAAAGTTCATGCGGTAAGTATCTGCATTCCCACGGTTCTGCGCCGGCATCGGCCCCGCCGTCCGGGAGGGACTATGCCGGCACAGAAGAAAAAGCAGGATGCCGCAGGAAAATTTTTCTTGACTTGCGGTCTGCTTTGTGGTATAATACATGGCGTTCCGCCGGAATGATGGAATAGGCAGACGTGCTGGACTCAAAATCCAGTGGTAGCGATACCGTGCGGGTTCGACCCCCGCTTCCGGCACCAGACAAGAATAATCCGAACCGGATCTTCTTAATCGGAGACGGGTTCGGATTATTTGTTTTCTTTGAGCGTTTTGAAGATACGCACTTCCGAAACG
>CAVDLN010000165.1:877-2114 GCA_963609805.1 Erysipelotrichaceae bacterium | reverse complement strand
GCCCCGGTCTGGGTGTGCGCTGTACCGGTGCTATCACGCGTGATCGGCTGAATGCCCTTCGTGAATCCGATGCGATCCTGCGGGAGGAGTTTGCGCAGGCAGGTCTTGCCGGCAAGGTTTGGCAGTACTTTACCGTCGTGCCCGATTATCGTTCCACCGGCATTCGTGACGGCAAGCGATGCTGGGACTGGCCCGTTATTATCCGCGCTGTGAATTCCGTTGATGCAACGACCGCTACCATCGAGGAAATTCCCTATTCCCTGCTCCACCGTATATCGGAACGAATTCTTGCCGAGGTAAAAGGCGTCAATCGGGTCCTGTATGATCTTTCTCCCAAACCGTGCGCAACCATCGAGTGGGAATAACAATTCAGTTACAGAAGATTACTTTAAGGAGTGCGGCAATGAGACAGCAGAAACGGAACAACGGATTTCGTGCGATTTCACTGATTCTGTCCGGCATTATATTTCTGACAACGGCGTCCGGATTAGCCTGCTTTTCGGTAAGCGCAGATACAGCGGAAGACAGAAAAACCTATGAGGAAAAGAAAGCAGTGTACAGGGAGCAGCTGAAAAGCAAAGACATAACAAGCAACGACCTGCTGATCGGTTCATGGGTATCTTTCTACTCATTTGAGACAGACAGCTATGAGTACCAGCTGGATCAGGCGTCGGATTCAGGGCTCAATTTTCTCCTCTTCCCCTATGATTTCGGATCCCCTGTACAGCACGAGGACGGATTTTGGGACAACATTGAGGAGCAGTTTGCCAAGCGCAATATGCTGTATCATATCAATGCAACAATGGACAGAAACTATGCCGAGACAGCGGCTGCATTTGCCGATGGGAAGGAACACTGCATCGGCTATCACCTGATTGACGAGCCGGGAGGATCCAGATTGCAGGAGGTTGCCGATGTAACAAGAGTTTATCGTGATGCGGATCCGACCCGCTACCCGTTTACCAATCTGCTGCCGAGTTACGCAGGAGAGGCGTGGCTTGGCGGAACATACCGACAGTATGTGGAGCGATATGTGGATCTGATCGGCGCGGAAAATATTGATTATCTGTCTACCGACTACTATCCCTTCCGTGGGGAATATACCATTGATACAGGCATTTTCGCCGACATGGAAGTCATACGGTCGATTGCTTATGAAAACGGCAAGCTGAAAACGCATGCCTTTCCGCAGTCTACGGCATGGAACGGAACCCGCATGCCAGATATTGATGAAATG
>CAVDLN010000165.1:0-843 GCA_963609805.1 Erysipelotrichaceae bacterium | reverse complement strand
GAAATGCGCTGGAATGTTTACAGCTATCTTGCATACGGATTCAAGGCACTGTCTTGGTTTAACTTGGTATGCCCGGGCAGTTCGGACTCAGAGGGTGAGGGCTTCCGGGATTGCCTGATCTACCGTGACGGCACAATCCGTGACCCCGAATTATTCGAAGCTTGGAGTGAGCTGAACTGGGAGGTTCGCGGACTGTCCGATGCGTTGATGAATCTTGACACTGTTCATGCGTATCATACAAAGGAAAACGTTACCGGGGTTGAGTACCTGCCGGGAAACTACTTTATAGTTCCGACGCAGAATGCAGACCTGATAATCAGCTATATGGAAGCCAAAGACGGAACAGAGCCTTACATTATGATTTTCAATAAATCCTTGCGGCGCGATGTTGATGTGGAATTTCAAGTTGATCTGTCATCCGGCATTGAAGCAATTGAATATTTGGATCCGTTGACCGGCGAGTATACGGCAATGGATCTGTCCGGCGGCATAATGAAAGACTCCTACATTAAGGGTGAGGGAAAGCTATACCGTTTGAAGGGAAATATCAATCTCAGCCAAAACCCGCAGGAACCCGAAGTGGATCTTGCAAGCGGTGTTTATCAAGGCACGCAAACGGTGCAGATTACGCCATCAACCAGCAGTGCTGCGGTATATTACACGTTGGACGGTTCCTACCCGACCACTTCGTCTTTCAAATATGAAGGTCCCATCAGTTTAGGAAAAGTCGGGGAAACATGTGCCTATACCCTTCGTGCCGCAGCCATCAGCGAAAACAGTACCAGCGAAGTTGCAACCCGTCAATACGTTATTCATTATCTTTCCTCCGACGGATCGAACGGG
>CAVDLN010000164.1:0-2130 GCA_963609805.1 Erysipelotrichaceae bacterium | reverse complement strand
CTATGTTCAGCTCCACCTTCTTCCCGACCATCATCTCGGTCAGAGCGGCCTCGGTGGTGTGTGCCGTTTCGACGGTGGCAATATGCTCGCCTTTGCGCAGAACGGCAACCCTGTCGGAAATCGACATAACCTCGTGCAGTTTGTGCGTGATGATGATAACCGCCTTGCCCTCCGCGCGCATAATGCGGAGCACATCAAACAGCCTGTCCGCCTCCTGCGGCGTCAGAACGGCAGTCGGTTCGTCCAGAATCAGGATATCCACGCCGCGGTACAGGACCTTGACAATTTCGACGGTTTGCTTCTCGGACACCGACATCTCGTATATTTTCTTGGTTGGCTCCAAGCGGAATCCGTACCGCTCCGTGATCTCCTTAACCCGCCGGTTCACTTCCTCCATGGAGAACCGTCCCTTTTCCGGGACGCCCAGAACAATGTTCTCCGCAGCGGTGAATACGTCCACCAGCTTGAAATGCTGGTGAATCATGCCTATGCGGTACCGGAAAGCATCTTTCGGAGAACTTATTCTGACTTCCCTGCCCCCGATGCAGATGCTTCCCTCATCCGGATAGTAGATACCAGAAATCATGTTCATCAAGGTGGTTTTACCGCTTCCGTTTTCTCCGAGGATTGCGAGAATCTCCCCGTTGTAGACCGTCAAATCCACATTCTGGTTTGCCTGAACGGGGCCGAAGTGCTTGGATATGCCCTTCAGCTCAATTGCCGCCGTTTTGCTCACGCCCTTACCTCCGCGATTTATAATGCTGCGCCGTCTGCGGGAAAGCATGGCAATCCATGCCTCGCCGGCTGCCGGTTATCGGCCGCAGCTGTCCTTATAAGTGAAAAACGGACGCGGGACCGAACGGGTTTCCCCGTCCGGTCCGAAAGCGTCCTTGGTCCGAAAAAGTCGGATTATTAGCCGAAATTGCTGTCGAGCAGCGTGATGCCGTCGATCTGGATGTCGAAATAAGGAGCGGAACGCTTGGTAGACTCGCTGAAATAACCGTTCTCAATGACCTCGGTATCCTTCTCGTAGTTCGCATCGGTGTTCACGTCAGCCATGTAGGAGGTCAGCGTCTCGCCGTTGACGGTAAAGGTATCGGTAGCAAAGACATGCAGAGTGCCGGCCTTCAGAGCTGCCTCGGCATTCTCGATTGCTTCCTTGGTGCCGGCAGCTGCAACGCTCTCGTTGATGTCCGTCAGGACAACAGAGCCGGTGGACAGCGTACCGGTCCAGTCGGTGTCAATCTTGTTGCCGTCCTGAACCTGCTTGATCATGTACTCAAAGTAGGGCTGCCAGTCAATACGGGAAGAAACGATAAAGGTGCTGGGGCATGCGCTCTGCGTGCTGCCGTTGTAGGAAACATTGGGAATACCCTTCTCCTCACAAGCCTTGGGAGCGCCCATGGAGTCGGCATGCTGGGAAATCAGCTTGCAGCCCTCGTTGATCAGCTTGTTGGCTGCCTCTCTCTCCTTAGCCTCATCGTACCAGGAACCGGTAAAGGTAACCTTCATGGTGACGGAGGGGCATACGGACTTGGCACCCAGATAGAAGGAGGTGTAACCGGAAATAACCTCGGCATAGGTGAACGCGCCGACATAGCCCATCACGGCCTCCTCAGCGGTAAACTTCCCTGCTGCGATCATCTCATTCAGCTTCAGACCTGCAGCAATACCGGCAAGGTAACGTCCTTCGTAGATGGATGCGAAGGCATTGTGGTAGTTGGCAAGGTTCTCGGTGTGAGCCTTCGTGCCGGTTGCATGGCAGAACTGAACATCGGTGTGCTCCTTGGCTGCCTGAATCATGTAATCCTCATGACCGAAGCTGTCCGCAAATACGATGGAGCAGCCCTGTGCAACCAGGTCGTCCGCAGCATCCTTGCACTTGGAGGACTCGGGAATGTTCTTCTTCGTTACGATCTCGACGCCCATTTTCTCGCAGGCGGCAATGGCAGCCTGCATAAAGTTGTTGTCATAGGTGGAGTTCTCATCATGCAGGAAGATAAAGCCGACCTTCAGCTTCTTCTCGTCACTCTCACCGCTCTCGCCGCAGGATGCGAACACGGAAACGCACGCTGCCAGCATAATGACAGCCAGACACAGAGACAGAATCTTTTTCATGTTTTTCTCTCC
>CAVDLN010000163.1:0-2168 GCA_963609805.1 Erysipelotrichaceae bacterium | reverse complement strand
GCCGTTAAGAGAACAGATGAGTCGGGGGAATTGATTATTGATCCGATGATAGCCGATAGAGATAATTACACGACGTTCGTAGGTTATTTTGCCGTTAAGCCATGGAATAACATGTACGATTCGTCTGCTGCGGTTGCCGCAATATCAGACAACGCAGCGTCGGATATTACAGCTTCAGCGGAAATTAACGACGTACTTCTTTCGCAAATTCGGATTGGAATGACCTACAATGAGGTTGTTAAAATGCTCAATACCAGCGGGGTTGACATAGGAAGTGGGACAATAATTCAACAATATCGTTCAGAACACGAAATTTTGTACACATTTGAATATGAAAGTAATGAAACAGGTTTTGCTGTGTCAGCCATTAAAATTGGAGGAGAATCATGAAAACAAATAAAAAATCAATCTGGATTGCTGCAGTCATGGTGATGATTCTTTTATCGTCCGCGGTACTCATTTGCTTCGCTGCGGGTGCTTTTGACAGCAGTGAGAAGGATTGTGATACGGATTCGGCTGAAGAAAAGGAAGTAAAGAAAGACGCAGCAGACGAGTGGTTAATGCCGCTTTGCCCTTCTGAAATTGCGTTTGAGAGAGACAATCCGGACACTTGGTATTCTGCAGCCCAAAACGGCGGAATACAGGATGAGCAGGCAGATTCTGTCGAAGTTGGCATGACGTTTACAGAGGTTGTGGCAATTCTGGGGCGTCCGCAGCGGGATATCGGTTCCGGCGCCATGTTGGCGGAATGGGATATGCAGTCCGGTAAAAAACTTATCGTCTGCTTCAACCCGTCGGGAAGTGACGCGGACGCCGCAATTTCCTACCATACTTTTATCAAAGGGTGAATAAAAGGGAACGCAGACGGAAGCGGAGTGGGTGTGCCGTTGGCGCATCTTTCCCCTTCGGTCAGTGATTTCTGAAAGCCCTATACAGGCGGCAGCTGTGTCTTTATAAGCCGCGTGTTACCCACCCCAACTGTCAAAACCCTGAGATTGAGGCCTGCCATGCGGCATCTGCTGTATGGCAGGCATAGTTTTATAGGCGATACCGCGCCTTCGGATATGTTCTTGATCTTTTTTGTGCTGTCGTTGCACCTGTGGGCAAAGACCGCGGGGGGCACTACCCGGACGGCGGCAAGCCGCCTATCGGAAGGCCCGATTCCGCCCCTCGGGTTCAATGAAAAAAGACACCCGCAAGGGTGTCTTTTTCATTGGCTGTTATGGTCTTAAAAGATGCCACGGCAAAACGGCAAATTCATCGATAATATCAAGCTTTTTTCGGCTCTTTTAATTACGATCACCCCATTTTAGAATTGAAAACTCGCTTTTTTATGTTCAACCAGTAAACTTGTTTATGGTCTTAAAAGATGCCGCTATTTCGCTTTTTCTCTGCCGTTAAAATGTCCTGAATTGCGTTTTCCGCTTCCCACGGAAAGTCTGCCGAATTGAAATGTCCGTATGCAGAAGTCTTTTTGTAAATCGGCTTCTTCAAGTCGAACCGCTCAATGATTGCGGCAGGACGAAGGTCAAATACCTTTGTAACTATCTCGGCGAGTTCTTCGTCCGAAAGGTTTGATGTCCCGAACGATTCAACCGAAACAGCAAGAGGTTCTGCTTTCCCGATGGCATACGAAATGCCGACCTGACAGCAGTCGGCGAGTCCTGCTTTTACAAGATTCTTTGCAATGTATCTTGCCATGTAGGCACCAGAACGATCGACTTTTGTTGCATCCTTTCCGGAAAATGCTCCGCCGCCGTGCGCTGCAAGACCGCCATAGGTGTCCACCATAATCTTTCGCCCGGTGAGTCCCGTATCTGCTTCCGGTCCACCGATATTGAAACATCCCGAAGGATTGATCAGAATTTCCGTATTTTCATCGGCGGGAAAAACAGACAGTGCGACAGGAAGTACATCGTTCAAAATCTCATCTTCAAGTTCTTTGATCGGTTTCTTCCACGAGTGCTGAACCGATACGACCACCGTTTTGATCCGCTTGGCTTTGCCGTTTTCGTATTCCACTGTGACTTGTGCTTTGCCATCGGGCATTGCACCACGAAGACGATGCTCACGCTTTTGAATATCGATTTTCCGGCAAATGTTGTGTGCAAGCACAAGCGGCAGAGGAAGCATTTCCTCAGTTTCGTTTGTGGCGTAGCCGTATACCG
>CAVDLN010000162.1:0-2190 GCA_963609805.1 Erysipelotrichaceae bacterium | reverse complement strand
GTTCGTAGTCACGCAAGGAACATTTAACATACGCGCTTCCGCAAGGGTAAGGCAATAGCCTTCAAACTTAGAAGTCTGTACGTAAATATCCGCTGATTTCATATAAGGATAGGGATTTGCCTGCGCGCCTAATAACGTAAAACAGTCATGAATCCCATACCGTGCAATATCCTTTTCAATCGGGGCACTATCCCCGCCGCCTACCACATACCAGTGGAAGCTGACGCCGTGTTCTTTCAGCAGCCATGCGGCTTTTGCGGCAATATCATAGCCTTTCTGCGGCACAAGGCGGCCAACTGTGACCAGCGTCAGGTTATCCTCCTTTGGCAGTGAGCACGGCTGATCGGCCATTGTAAATATCGTCGCAGGGTTATTGATATCATAAATCGTCGATATTTTCTTCGCATATTCCGGAAAAACTTCCTGCAAAGTTAGGCAAAGCCTGTCTGAAACACAGACAATTCCCGTAAATGCAGCATAATACTTGCGGTCAAAGTCCTTGTTATGGCCGACATTTTCATAGTCAGCGTTAATCCACGCAAACTTTTTCTGCGCCTGAACCTTTTCTGCCACAAAATGGGTCGGCGTTCCCTGTCCCCAGGCAATCGCCACATCATACCGCTCCAGCAGAGGATCATACGCCGCGGCGGAATATTTCCAGTAGGCCTGAGCGTCATGCAGCGGGCGACCCTTTTTTGCGTTGAAACGCAGGAAAAGACTTGTGCGCACGCGAGCTCTTATCCGGCGAAGGTCAAAAGAAAGCACTTGTTTCACCGGACTTTCTCCGCAAAACACAGTGTAGTCCAGATCCTCGCGGATATGCACTTCCGGCGGCAGGAGCTCTTCAAACATTCCTCCGCGCCGGAACATTTGCAGTGTTACATCATATTTTGCATAATCCAGCAGGGACAGGAGCGAGAGCAAGCTCTTTTCCGCTCCGCCGCAGCCCATGGAATTGATTACGAAAAGAATGCTTTTTTTCATCGCTTCCCCTCCATCAGCACCTCGTCAATATACGCCTTTGAGCGATTGATCTCTTCTTCCAGGCGACGTTTCACCTGCACCCAATCCGTATTGAATGGGATATCTGCTGCCTCTGTAACCAGGTGGTCGGACAGACCAAGCACGGCTGTGAAATCGCGCATCCGGGTGTTGATCTTCTCCGTGCGCTCCACAACGGCGAACTCCCGTTCAAATATCACCGAAAATGCCGTTGCATGAAATGAATTGGACAGGACAAAGGCTGCTCCCTGTAACAATCCGAGAAAAGTCTCCGGCCCGCAAAGCGGAAAACAACGCGCGGCATATGGCAGGTTAAAAATCGAATAAATCTGCAATCCCTTCTCAGCGGCAATTCTCTCCGCCAGCCTGCGAACAGAAGCGCTGTTATCAAAGTCGTACACCAGCAGGTAGGGAGCTTCACACCCTTCCGGCTTCTCAGCCATAGCTTCCCATTGTGTCCGGTCAAGCAGAAACACCGGATCAAGGACAGCTTCGGCGTTCGTAATTCCCAATGTCCTGAGCACGGAAAGGCCTGACGTCTCACGCACAGCGATACGGTCAAAGCGCTTGAGATACTGTGCCGTCACCTCCCGCAGCTCCTGCGGGAACTCGTCCACTGCAAAGCTGGCCGCATAGGATGCACGGATGCCGTGCTGTACGAAGTCCAGATAGAAAGCGGGGTCTTTCCCGTTCGGAAACAGCGGATTCCATGTCTGATCGCTGCCGGCGAAATATACATCCGCCTCAGGCGGGGATTCTTTCAGTTCCCCGTTGGAACAATATCGGCGTGTCAAATCAAGATGTCGGGCTGTGAAGTTATCAAACGCTCTCTTGCGCGGGAGCATACGCAGTCGCCCGGGCAATTTTGCCAGCAAATATGCTTGCCTCAGGAAAGGCTTGTCG
Organism: Erysipelotrichaceae bacterium; assembly: GCA_963609805.1. Classification (GTDB taxonomy): domain Bacteria; phylum Bacillota; class Clostridia; order Oscillospirales; family CAG-272; genus CAMEON01. Next base: position 285 of record CAVDLN010000162.1, on the reverse strand, counting down.
TATTTTGGGTTCCCGACAATATCCAGGCGGTAATGCTTTGACAGATAATCCGGCTTATAGTCAATGATTTTTACATCATGCCCCAGTGATTTCAGATAGTTTTGCAATGCATACGCCTGCAAGGATGCACCGACGTTGTATACGTCATGGCATGTAATGGTACAAATTTTCATGACTTAATCGCTTTCATCATTCTTCTTACAACCCGGCCCAGCTTTGCCTTCAGCTGCGTGCTTTTCGGCATCCAGCTCATGGAATACCAATGGATGGAATATGTATTCTCGG
>CAVDLN010000161.1:0-2253 GCA_963609805.1 Erysipelotrichaceae bacterium | reverse complement strand
GTCATACGGGAACTCGGCGGCATCGTCGGCATCAATCTCTGCCCCGCATTCCTGACCGATACGAATCAGCGCCCCGCTACTATGGATGACATTCTCTCCCACATTGAGCATTTCATGGAACTGGGCGGTGAGGACGTTATCGGACTTGGCTGTGATCTCGACGGAACAGACCTGCCCGCCGGATTCTCCCATGTCGGGGATCTTCTGAAGATCGCCGACGCACTCGCACAGCATAATTACTCCGAGGAACTGATTGAAAAGATATTCTGGAAAAATTACCGGCGCTTTGCGCTCCGGAACCTTTAAGAAACAAGGAGCATTCTCCCATGATGTACCAATCCACACGTGACCCTTCACACAAAAAATATACTTCCGCCGAGGTTATCAAAATGGGGCTTGCGCCTGACGGCGGACTGTTTCTCCCCGAATCCATCCCGACTCTCAGCGCCGCCGACATTGATGCCCTGCGCCGTGAAAATTACCCCGTTCGCGCGGCACGGATTCTCAGCATGTTCCTGACTGACTACACGATGGAGGAGCTGATGACGGACTGCCACGCGGCATACAGGGAATCCTCCTTCCCGGGCGGCGCCGCACCGCTTGTCCATTTGCACGGAAACCTGTACGCACTGGAACTTTGGCATGGACCTACGGCGGCGTTCAAAGATATGGCCTTGCAGATCATGCCTCGCCTGCTTTCCCGTGCGCTTGTCAAAACAGGTGAAAACCGTCATGCATTGATTCTTGTTGCAACCTCGGGCGACACCGGAAAAGCGGCACTGGAAGGCTACCGCAATGTTGACCGCATTAAAATCATGGTTTTCTATCCCGTTGACGGTGTGAGCCGCGTGCAGAAACTGCAAATGGCGACACAGACGGGTGACAATCTGCGTGTAGTCGCAATCAAGGGCAACTTTGATGACGCGCAGACCGGTGTCAAGAAAATTTTCGCCGACCGTGAGATGGCGGAAAAGCTGAATACAAACGGATATATCCTGTCCAGCGCCAACTCCATCAACTGGGGGCGCCTTGTCCCGCAGATCGTGTACTACATATCCGCATACTGCGATCTTTTGAACAAAGGGGTTTTGCGTTCCGGAGAAAAAATGGACGTGTGCGTTCCGACCGGAAACTTCGGAAACATTTTTGCCGCCTACCTTGCCAAGTGCATGGGACTTCCCATCCGGCGGCTGGTATGTGCTTCCAATCAGAACAATGTCCTGACGGATTTTCTCGCCACGGGTACCTACGACAGAAACCGTCCGTTCCATTTGACGATGTCCCCCTCCATGGATATTTTGATTTCCTCCAATTTGGAGCGTCTGCTCTGCCTGATGGCCGGAGAAGAAAAGACTGCCGCTTATATGGAAAACCTGCGGATAAACGGCTCGTATACGGTGGATGCGGATGTGTTGGCAAAAATCCGGCAAAACTTCTCCGGATACTTTGCCGGAGAAAATTTGACGGCTGCCACCATCAGCGAATTTTTTGAAAACGACAGCTATCTAGCCGATACCCATACGGCTGTAGGACTTGCCTGCGCGGAACAATATGCCGAAGAGCATCCCGGCGATGTGACTCCGATGGTAGTTGCGTCAACGGCCAGCCCGTTCAAATTTGCGGCAGATGTGTATACTTCGCTGACGGACGGAACGAAACTTCCGCATGACCCTCTTACCGCACTGGATCAGCTTGCCGAACTGACGGGAGCTGACATCCCGTATCCTCTCATCGGTCTGCGGAATCGTGAGGTACGTTTCCGTGAAACAATCCCCGCCGATTCCATGCCGAATGCGGTATTGGATTTCTGCAACAAATAAAAAATTCGGAAGCGCCGTCGCGCCATGCGTGTCGGCGCTGATGTATGCTTGCGTATCCGCATGTTGGAAAACGTAAAGAAAGGAGGAACCGCATGTCTGTTTTTGCCATTGCCGACCTGCATCTTTCAATCGGTGCCGGCATAGACAAATCAATGGAAGTTTTCGGCAGACGCTGGAAAGGATACACAGAAAAAATCAAAAAGAATTGGGAAGCGACGGTCAGCGCAAACGACACGGTGGTAATCCCAGGCGATGTATCCTGGGCTATGCGGCTGGAGGATGCTCTTCCGGATTTTGAATTTCTTGAACGCCTCCCCGGACGCAAGCTCATCGGAAAGGGAAACCATGATTTCTGGTGGACAACCGTGAACAAGATGCAGTCCTTCTTTGAAAACCACGGGCTGTCGTCCCTGCATATCCTTTACAATAATGC
>CAVDLN010000160.1:0-2259 GCA_963609805.1 Erysipelotrichaceae bacterium | reverse complement strand
GGGTGATGTGGGCGCGGGCCGCGGCACCATGTGTATGGGGCTGAAGGGCGGGATCGGTTCCGCCTCCCGCCTTCTGGATATCGACGGACACCGGTTTACGGTGGGTGCCCTGGTGCAGACAAACTTCGGACGTCTGGACGATCTGATGATTGCCGGGTACCCGGCAGGGGCGGAAATCCGACGCATTGTTTCCGCTCCGCGCGCGCCGGAGGATAAAGGATCCTGCATGATCATTATCGGTACGGATCTGCCTGTCAGCTGCCGCCAGCTTTCGAGAATCCTGCGCCGTGCCGTAGTGGGACTTGCCCGTACAGGTTCCTTTGTCGGGCACGGAAGCGGCGATGTGGTTATCGGCTTTACTACCGCAAATCGGCTCAGTCGGGATGACGAAGCTCTGCGGCAGGTCACGCTGCTGCGGGAGGAAATGCTGGACGCCGCATTCCGCGCCGCAGCCGAGTCGGTGGAGGAAGCGGTATTGAATTCGCTTTGTACCGCCGACCGGGTCAGCGCATCCGGAATGGGAGCATCCGGAAACGAAACCGTGACGCTTGCCGCGCTGTCGGAATTTCTTCCCGCACTGCTGCCCGCACTGCTGGAGCGGTAAAACGACCGCGCAAAAATCAAGGCATCCTTCTGCCATACGGAAAAAGGAGCTTCCTCCGAAAGAAGCTCCTCTTTTTTGTATGTTGTATGCGTGTTACAGGTTGGCGAATATCCGTGTGCCGCGTCTTCTCAGCCAGCGAAGCAGTAGCAGGGTCAGCAGGGCCGTCAATGCGCTGCCTATCCACAGGACAGCCCATGTCGGAATGCATGCCGACAGGAAAAATCCGCCGGCTCCGATCAGCGCAGCATACCCCCACCCGGCGAACAACGCAAGCATGACGCTCATGCTCTGCTTGATAGGCGTGATTTCGCTTACCCATGTCAGATTCGGATGGAGCAGATTGAGAAACAGCCCGAAGGCAGCGGACAGCAGGTTGAAAAGAAACGGAAGAACCACCGCCGGGACAGCCGCTGCGACCGGCAGGCGCAGTACCGCGGCAGTGGCGGCGCCGCAGAGAATCGCCGGTACGGAACCGATCCATACATGCACGGCCAGTTTCGCACGCAGCACCTGCCACGGCGTAACCGGAAGCGACTGAGACAGCCAGATTGTTTTCCCCTCCAGCGAGACAGACGGTGCGGTGATCGCTATGGAAGACAGGACCATACACGCAAGGGCTGCGGCGATCGGCGCAAACCGAACGAGCGGTATGTCAACCCCTTCGAACAGGGTGGCCAGCAATCCATGCGCCCAACCGTTCCGGATAAGGAGAAAGACCGAAAGTATCACACCGAGGAGCGCGCCCATAGCGCAGTTGAGTATATAGGTTGGACTGCCTAAAAACCGGGCGAACTCGCGCCGGCGGAGTGCCCCGAGCGGGGAAGCGGTACGGACATTCTTTTCCCGATAGACGGCATGGTCAGACGACCCCGAGGAGGTTGCCATCCGGATAAAGCCGTGTGCGATGATGTACAGTGTCAGCGCCAGCAGGACAGCCGTACCGAGGGTCCAGACAAGGATGGCAACGGGGTCTCCATCACCCATCCGTCCGAGCAGATAGAGCGGGTAGGCGGCGCCGCGGATCTTTTCGCCGTAGAGGACGGAATTTTCAACCAGCTCCGTCAGCATGTTCTGCGCGTTGTAGTAGAAGAACCAGTACGCGCCGAAGCACAGAAGCCCTATCAACACCGTGATGATGCTCTTGTTCTTGAGTTTCCGGCTTACCTTTGCAACCACCCAGCCCAGTGCGCAGGACAGGATCAGCACAACAGCGGACGAAACCACAACCAGCAGTATTCCGCCGACCACAGCCAGCGGGGATACCGGCATGATAAACCAGGAAACGATCACGGCGGGAAGTATCACAACGCCGGAATACATCAGCCCGATGAGATACACGCCCAGCAGGCGGGAAGCCATAATATACCGAACGGGAATCGGCATGGAAAGCAGCAGATCGTTGTCCTTGGCAAGATACAGCCCGGCATAGGTGTTGAAAACGCTGCCGAACGTACCCAGCAGGATGGCCGCCAGAGTCATAAGCGCAAAATACAGCCATGTCAGCCCGGCCCCCGCCATAGCGGTGCAGAGGTAATGGGACAGGAATCCGAACAGTGCGCCCATCACAACAATCATGAGCAGCCCGAACAGCGAGAGCAGGACGACCGTATTCTTTTTGGAGCGCGCCTTGTTCTTTTTGGCATCGTAAAAGTAGA
>CAVDLN010000159.1:0-2306 GCA_963609805.1 Erysipelotrichaceae bacterium | reverse complement strand
GGAGAAAATGCTGAAACTGTCCTATATTCGGGAGCGGCTGGCGGAAGGAAAATAAGATCATAAGTATGGACGGATACAATAGTTGACTGTTCGGGACTATATCCGCAGTCCTTGACTCCAAAGGGCACATAACCACAGCAAAGTAAGCATGGTGTCTGACAGTCGCAGCACCGCAGCCTATGCCCCGAATTCACCCGGCTCTCCCTTGACAATTCGGCGAAAACATGGTAATATATCATGCAGGGACAGAAAAATCCCGTTTAACACCATTTCTCGGAGGAGATGTCCTCCCGGTGAAAGGAAAACAGATAGCATGGTCATGTGTTCAAAATGCCACAAGCGAATGGCTGTGGTTTTCATAACAAAAATGGAAAACGGACAGCGCACCAGTGAGGGCCTCTGCCTTCGCTGCGCGCGAGAGTCCGGATTCCCGGTCGGTCAAGCACTCGGTGATATTACAAAACGAATGGGCATCACGCCGGAACAGCTGGAAAATATGGAGGACTCCGTTTCGGATGCACTGGTTCCGTCTGACCAGGACGACCTGGAGGACGGCGGTGCACCGGCAATCGATATCCCGCGCCTGTTCGAGGATATGGGACTGAAAAATACATCCGATCCCGAGGATAATCCTGCTGCCGGACAGGGCAGCGGCAGGAAAGCGCAGAACGGACGCGAATCCGGAAGTAAAGGGGGCAGGAAACTTAAGTTCCTGCCCACATACTGCACCTGCCTGACGGATGCCGCCCGCGCAGGAAAGCTGGACAATATCGTAGGAAGGGAACGTGAACTTGCCCGCGTCATCCAGATACTTTGCAGACGACAGAAAAACAATCCCTGCCTTATAGGTGAACCCGGCGTAGGAAAGACTGCTATTGCGGAGGCGCTTGCCATCCGCATAGCAGCCGGACAGGTTCCGTATAAGCTCCGCGGCAAGGAGGTGTGGCTGGTTGATCTTACGGCGTTGGTAGCCGGTACGCAATTCCGCGGGCAGTTTGAAACACGCATCCTGGGGCTTTTGAGCGAAGTGAAAGCGGAAGGCAATATCATCCTGGTCATCGACGAGGTGCACAATATTGTCGGCTCCGGGCAGGCGGAGGGTTCTTCCAATGCTGCAAACATTTTAAAGCCCGCGCTTTCACGCGGCGAAATCCAGTTAATCGGCGCGACAACATTGACGGAATACCGCAAATACATCGAAAAGGACACCGCTTTGGAACGACGCTTTCAGCCCGTTATGGTTGAGGAACCGTCAGTGGACGAATCCGTTGAAATGCTGCGCGGAATCAAGCACTATTATGAGTCCTTCCACCATATACGCATTCCGGACGAGACACTCCGCCGCGCGGCTGCCATGTCTGAGCGCTATATCACGGACCGGTACCTGCCGGATAAGGCCATTGACCTGTTGGACGAGGCGGCGGCACGGCTTTCCCTGTCCTCCGCACCGCTGAACGAATCCTACAAAATAAGGGATGAACTGTTGGCGCTTCGGGAGCAGCGTGAGAATTTGGAAAACGCAACGGCAACGGAAAAAGATTCCGACGAGCAGGAGGAACAGAAAAAATACGAGGAACTGGCAGAGATCAAGGCAAAGGAGCTGCAGCTGACCGCGCGTCTGTCCGAGTTGGAGAAAGACTGCGCATCGGTTACCCTTACCGCTGCGGACCTTGCCGAGGTTGTTGAAATCTGGACGGGTATACCCGCATCCTCCATTACCGAAAGCGAATTCGAGCAGGTAGATAAGCTGGAACAGCGCCTGAAACTGCATGTTGTAGGGCAGGATCGGGCCGTCGCTGCCGTGGCACGGGCCGTTAAACGCAATCGAGCGGGCATCAGTGCCAAACGGAAACCGGTATCCTTTATTTTTGCCGGCCCGACAGGAGTAGGGAAGACCGAATTGGTCAAGCGCCTGGCGGATGACCTGTTCCATGTACCCGAAACGCTGATTCGGCTCGATATGTCCGAATTCATGGAAAAGGAATCCGTCAGCAGGCTCATCGGGTCGCCTCCCGGTTATGTCGGCTATGATGATGCAGGACAGCTAACGGAGAAAATACGTCGTAAGCCGTACTCTGTCGTGCTGTTTGACGAAATAGAGAAAGCACATCCCGAGGTGCTGAATATCCTGCTTCAGATACTGGATGACGGACGCCTGACCGATGCGCACGGAAAGACCGTCAATTTTGAAAATACCATTATCGTCATGACAACCAATGCGGGTTCGGAGCGGCGGACGGCGCAGATCGGCTTTTCCGAGTCATCGGAACAGGCTGCCGATGATGCAACGATGAAGGCCCTTCAGG
>CAVDLN010000158.1:0-2331 GCA_963609805.1 Erysipelotrichaceae bacterium | reverse complement strand
CGACCGCGGTCTGGCGTGCTGCGACTGCTTCCTCGGCAGCTTTTGCAGCGGCAGCAGCGGCATCGGCCTCTGCTTTTGCAGCGGCGGCGGCAGCCTCAGCCTCTGCGATTTTCTTTGCCTCAAGCCGATTCTTTGCGCGCATCAGAACACGCAGCACAAGGAAGATGCAGAAGGCGACCAAAAGGAAGTCCAGAATGGTTTGTATCCATGTTCCCCACAGGATAGCAACCTCGGGAACCGCCTCCGTCGTTTCGGTTGCCTCCACACCCTTGCGGAGCACGGTTTTAATGTTATCCAAATCCGTTCCGTCCGTCAGCAGACTGACGCAGGGATTGATAATGTAATTCACCAAACCCGTAACAATCTTTCCGAACGCACCGCCGATAACAACGCCGACTGCCATATCCACTACGTTTCCGCGTGTGATGAATGCTTTGAAATCGGCCCAAAATCCGCCTTTTTTCTTTTCCGACATACTCCAAATTCCTGCCTTTCACACAGTTTGCGCGGGATGTCCCTCGCTGAATTACGCGGATATTGTACAATAAAATCCGGCGTATGTCAAGATTAATTTTTGGCTTTTTAAGGTATCACCGCGTGATTCCGATGGCGCAATCGCACCATCTAATTCGGCCGCTCCTGCATATCGGTGACATACAGATCGTTCCCGTCAACGGTAAATTCAATATTGAATCCCGCAAAGTAAAGTCCGTACAGACGCTTCGGGTCATGCTGGTAGGAGGGACGCGGGTCCTCGGCAAGAACAGCCAGCAGGGATTTCCGCTTGCTTGCCGGCAGATTGTCCAAAAGGGAAGGGGGACAATGCACACGCAGCCTGTAGTCAAGTGCTTCCTGCGCAAATCCGCCGAGAGCATCCGCGTGGCTGTCTGTGTAGGCGAGATACGGCTTTATATCATACAGCGGCGTTCCGTCCATTAAATCCGCACCGGCTACTATGAGAGTGGGGGCTTCCGCACTGTCGTAGTCAATGCGGCAGAGCCTTACGGAAGAGAGTCCGATGGGATTGGGCCGGTACGGGGAGCGGGTGGCAAACACACCCATTGGGGTATTTCCGCCGAGGCGCGGCGGGCGAACCATGGGCTGCCACTTCATGTCCGGGCGGAGGGCAGCGGAGAATTGCCACAAAAGCCAGAGGTGTGAGAAACCGTCCAACCCGCGCAGGGCATCGGCATTGCGGTAGGGCGGCTCGAAGACTATCCGTGACTCCAAATCGGGAACCCGCCCGCTCTGGCGCGGAATCCCGAATTTTTCCGGGAAATCCGTGTGTATGTGCGCAATGGGGTGCACGGTCATACTGCCCGCTTCCGAGTTGCAGCGGTTGCTCATGACGCCGTCTCCGTTCCGATGCCGTCGGGAATCATACTGCCGTACATCAGCTTAAAACCGAGCGACTGCGCAGTTGCGTAGGCGGTACTGCCGACTTCCGATATGTATACATCTGTGCCGTCACTGGTGAACCAGCACGCCTGCCCGTCCGGTGCAAAGTAGACAGCTCCCTCCGTATCTCTGCCGCGGACGCTGTATGAGAACAGCAATCCCTCTTTCACAACCGCAGAAGTCCTCTCCTGCACCGCGGCACTGTCGGCGGAGGTGTTTTCGTCTGTCAACCGGGTAAAGGACACATTTGTGAGCAGGGACACAAAAACCGCCCGGTCGCTGTCATTTTCCAGCGGGTAGAGCTTGCTGGATGTTACACCGGGGACATACCGGATAGTTTCTACCCGTGACAGGCTCATCGTGTCGAGGCATGCCTGCTCGCCTGCGGATGCGGCCTGCGTCCGTAGCTGAAACTCAAAAAAATCCTTGTCGTTGTCCGGTGAACTTTCGCACGCGGTCAGCCCGCAGATCAGCAGACATCCGAAAAGAGTCAGGCACAAGGCCCGCACGAAAGGGTTGCGTCCGATGCGATTGTATGCGCTTCTGTTGCTCATTGATTGCTTCTCCTTTGCTAAAAGGAAACCCGGACAGTGTGCGTATTATCCGCAGCTGTCCGAGTTTTGTGTTCGGGTATGCGCTTATTTATTGCTTATTGCTCATGCTGCAATTTGCTGCTCAAAAGCTGTCTCAAACCCTGCGTTGTCATCTGTTTGAGCCTCTGCACCAGCTTCGGTTTCGACTTCGGATTCTGTTTCCGTTTCGGTTTCTGTTTCAGTCTCGGTCTCTGCTTCCGTTACGGTTTCAGTTTCAGCCTCGGTTTCCGTTTCCGTTTCGGTTTCAGTTTCAGCCTCGGTTTCCGTTTCCGTTTCGGCATCTGTTTCAACTTCGGTCTCGGTTTCCGTTACGGCTTTGGTTTCGACTTCGGTTTCAGTC
>CAVDLN010000157.1:0-2361 GCA_963609805.1 Erysipelotrichaceae bacterium | reverse complement strand
CATATACGGAAAAATTATCGGATTTTCGAAAAAAAGGTGTTGAAAGCCCAATCCGGGTTTTCAACACCTTTTTCCGGTCAGTCGTTTGCCTTCATTGCCTCCACCATGTCCACACGGCGGATTTCCCGCGCCATGAGACGGTTGCAGAGCAGGGTAAAACAGACGGTGATGAGCAGGGCAAAAACAAAGCTGCGCGGGTACACGGTCCGGCCGAACATGACCTGATCCACCTCAACCGTACGGATGACGAAGGAATGCAGCCAGACGCCGAGTCCCAGCCCGGCCAGCGCTCCGAGAAAGCTCAGCGTGTTGGTTTCCCGGAAAATATAGCGTTCGGTCTCGCGCGGGTAGAAGCCCAGCACCCGGATAGTCGCAAGCTCCTTGCGGCGTTCGCAGATATTGACGTTTGTCAGGTTGTACAGAACGACCATGCACAGAAGGCCTGCGGACAGAATCAGCACAAGCACAACGGCATCAATGCTTTTTATGCTGTCCGCAAAGGTCTGCTTCAGACTCAGCGAGGAGCGTGCCATCAGCACATGCTCCCCGGCAAGCGCGCCTGCGGTCAGCTCGTCCGCACCGACGCCGTCCGCGGCACGGCACAGAATGGCGGTAAAATCCGCGTCCTGTCCGAAGGCTTCGCGATAGGCCGCGGGGGTCAGGTAGGCATAGGAAGTCAGATAATTTTCCGTAATGCCGGAGACCGTGAACGCGGCCCGCTGTCCGTCGGCGTTTTCCAGCGTCACGCTGCCGCCGACCTGTACATCCAGTTCCTCACACAGTTTCTCGGTCAGAACCACGCCGGAATCATCCAGTGAAATCGGCGCTTGACTGCGACGCTCCCGCAGCGTGATGAAATCCGGGAGCGAGGAGACGTCCGCGGGGACGCAGATGCTGACGCTGTCGCTCCCGTTGTCGGATACCGCCTTGCCGCTCTGGCTGGAGAAGGACAGGTACTCCGTGACGGTCGTGCTGTCGTTGAGAAATGCCCGCAGGTTTTCGTCGGATTCCGCCGCGTCGGCGGAGTCGGCGAGAATCATCAGCTGATAGCGGTATATTTCCCCGTACTGCTTGTCCACGATGTCGTTGATGGAGTCGCGCAGGCCGAATCCCGTCAGCAGCAGGGCGCTGCAGCCGGCGACTCCGACCACGGTCATGATAAAGCGTTTTTTATAGCGGAACAGGTTGCGCGCCGTGACCTTGACGGAGAAAGGAAGCCGCTTCCAGATAAAGGGAAGATGCTCCAGCCATATGCGCTTTCCCGCGCTCGGCGCCTTCGGACGCATCAGCAGGGCGGGACACGCGCGGAATTCCGACCAGGTTGCCCACAGGGTGGCCAGCAGAATGCTGCCAATCGTGACAGCCGCCGCCCATACGGCAATATCCGCGCGGAAGGGTGTTTCGGTGTCCGGCAGAAAGTACATCATGCCGTAGGCACTGCTGATTGCGGCGGGGAACAGACGGAATCCCGCCGTAAGACCGACGGCACATCCGAGCACCGACGCGGAGAGACTGTACAGGATATACTCGGACAGTATCTGGCTGCCGGAGAAGCCGATGGCTTTCAGCGTCCCGATCTGCGTGCGGTTTTCCTCCACCAGCCGCGTCATGGTGGTCAGAGCCACCAGCAGGGCGACCAGAAAGAAGAACACGGGAAAGATATGACAGAGCGCCGCGACCTTTCCGACATTGCTCTTATAGCTGGAGAAGCCGGTGTTGTCCTCCCGCGTGCGGAACAGCCATCCGGTGCTCCGCGCCGTCTGCAGGCTGTCCAGCGTACCTTGCGCCTCCTCCAGCGCTGCCGTCGCCTCATTCAGCGAGGTCTGCTCCGGCGCGCCGTCCCCGGACGCGTCCAGCCGGGCCTGCAGCGCGTCGGCGGTTTCGGAAATCAGCTGCGCCAGGGAGTCGGATCCCGGCTGCGGGGAGGATGCGAGCGTCGCCGCCGTGCGGCGTGCCGCGGCAATCTGCTCCGGCAGCGAGGCCAGCAGGGCTGTCTCGGTCTGCAGATCCTTTTCAAGCGACCGTACCGTGCTCTCCAGGAGACGGATGGCCTCCTGCGCCTGTTCCGTCAGCCCGTCGATGCGTTCCGCGGCGCGTTCCGCGCCGTATTCCGCATACCTGTCTGTGAAGTCGGAAATCAGCTTCTCATAGTCGTCCCCGAAGGTGTCCAGTGCGGCGGCGCCCTCCAGGGTCAGGTACAGATCGGTATAGGTGTCGCCGGTGAACAGGTCTGCCGGCGTGTAGATCATGTGTGTGATGCTGCCGGAGCCTGCCGTGGTGGACTCCGCCACGACACTGATGCTCATGGGGCTCTCACAGATTCCGACGACCGTCAGCCTTGTTGACGAAACCATGCCGCAC
>CAVDLN010000156.1:0-2390 GCA_963609805.1 Erysipelotrichaceae bacterium | reverse complement strand
GGTATACTGAATGTGTGCAGCAGGAATGCTGCTTTTAAAAGTCATCTGGTTAGCATATGCTAACTTAAAAAAGGAGGCGCAAATGAGCGTTGTGATTGTCGGCGGAAACGAATGCATGATCCGCCGTTATGAGGAGATGTGCCGATCGTATGCGGCAACCGCCAAGGTGTACATAGAGGCGCATAAGGGAATACAGAATTTCGGAACGCCGGATCTTCTGGTGCTGTTCACAAGTACCATGTCGCATAAAATGCTTCGCATGGCAACCGAGCAGGCACGCAAGCGGAACATCCGCACCGTTCACAGTGCCACCAGTTCCATGGCTGCCCTTCGCGGGATACTGGACGCACATACAAAAGGAACCGTCTGTCGGAAATAAGCCTCCGCTGCGTAACACTGCATCAAAAAAACTTGACAATGCTGCATATCCATGTTATAATGCACAATAAAAGAACTGCTTTTGCTGGAAATGACAAAATTTTGACGGAGGATATGCGCATATGGAAATCTGCCGTATATTGTACAATCCCAAAGCCGGGAACGGCCGGGGGCAGAACGAGGCACACCGCCTGGACACTATCTGGAACGACAAAAAGCTGGAGTATGTGGATATTACCGGCATCCCCGACATCCGGTCGTATCTCGAGGAACTCCCCTCCGAAACCGTTGTGGTTCTGGCCGGCGGAGACGGAACCCTGAACCATTTCATCAATGACCTGAACGGAGAGGCACCCGCACGGGACATCTACTTCCTTGCGGCAGGAAGCGGCAATGATTTCCTGCGCGACGTGGAGCACACCCGTGACGACCCGCCCTTCCTGATCAACCCCTATATACAGAACCTGCCGACCGTCACAGTCAACGGCATGACCCGGTTCTTCTTAAACGGTATAGGCTACGGAATCGACGGCTACTGCTGTGAGGTCGGCGACAAGCAGCGTCTGAAATCGGACAAACCCGTCAATTATACCTCCATTGCAATCAAAGGTCTGCTGTTCGGCTATCGGCGCACACGGGCAGACATATGTGTGGACGGCGATACACGTTCCTACCGTTCGGTCTGGCTGGCACCTACCATGAAGGGACGCTACTACGGCGGAGGCATGATGTGCGCTCCCGGTCAGGATCGCCTCAATCCGGACGGATCCGTATCCGCCATGGTTATGACGGGAAAATCCAAACTTAAAACATTGATAGTTTTCCCTTCCATCTTCAAGGGGAAGCACGTTGCGCACAAGGAAATGGTCACCATCCGTCCCGGTCACGAGATAACCGTTCGTTTCAATCGGCCGACCGCCCTGCAAATTGACGGTGAAACGGTTCTCGGCGTTACCGAATACAGCGTCAGCACCGGGCGCAGGCAATCATAAATTCACGGCTTGCTCACACCGTTTTGAGAATTCCGGAGTGAATCTTCCTCCGGAATTTTTCTATACCGAAACGGTTCCATGGTGTACTATCTCCGATTTTCCGTCTGTTTTCAAAAAAAGCCTTGACAAATCCGGGCATGTGTGCTATACTCTGTAAAGCATTTTGCTTTACACCGTTCGGCTTGAAAGGACGGACTCACGGTATGTTTGAGAAAAACCTGGAAGTGGGACTTTTGCTGGACTTTTACGGAGATATTCTGCCGGAGCGGCGGCGTGAAGTGATAGAGCTGTACTACAACGATGATTTATCCCTCTCGGAGATTGCGGAACAGTTGGGCATAACAAGGCAGGGTGTACGTGAAGCCGTAAAAAAAGCCGAATCGGAACTGTTCTTCTATGAGGAAAAGCTGGGGCTGCTCCGCCGGTTTACGGAAGCGCAGACCTGTGCCGGGCGAATCCGTTCCCTGTGCGCCGCGGAATCCGATTCCGTCTCCCGGGAGCTGCGCGAGGAAATCGACAGGCTGTGTGAGGCCGTCGGCGTCGGATAAATCTCCGCACATTACACATGTATGTATACATGACTATAACCATTCCGCACCCGACACAGGGTGTTCAAAGAAGGGAGGCACCGTATTAAATGGCAATGTTTTCTAGCCTGAGTGAAAAACTCGAAAATGCATTCAAGAAATTCCGCAGCCGCGGGAAGCTGACCGAAGCCGATGTCAAGGCAGGCATGCGCGAGATAAAGCTTGCCCTGCTGGAGGCCGATGTCAACTTTAAGGTTGTCAAAGATTTTGTCCGCATCGTGTCCGAACGTGCAGTCGGTACGGAAGTTATGGAATCCCTCATGCCCGGACAGCAGATTGTAAAAATTGTGGACGAGGAGCTTACCCGCCTCATGGGCGGCTCACAGGCCAAGCTTGAAATTGCCTCCAAGCCACCGACGGTTGTCATGATGGTCGGCCTTCAGGGTGCCGGTAAAACCACCCATGCAGGCAAGCTGGCAGGCATGTACAAGAA
>CAVDLN010000155.1:0-2541 GCA_963609805.1 Erysipelotrichaceae bacterium | reverse complement strand
ATTTTGTGTCCGGATCAATAGTAAATTGCGATGGCAACAAATATTATCAAAAATGTGTCAGCTGTGATTATAAGACATTGGAAACCCATACAGCCAGCCTTACTTCGGGGAAAAAACTGGGAAGCAATGACGAAAATTTGCTGACGCATCACATAACAAAGTGTACGGACTGCGGAAAAACCATAAAGGCTTTTCACGCACGCGGAAGCAACAGTGCCGTAAACGGGGTCAGCAAGCTTTACCATTACTATTCGTGTACCGTGTGCGGTCAGAAAAATTTAAAAGAGGGACATTCCTTTAACAGACTGACCAATGAATGCGTTTTTTGCGGTTACCAAAGACAGGAAGACAGCCGGGAAATTAACAGCACCGTGCCGTCCGTTAAAGAATAAAACAGGAGAAAAGAAAAATGAAAAAAATGAAATTTTTGATTTCACTTGTTCTGATTTTTTCCTTTGTCTGCCAGTTCGGGTGTTCCGGGAAAAAAGGGCAGTGGGTGGATCTGCAGGAGGACTTTGAGCAGCCTGATTCGGTGGGAACCGTATCCTTCGACCGTGTTTCGGTCAATGAGACGACCTTATACGGAACCGAGCAAAAGTTTGTGGTAAGGTTTGAAGAGGAATACGGAGATGCCGAGCTCAGCGGTCTTGTGGCAGTGGACGAGTATGTAAAGACCGGGCCGCAGGGGACACTTTACCGCGCGCACATGGTGGCCGTATACAAAAACACGAAGGGACTGGATGTATCCGAGCCGTTCAATCTTGTTCTGCACGCGACAAAAAAATTTTCCGAGGAGGGATATGTTCTTCCCGCCGGACAGGATATTTTCCTGTACAATCTGTATGAGATAAGGGACAATGCCTACAAAAATTATCTGGGCGACGACAAGCCGGAAGGGACGGTCTGCCTGACATCAACCTTTGAGGGAGGCATTCCCACCCTTGAGCTGTTCCGGGCAGACGGGGAGCTGTACCTGGTTCAGCTCGGGGAAAGCGAGTACGCCGATGTGCTGGCCCCCGCCGCGGTTGACGGGGAGGAGCTGGACAGGGTCAGGGAGGCTTTCAAAGACTTTGATCCCGTGGCGTACGGCCGGGGCGTGCAGGCCGCGTTCCGCTATGAGGATGCGGAAAAGATAATCAAAAAAATCGGGGATTGAGACGATCCGCGATTGCCCCGGGAAGGTATGACAAAAAGCGACATGCCTGCGAAGATGGGTTTTCCACAGGGTGTGGAAAAGGGTGTGGAAAGGTAGAACGGACACAAAGACGGATTGTCCGGACAGGATGTTTCCGAGTTTCGCACAGGTGTGGAAAAATTCTGTGGAAAACCGGCAGCTTGTGTGGAAAGTCCGGAATAACCCGGTAATTTCCGGGAAAAAAGAGAGGAGAGGGCAGTGAGATCGGGATTTTTTCGGGCGTGTCTGTGCATTGCCCTCTGCCTCTGCCTGTTTTCGGGCATATTTCTTGCCATGGGATGGGGTTCGCTGCTGCGGCAGGCCGGCGGCACGCTGATGTACCCGTTCACATGGCTTGCCGGACGCGCGGCCGACGCGGCGGAGGGCTTTTCCGCCTATTTCGGCAGCCTGAAAGACCTGCGGCGGGAGAACGAGTCGCTGAGGGCCGAAAACGAGTCGCTGCGCGCGGGCCTGCTGGACGCCGAAATACTGGAGGACGAGAACAGCCGGCTGTACGGCTACCTGTCCATGAAGCGGGAGCGGGAGGACTGGTCGCTGGTTTCCTGCACCGTGACCGCGACGGAGTGGGCGGCGGGCAGCGACGGGGCGTCCTATGCCGTCATGCTGACGCTGAACCGCGGCACGTCCTCCGGCATCGCCGAGGGAATGCCGGTTGTGTGCGAGTCCGGGCTTGTGGGGATTGTATCGGAGGTCAGCGCCGGATACTGCCGGGTGAGAACGGTGCTCAGCACGGATTTCGCGGCGGGCGCCATTGATTCGAGATCCTCCGAGACCGGCCTGTGGGAAGGGAAGTTTTCCGCACTTCCGTCCGGCAGCGCCGTCGTGACCGCCATGGCGGCGGAGGCGGATGCCGCCGTCGGGGATGTCGTCCTGACCAGCGGAAAGGGCGGGGTGTATCCCTACGGCATACCGCTGGGGAGGATCACGGCGGTGTCCGCCAACGCCTACAGCCGCACGACGGAGGCGACCGTCACCCCGTTTGTCGATTTTACCGACCTGCATACGGCGGCGGTGCTGACCGATTACACGCACTACACCGCCGGGGAGGCGGAGCCGTGAGAGCGGGACGGGGGAGCTGCGGGGCGGCCGGGGGAGGCCTGATATCCGCCGACGCGTGGGAGAGAATCAAGCGTCTGGCCGTCGGTCTGGCTCTGTCCTGCGTACTGCTTGCGGCGGAGAGCGCGCTGGCGCGCCTGCGGCTGCCGCCCTTCGCGGCGGGCGGGCCGTGGCTGGGTCTGCTGCTCGTTCTGGCCGCCGGCTACCTGTTTGACCGGGAGCAAGGCGGCGCGCTGGGACTCATCACGGGCTTTCTGGCCGACTGCATGGGGCCCGCGGGGCTCATGCTG
>CAVDLN010000154.1:0-2547 GCA_963609805.1 Erysipelotrichaceae bacterium | reverse complement strand
GGGAATTCAGGAGATGCCGGCTTTGTCAATGCGTTTGTCACCGCGTCCCTGACCGTGTCTATAGGAGCCATGGCAATTATGGGGGCCATTCAGGACGGACTGCTGAATGATTATTCGACACTTGCGGTAAAGTCCGTGCTGGACTTTATCATTATTGCGGTTATGACGTCATCAATGGGAAAAGGCTGCGCATTCTCCGCAATACCGGTGTTTGTCTTTGAAGGATGCATGACATTGCTTGCCCGCCTGGTATCGCCGATCATGACAGATACGGCAATTTCGTATCTGTCCTTGATAGGGTCCGTTTTGATTTTCGGCATTGGAGTAAACTTGGTTTGGGGAAAGAAAATCAGAGTTGCCAATATGCTGCCGGCGATTCTGCTGGCAGTTCTGGCGGCGTATATTCCGTGGAATTTTTAAGGCATCACTGCGCAATCCGCGCATGGTGCACCTGATTGCATATTCGGGGGATTTGTCGGCACGTGTCCCGGCAAATTCGGAATTTTCGCAAAAACAGTGTTGTAAAGGCGCTGCGGGTATGCTATAATATTCGTGAGCATTTCAGCGGCGGCATGTGCGTATTCCGCACTGCCGGATTTCCTTTGGGGGTGTACAATGGACAACGTACTTTACACGCAGACCGTTTGCCGGCAGTGTCCGCGCCGCTGTGGAGTGCCGCGGACGGCGACTGATTTCGGCTTTTGCGGAATGCCTGCGGAACTGTATGTGTCCCGCATGGCGCCGCATCAATGGGAGGAACCGCCCATCAGCGGAACACGCGGATCGGGAGCGGTGTTCTTTACCGGATGCAGTCTGCGCTGCGTTTTTTGCCAGAACCGGGATATCAGCCGTACGCAAAAGGGAACTCCGCTGACCGAGGAGGACTTTGCGCGAAGACTGCTCGTACTGGCGGACTGCGGCGTTCACAATATCAATCTTGTCACTCCGACGCATTACACGGAAACGATTGCTCGTGTATTGGAAAAAATAAAACCGGAGCTCAAGATTCCCGTTGTCTGGAACAGCGGCGGCTACGAACTTCCGGAAAAGCTGCGATTACTGGACGGGTTGGTGGATATTTACCTTCCCGATTTCAAGTATGCGTCGCACACGCTGGCAGGGGTTCTCTCCGGCGCACCGGACTATCCGGACGTCGCAGCGGATGCAATCACGGAAATGTACAGGCAGGTAGGTAAAACAAAATTTACGGAGGACGGATCTCTTCTGCAGCGGGGACTGCTGGTGCGTCACCTGGTTTTGCCCGGATGCAGAAGGGACTCCTTCTCCGTACTGGGAAAACTTGCGGGACTGCTCCCGACGGACGACATCCTTGTATCGGTGATGAGTCAATATACGCCCGATTTTCTTGATCCCGCTTTCAGGATTTCGGAGCAGGTACGAACCGAGCTGGAAAGTCAGGGTATTCGTCCGGCTCTCCGCCGTCACCTGACAGACTTTGAATATCGTTCCGTGCTGGATGAAGCCGACAGGCTCGGAATAAAAGGCTATCGTCAGGGGAGAGCGTCCGCGCAGACCGGTTATACACCCGATTTCGGGGACGGAAAACTACAATAATAAATTAAGCTTGCAGGAGGAACGGTTATGATAAGGCATCCCTTGGACAAACAGTTTGACCTCGGGGCAGGATGTGTCAAACTGGCCGGTACGGCCGATGAAAAGATTCGTCTTGTCTGTGAAGGAACACTCAAGAAAATAGACATGCATGCCCTGGCGGATTTCTTTCGCAATACGGAAGATCAGTTTGCGACGGGTGAATTCTGGGGAAAACTCATGCGTGCAGCCTGCATGCTGTGCGCATACACCGGCGATCCGGAATTGAGACGGATTGTGGATGATTCTGCGGCTGATATGATGAGCATCCAGCGGGCGGACGGATGTCTGTCTACGGTTCAGGATGCACTGCAGCCGCAGGGCACGCACGGATCGGATTTGTGGGAGCGCAAGTATGCCCTGATGGGGCTTCTTTCCTACTATGAACTTACCGGCTCGGCGGATGCGTTGGATGCGTGTGTGCGTTTGGTTCGCTATACCAATGCGCAGGTAGGCGACAGCCCCCGAAAGCCGATTACCGAAACCGGGTGGGCTTTTTACGGGATCGAATCCTCCTCAATTCTGGAGCCCGTCATGCGGGTGTACCATGCGACAGGAGATTCGGCTGCAATGGAACTGGCATCGCATATTGTCCGTGTCGGATGCTGCGGAAGAGAAAATATATTTGAGGCAATTTGGGCAGGGAAGTCCCCCTACCGAATCGGGGATAATGGGAATCCCCGCGAAAGTATTGCCAAAGCATATGAAATGATGTCCTGCTTTGAGGGACTGTGTGAGTTTTACCGTGCAACCGGAGACAGTCAGGCACTGGAAACGGTTATTTTGTTCTGGGAGGAGGTAAAGGAGGAAGAGATCACACTTCTTGGCTCCGGCGGAGCGGACGCACCGTATAACCTTGGTCCGGGAACGGGTGAGCAGTGGAACAGAACCCGCTTCGAACAGACAAACCCAGATGTCGATTTGATGATGGAAACC
>CAVDLN010000153.1:0-2584 GCA_963609805.1 Erysipelotrichaceae bacterium | reverse complement strand
TTTTCTTGTTTTCAGGGCTTTTCATATAACCATATGGTGGCTGTGACAGCGGTTCACCCATATTACCGCGCAGGCGGTGTGAGGAACGAATTTTCTTGGAAATGTCCCTTGCGTACATCTCGTTGAGAATGTTCTTGAACGGAGCAATCTCGCTTTCACCCTCCTCGCTGTCGATTGCATCGTTCACGGCGATAAAGCGAATCCCGTGCTCAGGGAAATAGCTGTCCGTATAGTTGCCTACGGATACGTAATCACGGCCGAGGCGGGACAGGTCTTTTACCATCACAGCGGTCACATAGCCCATGTCAATATCGCTGAGCATCTGTTGAAAGCCCGGACGGTTGAAATTGGTCCCCGTATAACCGTCGTCGACATAGTATTTTGTGTTGGAAAATCCCATTTCCTTGGCCTTTTGGGAGAGCAATCTTTTTTGGTTGGTAACGGAATTGCTGTCGCCGTCCATTCCGTCATCACGAGACAGACGGCAGTAAAGGGCCGTAATCCCGATTTGTTCTTTACTATTTCTTGGCTGCATTGTTTTCCTCCTTCCCGGCAGCCAAATACACATATTCACAGTCAATATTACCATCGGACTTTGTTATTGGCAATTCTGCGAAATCACTTGCGAGATATTTTTCGATTCGGCTGTTTATTCTCGTGTTCTGCTCCGGATTTCTGAAATTTATCGGATTATAGCGGCTCTGAACGACATAGCGCACGCCGTTTACAGTATAAATGTGGTCATCCGCGCCGAAACCTACAATAAAGTTCGTCATACCGTCCCTCCTCATCGATCTCGATCCCTATTGCGTTCCAGGTATTTGGAGTAATAGTCGAGAGCCTTTTCTATAAATTCTTCCTTTTCCTTTGGCGTACGGAATCGCTTTAAGTAACGGTCATATTTCTCTGTAGGCAATTTCAGATATTCCTTCTGATTACCCTTGACTTCGGACATAATCTTGAATATGCTGTCCGATGAGAGCAAACCTTGCTCACTGAGCCTGCGCATACGTACCGTCTGAGAATAAGACGGGGTGCAGTCCTCGCTTTCTATTGTCATGAGCAAATTCTGCTGTTCTTCAGGCATCAGATACGAAAGCTCAACGGCAGGCGTGAGGGCGATTCGGCCATCATCTACCAGATTGAGAAGTCCCTTTTCAAGATAGGTCAGGCGGATATATCTTTGTACCTGAGTTCGGCTGTCATCACCTTGGTCTGCAAGAAGCTGCACTGACTTGTGCCCAGGTTGGGCACAAGTTCGCCCCTGGTGCTTCATTGCCTCGAGTTTCATACGATAGGCAAATGCCTTTTCGGACGGCAGCAGACCTTCACGGTGGAGGTTGGAATCCACCATGAAGATTACCGCGCTGTCTCTGTCGAGCTTACGAACAAAGGCGGGAATTGTGGCAAGGCCCGCCTTTTTCGCCGCATGGATTCGTCTGTGACCGCTGATAATTTCAAAGCCGCCGTCCTGCGGCGTTACCGCTATCGGTATCAAAATACCGTTTTCTTTGATGCTCTCAGTGAGCATTTCCATTGCTGCGTCATCCTTAACTTTGTAAGGGTTATTCTCAAACGCGCGGCATTTGCTGATTTGTATTTCCTGAATATTCATGGCTTCATGTTCCTTTCATTTGAGATTTGATTGGCGCCAAATCGGAGCCAAGACTGTTTTTGCTTTGAAATTTGGCTCCAAAACGACGCCACATTACCTGCTAAGAGAAGATAGCTCTTCTCTCGGCACAGCCTGTCCCCGTATTGCCTTCTTTTCATTCGTTGACAGGTACGGATCATTCTCAAGCCTCGCGTCAAATTCGCATTTCAGTAGCTCGCGCAACTTGGGATTATCCTCAAAAATGTTGAAGGCAGTTTTCTTCTCCTTGCGGAGCATGGTCAGCGCATTCGTGCAGGCCGTGACCTCTTTCTTAGGCATTAACCTTGCCGGATACATTGTCTCTGACCATCTGAAGCGTATCAATGAACAGAAGACCGGTTGCCGGATTGCTTTTCAGAATGTCCTCAATTTGTCCTTCAAGCTCCGAACCCAAACGCCCGCAGGAGAAACCGAAGTGCAGGTTCTCCGGCGGCGTTTCCGTAAGCTCCTGCATACGCTGCTGAACGCGCCACTCGCGATCCTCAAGAGCAAGGTATACAACATCTGTCTTTCTCGTAGGTAATCCCCAGACAGGCTCGCTGCCGCTGATTTGAAGGCAGAGCCAAAGGACCATCCAGCTCTTGCCGATTTTGGAGTCACCGGCGAGGATGGCAAGCCCGTTTGACAGCACACCGTCAATGAGCATTTTGGGATGCTCCAGGGGCTTGTAATACAGGCTCTCGGCATCGATCAGTTGAATCTTGTTCATGTCTTACCATCTCCTTTTTAAATTTTGTTTTGTGTTTGATTTCCGTAGGTTTCGCCTCCCTTCGGTGTGATAATCCGCAAATAACTGCGCGGCAGCAGTCGCCGCGTTACCAGCCCGTGTTCCTATCCGTGGGGAATCCATGTTCCCACCGACGTCGTCTCGCTCCCTCTGTCGCCTGCAGATGTCTTGGCAAGAATACATATCTCAGCTGCACGATCATT
>CAVDLN010000152.1:0-2823 GCA_963609805.1 Erysipelotrichaceae bacterium | reverse complement strand
CTGTCCGTCCTGCTGATCGCTGCAGGCGCGGCTGTCGCTCTTGCAAAGCGCAAGCACAACTGATTTCATTTCAAATTAAAAGCAAAAGCTCCCGCCCGGTTACGGGCGGGAGCTTTTGTGTCCGCTGAAGAGATGTCTCCGTATACGCGTAAGTGACAAAAATTTACAAACAATATGTTGACAACCGTGACGGATTAGTGTATAATAACAACACAAAGCATGCTTGTGCATGCGCAAGGAGGAATGTACAGTGAAAAAACTGCTGGCTCTCATGCTGACTGCTGTGCTGGTGCTGTCTGCGGCGTTTGCTGCCGTGGTACCTGTTTCAGCGGACGAAACGTACAGTGTATCCGTCACGGAGATGACGGGTCTGACAGCCGACACCACTACATCAACCGATGCTCCCGTTCTGTTTGCCGGCGGATCGCTGGCGCAGGATGCTGCCGTATCCTCGACGTTTTCCTGCTATCTTAAGGTGACGACCGGCTCTGATGCCGCCGTACGCCGTTATACACTGATTGTGGACGGCGAGGAGCATGCCTCGTGGATTACGGCTACCTACAATGCGGGCAATAACACCTGCAATCTGTTTATAGACCTGCCGGAGGGCACCTACTCCGAGATTATCGCCCGGGGAACCGACGACAACGGTGTGTCCATGGATATCGTAAAGTTCACCGATATCACGGTCACGGAGGCGGTGAATTCCGTTCCCGATGACAAGGAAGTCGAAAGCACGCCGTGC
Organism: Erysipelotrichaceae bacterium; assembly: GCA_963609805.1. Taxonomy (GTDB): domain Bacteria; phylum Bacillota; class Clostridia; order Oscillospirales; family CAG-272; genus CAMEON01. The sequence continues at coordinate 2,078 of CAVDLN010000152.1, read as the reverse complement.
TGGAGACTGGATGCGTCCGACATGGCAAACGGCGCAGGCTCCCGCATGTCCATTACCGACAGCGGGGAAGGGTATGCCACCTTTGCATCCACGGAGTCCGGTGACCCCAACGTCTACTACGTAAAGGGTGCCACGACCAAGATCGGACGCTGGCTGCTTATCAAGTACAACAACCATTCCATCATTCCGCGTATGCAGATTTACATTTCTCAGGGTGCGGGCATTACATCGGATAACAACATGATCGAGTTCCCCATTGCCGCAAACGGCAGCGGATGGACCTACGTGATTGTCGATATGTCAAAGAACCAGTTCTATGACAATGATACCCAGAGTGTGTACAACTTCCGCTTTGACCCGCTGGAGGCGCGCAACTGGAGCGGCGGATCCTACCAGTTCTCCGGAAACGAAAGCATCGATGTCGCCTATATCGCTGGCTTTACAACGCAGGCGGGCCTGATGAGCTACCTTGAGGAGAACGAGCTGCATGACGTCACCAAGACGGCCGTTCTGCAGGAGTCGCAGGTTACGTTTGACGGAGACGCCGCAACCTATGCCGATGAGGAAGGCGTTGAGTGGGATGTGACCAAGAACGAGGATGGTACTTATTCCTATACATTCGAAAAGAAGGACGTCCGCACTCCGTGCGATGCAACACCTAAGCTGCTGATTGACGGATCCACACTGGCAAAGGCAGGTCACAACGTGACGACCGAGATGGACAGCACAACCGGTGTGACTACGGTCACGGTTACCGGCGATGATCCGTATGTTATGTTGTTCAGCGGTGTCAGAATCGGTGCGCGCTATCTGGCTGTACGCTACCGGACCGCGGTTGAGGACAAGATGGAATTTTTCCTCAGCTCCACCGAGGCAGGTCCTGTTGCGGGCAGTTCCTTCCGCCGCAAGGTCAAGGCGGACAACCAGTGGCATACCGAGGTGTATGATCTGACAACGGTCGGCATCGCCACGCTGAATACCGACACCTATGAATTGAGCTACCTGCGCCTTGACTATCTGGTGAAGGCATCGTCGGGTACCATTGATTTCGAGTATGTCGCTTTCTTTGACAGTGAGGACGCTGCCTATCAGTACGCACACGAGTACAAGACGTATACCGCAACCTTCATGGCGAGCGGTCAGGTTGTGGATCGTGTGGTCTTTGAGGCGGGAACCGTGTTCATCGATGAGCCGGAGGTTCCCGAGAAGGAAGGCTATAAAGGAAAGTGGAAGACATATTCCCTGCGCGACGCGAACATTATCATCACCGCAGAGTACACGCTGATTGAGCAGCCTACCACGGAAGCCCCGACCGAGACAGAGGAACCTACCCAGACCGAGGCGCCCGAGACTGAATCGGCTACAGAGGCAGCAACGACGGCTGTGGAGGATGAATCCGTAACGGATGCTCCCGATACCGACGCGGAGCCGCAGTCCGAGACAACAGCGAAGGCAGAAGAGGTTACCACTGCGGGTGAGAAAACCAGCGGCTGTAAGTCCGTTCTGAGCGGGTTTGCTGTTCTGCTGCTGGCTGCCGGTGCAGCAGTTACGCTGGCTAAGCGCAAGCACTGAAACGGTTGATTTCCTATAGTTTCCCCTGCCGCGTCCGGCCATTGCGCCGGATGCGGCTTTTGTAGCTGCATGGCTTGCATAGTTTGTATTCCTCGTACGGGGGAATTTCCCGGCTCGCTATTGACAGCATACAAAAAAGATGGTACAATTAATCAAACGGCGTATATTTTGCCGTAAATAAACCAACGAAATGCACAAAGGAGGCAGGCCGTATGAAGACCATCGCTGAAAAGGAATTGCTTGTTGCCGCCGATTTCGCAGGATTTCCGCTGAAGGAGGCGGTCGTCGGACATCTGGTCAGGAAGGGCTGGAAGATTACCGATATCGGTGTCAGAGCCGACAGCGACCCGAACGACACAGATTTGATGTTTCACCGACTCGGACTGCGCGTCGGTGCTATGATTGCGGAGCGTGAGTTTGAACGTGCGCTCATTTTTTGCGGAACCGGAATGGGTATTCATATCGCCGCCTCCAAATGCCCGCATGTTCACGCCGGCGTTGTGGAG
>CAVDLN010000151.1:0-2827 GCA_963609805.1 Erysipelotrichaceae bacterium | reverse complement strand
CTGATAGGCTATGTGGAGGAAAAAGCACCCGACCTTTGCCGACGGATAACGCAGACCGGTCTGTTTTCCGATGACATGCGGAAGGAAATCATCGGATTGTCCAAGGAGTTCTTAAGCATGTGGAAATCGGGCAGGCAGTAAGTAAGGCGGTGATGGTAGGTGGCAAACACCAGGGAGATAAAGAAAAGAATAGACAGCGTAAAGGACACTCAGAAAATTACAAACGCCATGTATCTGATTGCGTCCGCAAAAATGCGGAAGGCGAAAAGCGAGCTCGACAGAACCAGACCGTATTTCAGCGCTTTGCAGGGAGAAATCAAGAGGATTTTTCGTACTGTCAAAAATCTTGAAAGCAGATATTTCTATCCCGCCGACGGAAGCCCGGTGCCGGACGGTACTTACGGGGTACTTGTAATTACCGCCGACAAGGGACTTGCGGGTGCATACAACCAGAATGTCATCAGGGAAGCACAGAAACTTCTGTCGGAACACCCGAATACAAAACTGTTTGTCGTAGGGGAGTACGGGCGTCAATTCTTCCTGCAGTGCCATATACCGATTGAGCGCAGCTTTCTGTATACGGCTCAGAATCCGACTATGCAGCGAGCCAGGGAGATCAGTTCCATTTTGCTGGGCTTATTTGACAGCGGAGAAGTGAACAAGATATTTGTTGTATATACGGATCTGAAAAACGGTTTGTCTGCGGAGGCGGTTTCCACGCGGCTGCTGCCCTTTCACCGCACGCAGTTCGAAACTTCTCCGAAGGAAAAAGCGGTTTCTGTACCGTTTGAATTCACTCCGTCCATTGGGGCTGTCCTTGATAATGTGATGAGCGGCTATGTGTCCGGCTTAATTTACAGCGCGCTGGTAGACAGCTTCTGCAGCGAGCAGAACGCCCGTATGACGGCGATGAGTGCCGCAAACGATAATGCGCAGAAATTACTGGATGATTTGTCGGTTCAGTACAATCGTGTCCGTCAGGCCGCCATCACGCAGGAAATAACAGAGGTGTCATCCGGCGCAAAGGCGCAAAAGCAGAAACGGATAAAGGAGGCGGTAAATGTATGAGTATGGGAAAGATTACACAAATATCAGGTCCTGTCGTGGATGTTTGCTTTGAATCGGGACAACATCCGAAAATCAAGGAAGCCCTGACGGTTTCCGTAAGGGGTCAGGAACGTGTCATGGAGGTCGCACAGCATATCGGCCATAATACGGTTCGCTGTATCATGCTTGCCGAAAGCGAGGCATTATACCGCGGCATGGAGGTCAAAGCGGACGGACACGGAATCCGGGTTCCTGTTGGTACATGCACATTGGGCAGAATGTTCAACGTGCTGGGAAAGCCCATAGACGGCGGAGAGCCGATTGCGGATACGAAAAGGCGATGGGAAATACACAGACAGGCGCCATCCTTCGAGGAGCAGCGTCCCGTAGTTGAGATTCTGGAAACGGGGATCAAGGTGATAGATCTGTTGGAGCCGTACCCTAAAGGAGGTAAAATCGGTTTGTTCGGCGGTGCCGGTGTCGGTAAAACGGTATTGATTCAGGAGCTGATACACAATGTCGCAATGGAGCACGGCGGATATTCGATTTTTACTGGAGTAGGCGAGCGCAGCAGGGAAGGAAATGATCTTTGGACGGAAATGCGGGAAAGCGGCGTTTCCGACAAAACGGCTCTGGTTTTCGGACAGATGAATGAATCGCCGGGTGTCCGTATGCGTGTGGCACTTTCCGGACTGACAATGGCGGAATATTTTCGCGACGAGGAACACAAAGATGTCCTGCTGTTCATAGACAATATCTTTCGATTCGTTCAGGCGGGCAGTGAGGTTTCAACGCTGCTTGGGCGAACGCCGTCCGCTGTGGGGTATCAGCCGACGCTGGCAGAGGAAATGGGTGCCTTGCAGGAAAGAATTACATCGACAAAGAGCGGTTCCGTAACCTCTGTTCAGGCTGTATACGTTCCGGCAGACGATTTGACCGATCCTGCTCCCGCAACGACTTTTTTCGCATTTGGACGCCACAACGGTGCTCAGTCGAAAAATTGCCGAACAGGGCATTTACCCTGCTGTTGACCCTCTTGCCTCCTCTTCCCGCATTCTTGAGGCGGATATTGTAGGCAGAGAACATTACCGGATTGCGCGAAAGGTACAGGAAATCCTGCAGAAATATAATGAGTTGCAGGATATCATTGCAATTCTGGGTATGGATGAATTGAGCGATGGGGACAAGGTGACGGTCAGCCGCGCCAGAAAGATTCAAAAATTTCTGTCGCAGCCGACGCATGTCGCCGAAAAATTTACGGGCATTCCGGGTGTTTATGTGCCGCTGGAAGAGACCATAAGAGGGTTTCGGGCGATTATTGACGGAACGATGGATGATTATCCCGAGGCGGCATTCTACAATGTGGGAACCACTGATGATGTCGCTGCAAAAGCAAAACAGCTGGCAGGAGATGCCGTGTGAAATCCTTTCAGGTGTATATTCTTGCAGCTGACCGTGCATTTTATGAAGGCCCTTGCGAGTCCATAATCGTTCCCACCTTGCAGGGGCAACACGGAATACTGCCGAATCACAGTAATATGATAAGCGCGGTGGTTCCCGGGATAATTAAATATAAATTGCCGGGGCAGCCGGAAAAGTTTGCCGCTGTATCTGCCGGACTTGTTAAGGCAGAGAATAATGAAGTACTTGTGCTGGCAGAATCAATCGAAAGTCCGGAAGAAATTGACGAGAACCGCGCACGGCGTGCGGTCGACGAGGCAAAAGAGGAAATGCTCCAAAAAAGGAGTATTCGGGAATACCGATCGGCACAGGCACATTT
>CAVDLN010000150.1:0-2874 GCA_963609805.1 Erysipelotrichaceae bacterium | reverse complement strand
AGGGCGACAAGGGAGATACCGGCGCTCAAGGTGAAAAGGGCGACAAGGGAGACACCGGCGCTCAAGGCGAAAAGGGCGACAAGGGAGATACCGGCGCTCAAGGTGAAAAGGGCGACAAGGGAGACACGGGAGAAGCGGGACGGATCGGCTTTACGGTGGACAGAGCGGATGCATTGCTGGCCGCGGCCCGTGTAGCCAACGCGTACATTGTCCTGCTGGGCAATATAACCCTCAAAGAAGGGGTTATTGAGGCCGCAGACCGCGATCTGTCCTTTGTGTTGGATCTCAACGGATTCGAACTGAGCGGCAGTCTGACTCTCCGCACCGATTCGGGTCACTCGATGGATGCCGTTATTACCAACGGCACGCTGTCCGCCTCCATAACGGCGACAGGCGATGTAAATCTTTCCACGGACGATGGGCAGGTAACTGCCGTGATCGGAACGGAGAGATATTCCGACCTTTCGCTGGCCATGACAAAGGCAGCGGACGGAGCGACGGTTACGCTGCTGCGGGATGCATCGGGCGGAAGTCTGTCCGCACCGGTCGGAAAAAATGTGATTCTTGATCTGGGAGGACATACATACACCGTTACCTCGCCGGTATCGACGCTCGACTCGCTGGGAACCTTTTCCTACGGGGTGCTTGTCCCTGCCACCGGTAAGCTGACGATACGGAACGGAACCGTATCCTCGTCCGAGGCGCAGATTCTGGCGCGTACCCAGGGAAGACTGACATTGGAGAATGCCACGCTGGAAGGCGGGAAAGTCGCCGCGATGCGGGTGCTGGGCGGTCAGACACGCCTGAGCGGGAACACCGTTCTGACAGTGCCGGACGGTGCGCTTGCGGTTGATATGTACGGCTACAGCGCTTCTGTCACCGTTATTTTTGACAGCACATTCCAAGGCACCGTGACCGGCGGGCTTCGCATTGCACGCAAGACCGGAACGACGGGGACGATGCGCTTCGCCATCTACGGGAACGGACATTTCAGTGAACGGGTTTCCTATGAAATCCCCGACGGGGAGGTCGGATGCACATTGGATCTGTCCGGCTGGAGCAGCATGACCACATTTGACGAGCTGCGCGGACAGGCAAGCAGGGTGGTGCTGCTTATCGGCGACGGCATGGGTGACAATCACATCCGGAATACCGAGCTATACTACGACCGCACCATGTACGTTGACAGTCTGGAATACACCGGGCACATTTCCACCTTCTCGAACCACACGGTTTGCACGGACAGCGCAGCCGCCGCCAGTGCACTGGCGACGGGCCGTAAGTATAACAATTATGAGGTCACACACCACGACGGAGAGGATATTCCAACAATTACCGAACAGGCGAAGGCAGCAGGCTATGGTGTGGCTGTTGTTACAACAGACATGCTGAGCGGAGCTACCTCCGCCTGCTTTTCATCGCATGCCGCCGACCGTGAGCTTTCCAAGGCTATTGTTGCCTCACAGATCGTCGGGCCGGCTGACCTGCTGATGGGGCGTACCTCACAGAATTACGCCGACGCGCAGGAGGAGTTCGAGACTGCCGGATTCACTTTTGCATCGTCCATGGATGAGCTTGACATGACGGCAGACCGACTCATAGCGGCTTTTACGTCCACTTCATCGGAGAACGGTACGGATGAGGCGCCGACGCTGAGCATGATGACGGAATTCGCGCTGCAGTATATGGAGAAGCATTTTCCGAACGGCTACATACTCATTGTTGAGGGCGCATATATCGACAAGATGTCCCATGATAAGAACTTTACCGGAATGGTCAGCCATATGCGGAATTTTGACGAGACCGTCGAGCTTGTCTGCGAGACCCTGCAGGACCGGCAGGGAGCGGCCGTTTTGGTAACAGCCGATCACGAGAGCGGCGGAATGAAGCTGGCGGAGAATAAATCCCAGCTGAACAGATACCTGTTCACAAACGGCTGGCATACATCGGTTGACGTGCCGTATTTTATCAGGCTGCAGACGGAGGCGACGATTTCGGCGGATTACTTTCCGTCCAGAATGGACAACACGGATATATACAAAATTATGTACAGCCTTCTCGGACTCTGATTTTCCGCTTCGTCGGGGAGCAGACTCGCAAACAGAAAGACCCCTGTGCCCGTATGCGGGCACAGGGGTTTTCCTTTGCAGTGTGGGGAAGGGCTGTCGGATAAGCAGACGATCCGCGGTCCGTGAAGGATTCGGACTGTAAGCGGATTTCCGTCACTGCGCTTTGAAATCCGCAGCATCCAAAATCAGGTCAACGCATTTTTCCTCGCCCAAAAGGCCGCTGTCCAGGGCAAGATGATAGTTGCTGCATACGCCCCAGTCACGGTCTGTATGGAAGCGATAGTAATTGCGCCGGCGGTTGTCCATTTCCTTGAGCCGCTGCTCAATCGGCTTCTCTGTCTTGCCGTACCGTTCCAATACATGGGCGGCACGGTGCTCCATGTCGGCGTGGATGAATACATGCAGGCAGTCGGTGCGGGCGCGCAGAATATAGTCGGCGCAGCGTCCGATGATGACGCATGTCTCCTTTTCGGCCAAGTCCTCAATGACATGCATCTGTGCCTCATACAGCTTCTGATAAATGGACGGATATCCGTAGGATCCCGCTGCACTCATGGCGATTTGGTACAGAAAGCTGTTTGCGTGGGAGGCGTACTCCTCATTGTCACGGATAAATTCCTCGGAAAGTCCGCTCTTTTTCGCAACCTCTGTAATCAGTTGGCTGTCGTAGAAGGAAATACCCATCCGTTCGGCAACCGCTTTCCCGATTGTATGTCCGCCGCTCCCGAATTCTCGGCTGATGGTGATGATTCTTTTTTTCATACTGATTCCCTCCCGTTTTCGCAGTTGTGGCAGAACTCTGCTG
>CAVDLN010000149.1:0-2955 GCA_963609805.1 Erysipelotrichaceae bacterium | reverse complement strand
GTGTACACGGGTTCCGCTTCACCGGGTTTTCCTTCCCTGCCCCGCTGTGCACCCCTTCCGTCATACATAGAATTCCGCTCCGTCCTCCAGCCGCAGGCAGCCCAGCCGACCGCCCTGAGCCAATCCGCAATTGATAAACAGGATTCCGTTTCCATGGTAAATGCTTGCGTCGACGTTGCTTGCCTCTGTAGTCGGCATATGTCCGACAATCGTGATTTTATCCTCGAAATACATGCTGTCCGGTTCCGGGGATTCGGCAAAAAAGTCGTCCGGTTCCAGTTCGTCAAGTTCCAGATTCGGCGTAAAGTCATAGATGCCGCAATGCAGCAGCAGATAGTCCCGCCCGCCGACGGTTGCCTCCTCATACAGCGGCATATCCGTCAGGTAATCCAGCACGCCCTCCCGCTCGTCATCATCCAGCTGCCTGTATTCCTCCATGGTAGTCCGCCCGCCGTCACGAATCCACTCCGACATTTCCGAGGCAAACTCTTCGCTTTTCTGCCCGGTTTTCAGCATTTTTTCATAGGCGGTCAGCATGCGTGCAGCCGTATAATCATGGTCGCCTGCAATCGGGTAGACATTCACGCGCATGCTCAGATCCTGCACAAGCTCGATGGGCTGCGGTCCGTAATCCACAATATCGCCCAATACATACATGATATCGCGCTTTTCGCTGAACCCGATCTTCTCCAGCAGCTCGCGGAACTCATCCAGATGCCCGTTCAAATCAGATACTACATATGTCATAATTCGGTTTCCTTTCCGTATGAAGTGATAGCTTACAGCTTACAGCAGTGCGTAGCATCCGTCGCCGTTCATCGCCAGCGACCGACGGAAAAAAGCCGTCAACGCCTGCACCATATAACCGGTGTCGGCAGCGCCGGCCGTCTCATACGATGCGTGCATGGCCAGTTGCGCCAATCCGATGTCAATCGTCGGGACGGACACCTGCGTTCCGGAAATATTGCCGAGGGTGGATCCGCCCGGCATATCCGCACGGTTGGTGTATACTTGAACGGGAACACCCGCATCGTCGCATATCAGTCGGAATATCCCCGCGGACAGGGCATCCGACGTGTAGCGTTGGCTCGCATTATACTTGATAACCACTCCGCCCCCCAGTGATACCGCATGATTTTTATCGGCAAATTCCGGATGGTTGGGATGAATTGCATGTCCGTTGTCACACGACAGCATGAAGCTGGACGCAAGGCGCGTCAGGTACTCCTCCCGCGTCAGTCCGCGGCAGTCGGCTATACGCGCAAGAACATCCGAAAGGAATGTGGACGCCGCTCCCTGCCGCGTCTGCGAACCAACCTCCTCGTTGTCAAACAGGCAAAGTACCGGAACTGCGCGCCCGTTGCGTTCACGGCCATCCTCCTCCCCGGAGTCGATAAACGCCTCCGTGCAGGAAAAGGCACACTGCAGATCGTCCAGCCGCGGTGCCGCGATCAGGCCGTCCCATTCCATCCCGGGCTGCAGATTGTAGAGGAACAGATCGCAGGTCAGAAGATCCTCCGGTTCGGCGTCCGCCGCCGCGGCAATGCGTTCCCGCAGATCTCCCGCATCCGACGAAAGCCCCGCCAGCGGCACCATATCCACCGCCGGATTGTATGACGCATTCTCATTGGCCGCACGGTTCATGTGTATGGCAACGGACGGAATGATGGCATTTGCGACCGGATTTCCGTCCTGATCGTGTCCCAGATCAACCACGCGTGTCTCAAGACCGTTGGGTGTGCGTACCACCGCGCGCCCCGCGATGCCGAGCGGTCGGTCCATCCATGTCGCACACAGCATGCCGCCGTATTTTTCCGCAGACAGCCGGAGATAGTTTTTATCCGTAATGCCTGCGTTTTCTTTAATTTTGAAGGTCGGTGCGTCTCCGTGTGCGGCGGCAATCATGAATCCGGAAAACTCATCCTCCGGGACACGGAAGGCGATAAGCGACGAGCCGTTTCTTGTAACAAAATATCCCTCTCCCGGGCGCAGTGTCCACCTCTCCGCCTCGGACAGACGCATATACCCCGCATCCTCCAGCATCTCCGCCGTATGTGCCACTGTGTGGAATGCGGTCGGGCACGCCGCTATGTATTCAAACAGCTGCTGATTGATACCCATGGTGATTCTCTCCTTAATTGTTCGGAAGGCATCCGCCTCCGGCATTTCGCTTCCAATTATACCATGCCGGGAGGCGGCTGTCAATGCATTTTCAAAGGGAAAGAGAGGCTGTCAAGAACTCGAAATGAGTTTTTGACAGTCCCTGCCGGTTACTTCCCTCTTGAATGCTTCTTACGCCTGCGCAGCAAAACCATCGATACGGACATTGCCGCAGCGCAGGCAGTCAAAACGGACCATTGCATGCCGGCAAGCCCGGACCTGCACTCGCCTGACTCTGCTGAGGCTGTTTCACTCTCAGTCCGCTTGTCCTCCTCCGTCGTGTCCGCATCGGTTTCCGTGTCGGATGCGCCGCCGGCACCTGCGTTATCGGTCGTACTGACATAACTGAATTTGAAACGTCCTCCGGGCGCCACATCACCCGAAGTATAAAAGTCCAGAATATCACCGGAAAAGCTGCTGTACGCGGGTCTTCCCTCCCCCCGTCCCGGTGTCGGCAGCATCATGCACGTTGTCCGTCCATGTAAAATTCACCGTGAAATCATCTCCGGACAGACTGATGTCGGCTTTTTTCACGCAGGCCGTCATGTAGCGGCCGTCAACCGTATAGGCGCAGTCCGCAACCTTCTCGGAGGCATATCCGTCTCCCGTAAAGCGTTCCAGTACAACCGTGTCCGCGGAGGAAGCGGATTTATTGATTACATAATCGAAAGTATTCCAACCCGCATTCTCTCCGTCACAGTCGATATACAGATTCATCCACAGGGGATCCGTGTAGGACGTATCGAACTGATTGCCCAGGTAGAAAAGGTTCTGGACTATATCGCCGCGTTGCCG
>CAVDLN010000148.1:0-2992 GCA_963609805.1 Erysipelotrichaceae bacterium | reverse complement strand
ATGCCGCACTGCGGGCAATACACAATCGGAATCGGCTCACCCCAATACCGCTGACGGTTAAATGCCCAGTCCTTCATTTTGTACTGGACGCCGCCTTCTCCGACACCGTTGTCTGTCAGCCACTCAATCATGCGGGCAATGGAATCCGCTTTGTTGTCGAGTCCGTTCAGGAAGCCGGAGTTGATCATCTCTCCCTCCCCGGTATAGGCTTCCTTTTCGATGTTTCCGCCCTTGATAACGGGGACGATGTCAATACCGAATTTCTTGGCAAAAGCGTAGTCGCGTTCATCGTGTGCCGGAACAGCCATAATCGCGCCTGTTCCGTATCCCATCATTACGTAGTCCGCGATATAAATGGGAATTTCCTTTCCGCTTACGGGATTTACGCCGCAAATGCCTTCAAGACGGACACCGGTCTTATCCTTGACCAGCTGCGTCCGCTCGAATTCGGTCTTTTTCTGGCATTCTGCCTGATAGGCGCGCACTTCTTCCATGTTGGCAATGCGGTCGGCCATCTCCGCAAGCAGGGGATGCTCCGGTGCCATTACCATAAAGGTAACACCGAAAAGCGTATCGGGACGGGTGGTATAAATGCGCAGTTTCTTATCCGTTCCGGTCACGCCGAAATTAACAAATGCACCGCGAGACTTTCCGATCCAGTTCACCTGCTGCTGCTTGATGTTGGGCAGGTAATCCACGTGTTCCAGCCCCTCCAGCAGTTTATCCGCATACTCCGTAATCCGCAGGTACCACACATCCTTGGACTTCTGAATGATATCGCTGTGACAGATATCGCACTTTCCGCCCTGAGAATCCTCGTTGGACAGCACCACCTTGCAGTGCGGGCAATAGTTCACCAGCGCCGTACTGCGGAATGCAAGTCCCTTTTCAAACATTTTCAGGAAAATGTACTGCGTCCACTTATAGTAACCATCTTCCGTGGTATCTATGACACGGGTCCAGTCAAAAGAAAATCCGACGCGCTTCAGCTGCTGTGTAAACTTATGGATATTGCGATCGGTCAGCTGGCGAGGATGAATGCCTGTTTTGATGGCGGAATTCTCCGTAGGCAGGCCGAAGGCATCGAATCCGATAGGAAACAGCACATTGTATCCTTGCATGCGGCGCTTGCGGCTGACAACCTCCAGACCGGAGTATGCTTTGATGTGTCCCACATGCATACCGACCCCGGACGGATAGGGGAACTCCACCAATCCGTAAAATTTGGGCTTGTCGGAAACATCCTGCGCCTCAAAAATATGCGCATCCTCCCATCTTTTTTGCCACTTGCTTTCAATAGCGGAAAAATCGTACTTCATTGTTTCCTTCCTCCGAAGTTAGAATTCAAACCATTTCCTGTCGGGACATACAAAACCCCCGTCCCATGTCAGAGACGGGGGAAATTCCCGTGGTACCACTCTGCTTGGCGCACCGTCATCCGTTATGCGCCCGCTCTTGCTGTCCGCGGGCATCCGGCCGCGGCACATCAATCCCGTATAACGGCGGGGCCGTCCTTCCTTGCCGGTTTTAAGCCGGGTTCAGTCAGCCGCTCAAGGGTGAGGGGACTTTCCGACGCCTGCCGTGTTCCACCGTCCCACAGCTCTCTGTAAAGGCACCGCGCAAGTCCGTTCCCTGTCTATGCGTTTAAAACACCGATATTTTAGCACGAACAAGGGGAATTGTCAAGACTTTTGGTACTGCCAATAATATTTTTTCAAAATCGCCTCTGCCAAAATAAAAAGCAGTGTCGCAGGGAGTTTCTCTGTTCTGAAATAAGCGATGCATCGCTTGCAGTCATATTACCTGTTCCTTTTCGTTCTCACTTCTTCCTACTGCCCTTTCTGAACTCGTAGTCCCCGTCGATACGCTTTTTCCAATTCGTACCCAGCGGTACGCTGCAACGGACAGCAGAAACCGCTTCACTCAGAACCTCGTAGTTGAGCTGCGTTCCCTCGTGGTCTGAGTGGTAGTTGACCGCCCGATCCGCACCGATGCCGAAGTGCCTTGCTGTTTCAACAGCGTTGATGTTTGCGCCGAGGAACAGAAACTCCCAGCCGTACTTTTCCTTTTGACGCTCAATCATCTTCTTGACCTTCTCGCTGTCATAACGGCGGCTTGCATTCTCCATGCCGTCCGTTGTGATGACAAACAGTGTATGTTCGGGGACATCCTCATTTCTTGCGTACTTGTGGACGTTCCCAATGTGATGAATTGCTCCGCCGATAGCATCCAAAAGGGCGGTGCAGCCGCGAACGGAATAATCCCTATCGGTCATCGGCTCAACCTTCTGAACCGGCACACGGTCATGAAGAACCTCGCTCACATTGTCAAAGAGAACAGTAGAGATCAATGCCTCGCCATTCTCCTTTTTCTGCTTTTCAATCATGGAATTGAAGCCCCCGATTGTGTCTGCTTCCAGTCCGCTCATAGAGCCGCTGCGATCAAGGATGAATACGATCTCCGTCAAGTTCTTTCTCATGTTCAGTACCTCCGTATATAAAAATATGACTGCTCGGTGTCTCACCTTACAGTCATATTGTACTTCGGTATTCACTTCATTTGGTCGCATGGCAAGCGACATTATTCCAGCAATGAGAACATCTCTCCATCAATGCTCAGAACATCATCCATCGGGACCTTCAAGCCGTCCTGCATGGTAATCAGCCGTTCAAAATCATCGACTTTTTTGACCTTACCGGTTGCTGATACATATTTGCCGCCAGCCTTCCGCTCATCAGGTTTGAAGTAGGTTATCTCAATCTCTGGCACTTCATCAAGGGCATCCATGAGAAGCTGATATTTCCTGTCCAAAACAGTCAAAGTTTCCTCGTCAAGTTCAATCTTTTCATCTGTCAGACGCCCGGTTTCCTTGATTGCAGAATCGTAGCCAGTGAGGGCGGCGAAGGGAGCAAACTGCGCCGCACGATCTGACATCGGCATCTGCGGTCTCGTCTTGGAAACATGGTGTGGCAGATTGATTATATCATCATAC
>CAVDLN010000147.1:0-3053 GCA_963609805.1 Erysipelotrichaceae bacterium | reverse complement strand
TGTAACAAATGCATTGCGGCTCAACCTGTGCCGCATTCGGAAAAAGGAAAAGTCCTCATCGGAGGCAGCGACGGTCAGACAAACTCCTCCGCCGGCAGGAACAAAGCCGGACACATCCTCCGTCACGGTTCTTCACATCGAGGGCATGATGTGCGGTCACTGCGAGGCGGCTGTCCGTGGCGCGCTGTGCCGTCTGCCGGGCGTGGCGGACGCAGAGGTAAGCCATCTGTCCGGCACCGCGCGGATAACCTTCACGGGAGCCCCTCTTTCGGACAAGGTTCTGACCGATGCGGTGGAAGCGGAAGACTACCGGGTAACCTCCGCGGAACATACCGATTGACTGCGCCTGCGTGCAGAAAAAGAGGTGTTAAAAAACTCATTTTGAGTTTTTTAACACCTCTTTTCTCTATCGGATATACAGCCGCAGCGTCAGTATCTCCTTTGGCGCCGCGTGCAGCTCCAGCCTGTGCCCGTTCAAAACGGGTACTGCCCTCTTTTCCCGCTCGCGCAGGTCGGTTTCCGATGCCCCGCATAAGCGTTTGCGGGAAGTAAACGCAAAATCAAGCGGCCCGGAAGTCGAATTGTACAGGCGGACGATAATACTGCCGTCCGCCGCCTCGGCTCCCTTGACAGCGGACAGAATCATGCTGTCCGTGTCCCATGAGAACAGCCTCGCATCGCGCGGAATAACCTTGTCCGCATGCGGCAAGGGACGCCTGAAAATGGCGGACAGTTTGGTTCCCTGCACAAAGGGACGCCCGCCGGTAAACTTGTCGGGATCCACGCTCCGGCAGAATGCGGTCGGCATTGCCATGAACTGCTGGGCGTGTGCGGCGACGGCGGCGGTCTCTCGATCTCCCACGTAAGGGTACAGCGCCATGCGGAAAATATTCGTCCCGAGGCAGGTTGCGTCCGTTTTCCAGCCTTCCGTCATAGTTTCCTCATGCGCAAAATCACCCGTGATACGGCAGACAGACCGCAGCAGTGTCAGTGCCAGTGTACCGTCCTCTTCTCCCGTCATATGTTCGTATTCGTACAATCCCTCCTGCAGAACCGCGAAGCCATGTGATCCGTCCGGAGCCTCGATGCCGCAGAAATCCGTATTCGGATGCGTGCTGTCCTGCCGGTAGCTGCTGACCTTCGGGCGTACCAACACGTCAAACGGCTGTCCGGCATAATTTTCGTCTGCCGCAATCCCTGTCGGAATCCGTACGCGCAGACGGTGGCGGATGCAGCTGTTTTCAACACGGATAACCACGCCCAGCGTGGGATCCCCGCGGCGCAGTGTCAGGGTGATATCCACGTCCAGCCGGCCGCTCCCGATGGCTCTGTCAATATTCAGCGCATAGCGGATGCGTCGGGACTGCAGCTCCGGGGTCTCCTCCCCGCGGCTGACGGCCGCACGCAGATTTTGATTGGTGACTATTTCGCTGCCGTCGTTTTCGCAGAACGTGTATGTGTCGCCGCGATCCGCATTGTCCTCCAGGAGAAGCAGTCCGCGGTGGGTAATGCCGGCTGCCTTGTCTGTCATATCTATCGTTCCGTTGCGGTTGATACTCACCCGCAGGAAGGAATTCTCCATGCGCCGCAGCGGCCGGGAGCGAACCGTCTGCGGCTCGCGGCGGGTCGCGGCGGGCGTCAGCGTATAGGTTTTATGTGACAATCCCGGCAGCCCGCCCGGGCAGAACCGTATCGTATAGCGGTTGACCGTCATCTCACCCGGCAGATTGATAGGGCTGAGCAGGCGGATATTCACCCCCCGCTCCTCGCGCACAAT
Source organism: Erysipelotrichaceae bacterium (assembly GCA_963609805.1). Classification (GTDB taxonomy): domain Bacteria; phylum Bacillota; class Clostridia; order Oscillospirales; family CAG-272; genus CAMEON01. The sequence goes on along the minus strand of CAVDLN010000147.1, from coordinate 1,276 downwards.
GCGGTACGGCACCTCACGTCCGCGCGAATCGGCCAGCACATAGCATCCCGTATCCTCCGCGGCCGGGACAGAAACCTCCGCCTCCAGCGGGCCTCTCCAGTTCAGCTGCGTCGGGTTGACAGCCATAATCAGATACTGCTCCGCCGACAGACCCGCGCGGTCCACATGGGAAAGCAGAACATCCTCCCCGCGGGAAATAAGTTCATCCAGATTCTCCTCCAGCCGGCGGAACCTGTCCATCATGTGGTCATGCACCGCTCCGACGGAGCAGCCGCAGATGGAATCATGCGGATGATTGAGAATCAGCAGCCGCCAGAGATAGGCCGCATAGTCATGCGGATAGCCGCACACACCGTACATGGACGCCGCAGCATACAGAGGCTCAAAGCGCTTCTCCAGACGTGCCTGAGAACGCGCGTTCCATTGTTTGAGGTAAACGCGTGCGGCGAGCGTTCCGGTCAGCACATTGGGAGCACCGAGGTCGCGGAACTCACCGGTGTAGACGGTCAGCGTCAGGCCGCGCTCCCGCACCTCTTCCCGCACTCTCGCCAGATACTCCGGAAGGGTATCCTGAAACATCTCCTCATCGTCGGCAAGCAGAGGCTTCACCGCCCGCAGAATGCCCGTCAGATTCTCCTGCGCCTCCAGATGATCCACGCCGTTCATAAGCAGACACGCATGCGTGCGCCCATGCTCCAGGCACTGCCTCCCGCATTCCCGCGCAAGCTCCAGTGCCTCGGCGGGGTCCTCGGGGAAGCGCTGCGCGTTATTGTACCATGCGGCCATATGTTCACACAGCACACGGGACCCGTCCTCCGCCTCCCAATAAAACTGCGTCTCCCCGCGGGCAAATCCGCGCCCGAACACACAGCTGTCCAGCCCGAAGCGGGACAGTATCTGCGGGAGCTGAGAGCACAGACCGAACTGATCCGCGGCGTAACCGACCTGCATGCATCCGCCGAAGGACTCCGCAATGCGGGTGCCCATCAGCAGGTTGCGCACCGTCGATTCCCCGGATGTCAGATGAAAATCGTTCTGGACATACCACGGGCCGACCAGAAGCCGCCCCTCACGGACATACCGCATGATTTCGTCCCTCCTTGCGGGACGTATCTCCAGATAATCCTCCAGCACGACGGTCTGCGCATCCAGGTGAAAACGATACCCCGGGTCGTTTTCCAGAATTTCCAGCAGATGATCCGTCATGTCAACCAGCCGGATGCGGAACTGCTCAAACGGCAGATACCACTCCCTATCCCAGTGCGTGTGCGAGATG
>CAVDLN010000146.1:0-3138 GCA_963609805.1 Erysipelotrichaceae bacterium | reverse complement strand
CTTTGTAGTAAATATCCACATAGACGGCAAGAACCGGTGTGTCTGTGACAGTCATATCTATACCGTCAAATACAAGATAACGATAGTTGTACAACCCTTTTGTTTCTGCCGTAACGCTGGTTGGTTGATAGCGGACAAACTTCACGGACGCCGGATCGTTGCCCGCATTATCAGATGTATCACCCGGCGTCAGATCATAGGCGACGTATAGCGTGATGTCGTAGAGATCCTCATCCCGGCTCGGTACCGCGTCCAAGGAGTAGTCTTCCTTGAGGTGGCGTATGGTGGAGTTATTATATCGAAACAGCAGCTGTATCTGGTTTGCCTCCTCAATGATGCGTACGCGCTGTGCGGAAAAATAACCGCGTCTGCCTTTTTCATAGGTGATATTCGGAAGTTCCTTATTGTAATATACGGTCAGTTCCCGATCATCGGCGCTGGCCGCATCGTATGCGTCCGCCAGCGCGCGGTTCGGCTGCAGTACCTGCATGGCCTTCGGATCGCTCGATGTGAAAATACGCCAAAACAGAACCCCGACCGTGCCACATACCAGAATCAAAATGAGTATCCGTCCGATCCACCACAGTGTTCCATGCTGATCATTTTGTCTGTCAAACTCTTCATATGTCATTTTCTTCCCAAATCCGAATCCCATTGCTTATGTTTCCTCCTTGTTTTCCGGCTCGGCTGCCGCATGTTCCCGCATGTGGCGCAATTTATCCAGCGCGTTCTGCAGAATAATTTCGGCTGAAAGGGTATCAATGACATCCTTACGCTTTCTTCCGCGTGTGTCTGTTTCATTGAGGTAGCGGGACGCAGCCATGGTTGTCATGCGTTCATCCAGCATTGCAATCGGCAGTTTTGATTCCTCTTCCAACAGGCGTGCGAATTTTTCTGCGTGTGCCGAACGCGGTCCGTGCGACCCGTCCATGTTTACGGGAAGTCCCACGACAATGGCTGCCGCATTGCGTTCCCGCGCGATTCGCGCTGTTTCGGCGGCGGTTTTCTGCATTCCTCCAACCTGAATTTGGCAGATACCGGACGCCATGCGCTGGTTTTCGTCGGAGATTGCAAGCCCCGTACGTTTATCGCCGAAATCAACGCCCAGCAGTTTTCCGTTAATATTCAACAGATTTTGCATATTTTTTCCTCACAGCAGCAAATATATCCTCAGCGTTTTCCTCTCGGTGCCCGACCTGCGGCAGTCAGCTGAATAAGCAGGTTCAGATTGTCCGGCTGTTCTTTGGCTTTAAGAGCTGCCCGGCATCGGCATATTTCGCCGCAGGATCGGCAGCGGTGAATGATGATATAGCCTTTGCGCGCATCCGGCTCGCAGGAGATTGGCTCAAGCTCGCCGCCGCAAGGGTTGGCCCTGTCCCCTGGATTTATGTCAACATGCAGTGACCATAGACAGAAGGGGCAGTGGTTGCGAGAGGAATACCCCAACGGTGGAACCCATTTTCCGCAGTGCTTGCAAAAAAAACCTTCGTCGTTTTTCGTAAATCGCCTGCTCTGTAATTCGTCTGTCTGCGGCATGAGTATCTATCCTTTCTTTTCTGCGTATGCTTCCAGAATTCGTGCGGCGCTGAGGGCTGCGTAGGAACCTCCGCCTGCCTTCTCGATGACGGTCGCCACAACTATATCCGAGTCATATGCCGGTGCACAGCACACAAACAAGCCGTTATCGGTCTTTGAACCCGTCTGTGCGGTACCAGTTTTTCCGGCTACGGAAAAGGGAAGACTTGCCATGTATCGGCTTACCCCTGCCGATTCCGTTACGGCATCGAGCATACCGGCCAGTACCTCGCTTCGCACGGATTCATCCAGTGTGAAGGATGACAAAACCTCGGGTTCCGTGGTATATGTGTCAGTGCGGGTTGTAAAATCCCGAACTTTCAGGAGAAGATGTGCGGCATATCTCGTACCGCCGTTTACAAGCGTTGAAAGATACACGCCGAGCTGGAGCGGAGTAAATGCATTGTCGGACTGACCGATTGCGGCGGCAATGGTGTCCGTTGCCTGCCAGGTTACACCGTGCGTTTCGTTGCGATAAGCCGGCCCTGCGAGTATCCCCGTTGATTCTCCGAGTTCGATGCCGGTAGACTCACCGAGTCCGAACAGGCGGTCGTATCGGTTCATCTGCTCAATCCCCAGGAGGCGTCCCGTTTCGTAGAAAAAGCAGTTGCAGGATACACAGATGGCTTCGCGAACTGTCAGGTATCCGTGCTTGTAAGTCGAACTGACGGTGCTGTTATACACCCAGCAGGTCGGCTGATAACTTTTATAGTAAGTATATTTTCCGGCACATTCCAGGAGAGTTGTGCTGCTGATGACCCCTTCCGACAGCGCGGCAGCGGCAACGCCGGGCTTGAAGGTAGATCCCGGAGCATAAAGGCCGTACAGGGCGCGATTGTACAGGGGCAGGGATTCGTCGTTGCTCAGCTGTTCATAATCACGGTTGAAGGTGGACAGGTCATAGCTCGGATAGGAAGCCAAGGCCAAGATTTCCCCTGTGTCCGGATCCATGGCTACGGCAGCGCCGGATTGGCATTCCTCCCGACCGTATGAATCCCGGATATAGGCAACATTTTCCGCCAGCCCGTCCTCGGCGGCAATTTGCAGGTCGATGTCTATGGTCAAATAGATGTCCTGCCCTGCCACGGCTTCCTTTTTCATGTACTCACTGACGATATTGCCGTCCTCATCTTCGACTACGATGCGTACCCCGTCCTGTCCGTGCAAATAGCTTTCAAAGGCAGCCTCACAGCCGGATATACCCACGATGGCGTTCATACTGTATCCGAGTTCCTTGTATGTTTCCCAATCCTCCTCATAAATGGGGCCGGTTTGCCCTAAAATGTGTGATGCATAGCCTGGATAGGTATATACGCGCGCAGCGGTTTGCGTATACCCTATCCCCGATATGCCTGCCTCGCGTTCGGAGGTCACCGTATCCATGGATACGTCCGTTGCAAGCACGAAATCATTTGCCCGGGAGAAACCGCTCGCTTCCATTCCGTACAGTACCCGCAAAAGGGTGTCTATTTCGGAGTCGGAAAAGATATGTTTGCCGTTTTCGTCTGTGGAGGATAGTTTATTTGAATTTACAAGACGAGATGCAAGATCGCTCGCTGTCAC
>CAVDLN010000145.1:0-3142 GCA_963609805.1 Erysipelotrichaceae bacterium | reverse complement strand
ACACGAAGGACAGAAACCAAAGGGGGTACGAAAATGTCTGCCGTTTACACTTCTGCTGATCAGCTGATCGGAAAAACTCCGCTGCTTGAATTGACACATATCGAAAAGAAATTGGGACTGAACGCCAGAATTCTCGCAAAGCTGGAATATTTCAATCCGGCAGGATCGGTCAAAGACCGCGTTGCGAAAGCCATGATTGACGACGCGGAGGAAAAGGGAATTTTGAAGCCCGGATCCGTCATCATCGAACCGACCTCCGGGAACACGGGCATTGGGCTCGCTTCCGTGGCTGCTGCCCGCGGCTACCGCATTATCATTGTCATGCCGGATACCATGTCTGTGGAACGGCGTCAGATTATGAAGGCATACGGCGCCGAATTGGTCCTTTCCGATGGCAGCAAAGGCATGAAGGGCGCTATTGACAAGGCAGACGAACTGGCCAAGGAAATTCCCAACAGCTTTATTCCCGGTCAGTTTGTCAATCCGGCTAACCCCAAAGCCCATTTCGATCACACAGGACCCGAGATTTATGAGGATACCGACGGCAATGTCGATTATTTTGTGGCCGGTGTCGGAACCGGTGGAACCATTACCGGTGTCGGACGTTATCTGAAGTCCCGCAAACCGGATGTTCGCGTTGTTGCCGTTGAGCCTGCCACATCGGCTGTGTTGTCCACAGGCAAGGCGGGTCCGCACAAGATTCAGGGAATCGGTGCCGGATTTGTCCCGGAAACACTGGACACTGCTGTCTATGACGAAATCATTCCGGTATCCGACGATGATTCTTTTGCTACCGGAAAACTGATTGGAAGAAGCGAGGGCATTCTGGTCGGTATTTCCTCGGGAGCTGCCGTGTATGCGGCCGTGGAGCTTGCCAAGCGTCCGGAAAACGCAGGGAAAACCATTGTTGTTCTCCTGCCGGATACAGGAGACCGCTATCTGTCAACCCCGCTGTTTGCCGATTGAGCAGGCAATCGATTGGAATTTTGCAAAGCATTCGGAAGCCGTGAGACTTTCGGATGCTTTTTGATTGTTTCCGCAAGATACTGCCGAGAGTCGGCCGACACAGCGCAGGGGGGGGGCGATGCCATGCTGCCCGCAGTCATGCTCAAAGCAGCCCGTATGGCTTGACATTTCACCCTTCCTGTGCTATAATCTGCGCATGGAAACAGTCTGCGGATTGCGTCTGTATCCGGAGGGAGGATTGAACACACTATGCTGTGTCAAAATAAATCGGGAATCAAGTTTCTTACGGCTGCCGTACTCTGCCTGTCGATTATGCTTTCTGCGGCAGGCTGCGGAGAATCGGGCATCGGTTGGCTGTGGCAGGGGGACAGCGGAAAGGAATTGGATACGGAATATCTGATTATCCATGTAACAGATAGCGAATCAGATACGGAAGACGGTATCGGCACGTCTGTTTTCTCCGACGGAACCGCCGTTGACTATACAGGGGAGGCGCACCCCGGGACGGATATCTGCTATGAGGGCAGCGGGGAAAAGAAGAATCGAATTATTGTGATTGATGCCGGACATCAGATCAAGGGAAACTCCGGTCAGGAGCCCATCGGACCGGGGGCGGAGAGCACGCAGGCCAAGGTCTCATCCGGCACATCCGGTACTTTTTCCGGGGTGGAGGAGTATATGCTGAATCTGCGGGTGGCCATCAGCCTTCGGGATGAACTGCTGAGCCGCGGTTACTCCGTAGTCATGATCCGCGAGACGAACGAGGTTGACATCAGCAATGCCGAGCGCGCGCAGGTGGCGAACCGACACCATGCATCCGCGTTTATACGGATTCATGCCAACGGCTGGGAAAATGATGAAATGAAGGGTGCCATGACCGTGTGCCAGACCGCAGAGAATCCGTATCCGGACTGTGCGGCAGCCTATGCGGAAAGCAGACGCCTGTCGGAAGCGGTATTGGATGCCTACTGTGCAGCTACAGGCATAAGCCGACGCAGCATCTGGGAAACGGACAGTAAAGCCGGAACCAACTGGAGCGCTGTTCCGACGACTATTTTGGAGATGGGCTTTATGTCCAACCGGGAAGATGACCTGCGCATGCAGGAAAGTGACTTCGCAGTACATGCGGCCAAGGGCATTGCGGACGGGCTGGATGCTTTTTTCGCAGGCAGCGATGGTACATAATACGGGCGAGTAGTAGGTCATCACCTGTACAGAGGCTCAATTCCAATCAGTATCCCTTTAGCCAACCGCAGGCGGTTTCAATCAACCGCTTAGGCGGTTGGCTTTTTTGATGCAAAAAAATTCCGGCAGCCCTTTCGCGGTAGCTGCCGGAGTTATGGATAATGCGTTTGTCGGTGGTTTTATTTGCTTTGCTTTTCCTTTATTTCTGCGAGCTTGCGAGGCGGAATCGGCTTTTCCTTGATTTCGCCTGCCTTGTCCAGCGCGATTTTCGTGAGCAGAGGACCGATAAGCTCATATACGAGAACGGCAAACAGGGAGATGTTGCGAATCAGCAGTCCCACATCGGCATAGCCCAGTTCGCTCATGGTGGAAACGGCAATCTGAGACATGCCGAGACATACACCTGCCTGCGGAAGAAGTGTTATGCCGAGGTATTTCTGTACGGTCGGCTCACATTTCATAAACCGGGAGGAAACGCCTGCACCTGTGATCTTTCCGAGTGAGCGGATGAGAATGAATACCAGTCCGATCAGGACAACCTGCCATTTTGTAAAGACCTCAAGCTGCAATTCCGCACCGCTGATTACGAAGAACAGAACCATCACAGGGCCGGTCCAGCGGTCCATCCGGTCCATCAGTTCCTCCGAGAAATCGCAAAGGTTGCAGAATACGGTTCCCATCATCATGCACACCAGCAGGGAGGAGAATCCGATCGTGACACTGCCGACCTTCCATTCCAGCATGGCAAGTCCTACGGCGAGGAATACAAAGCCGACGGATATGCTCATCCGCTTGCTGCGGGAGTGGAAGAAACGTTCAATGAATGTGTAAATCAGACCCAGGACAGACCCGAGCAGGAGGGAGAGAACCACCTCAATCAGCGGGTTTACCAGAACCGAAATCATGTCGATATGCCCACTCTCCATTGCCTTGGCAATACCGAATGAAACGGCAAAAACAATGAGCCCCACCACATCGTCCAGTGCTACGA
>CAVDLN010000144.1:860-3151 GCA_963609805.1 Erysipelotrichaceae bacterium | reverse complement strand
GGTTCTAACCATTCCGCATACAGCGGAGTGATTTTCATCAAATTTCCAATCATCATACGCTGATTGTACCACATTTTTTTGAAAAAGTAAATGCAAACTCCGAAAAAATGCATTTTTCCATTGAAATTTTCCGCTTGATGTGGTATACTTTTCCCGTAAGAAATGCATGCAAAAGCAGCGAAAGGACAGAACCCGATTATGGCAGCGGAAACTCTTGCGCCGTACCTGGAGTGCGGACGCATCATCAATACACACGGATGCCGGGGCGGCATCAAGGTAGAACCATGGGCGGACAGTCCGGCGGATTTATGCCGACTGACCTGTTTCTACCTGCGGAAGGGAAATGAGATGGTTCCCTTGACCGTTCATCGTGCGTCGGTCATGAAAGGGAAGTTTCTGCTGCTTGAGTTGGACTCTGTGACATGCATGGAAAATGCGGCCGCGCTACGCGGACATGTGCTGTATGCTCGGCGTGCGGATGTGCCTCTGCGCACCGGGCAGTACTTTCTGGCAGATACAGAAGGCCTTTCCGTTTGGGACGGAAGGCAGGGGCGGGAGGGACATGTGCTGGGCCGTGTGGCAGAGATAATATACGGTGCGGCGTCTCCTATGTTTGCGGTAGACACGGGCAGGGAACAGGTTTTGGTGCCTGCTGTGGCGGCTTTTGTAAAGGAAGTCATTCCGGGCGACCATGTTACGATGACTCCCATCGACGGAATGTTTGACGGCGAGGCTGTTATCGATGACAGCGTAAGTGTAAGTGACAGCGTATGTGAGGTCGTTTCCGCTTTTCCGCCCTGTCCCGCAAGAGGAGAATGAATTGTGCGATTTGACATTATGACTCTTTTTCCCGATTTGATGGAACGGGTATTAGGGGAAAGTATTATCGGACGGGCGCAGAAGAGCGGTGCCTGTACAGTGCGTATATTCAATATCCGCGACTATTCCGCCGACAGGCGGCATCGCGTTGACGATACGCCCTTCGGGGGCGGAAAAGGCATGCTGCTTGCGGCACCGCCTATTTATAACTGCTATCAGGCCATACTGGAGGACCAACTATCGTGCGGTTTTTCTGGGCGCCGTCATGTTATTTACCTGTCGCCCGCCGGGCGGGTTCTCAATCAAAATGTGGCGGGTGAGCTGTCGAAGGATTATGACAACCTGATTCTCCTCTGCGGGCACTATGAGGGCGTGGATCACCGCATCATAGATGAACTGGTTGATGAGGAAATTTCCCTGGGGGATTTCGTTTTGACCGGCGGAGAGATTCCGGCCTGTGTGCTTGTTGACTGCGTGGCCCGTCTTACAGATGGCGTGCTGTCAGATGCGGAGTGCTATGAGAAAGAAAGTTTTTCTTCCGGAATGCTTGAGTATCCGCAATATACCCGTCCGGTTGTATATCACGGAATGAGCGTTCCACCGGTGCTTTTGTCGGGCAATCATGAGAAAATTGACGCATGGCGGCAGGCGGAATCGCTTGCACTGACACGTGCACGCCGTCCCGATTTACTAAGCGAAGACAAAAAAGATACCTGATTCAACAGTATTGAATACGAGTGAAAGGAGAAAGACGACATGGCCGGCAGGAAAGAGACCAAACACCGCGCATCCGGTTTTATTGACGGTATGACGGCAAGGCTGTACAACCTTTTGCCGCATAGTTTGCTTGGTCAGTGCCTGACGGACTACAAACGCGACCCAACCGCTCTGCTGCCTGGAGAAACGCGCACGCAGGGAATACATACGCTGTCGGCTCGACGCTGCCGTATTGCTCAGGCGGCGGAAGGCAGTCGAATACTTGCAGCGGCTCGATGGCTGGTACGCCTGCTTGCAGACTGTCCCGCGCGACTGTACGGTTTATTCTTCCTTCTGTACGGTGTCGTCTGCTGCCTGATTCGCATCCTGCAGCCGATTCTTTCATCCGGATCGTCCATTGATTTGCAAGGCACTGCTTATTGCGGTGTACTTGCGTTGGCAGCCTTGCCGTTTCTACTGACGGAAAACTCCTTGGCCGGTGCAGTCGGCGGAGGACATGCCGGATACCGGCTGACCTGCCGTTTGCTCGGAATACCGGAGACTCGTATCGCGTATCCATGCAGGAAAGTGCCTGCCGCACTCTTCTGCATTGCAGCCGTACTGGGAGGCGGGGCTGCCGTCTCTACGATTTGGATACACCCGATGATTATTCCGATTTGCTTCCTTGCAATTGGTCTGCTTTGCATTGTACTGTCCTTTCCGGAGACAGGAGTTGCCCTCTCTGCGTTCATGCTGCCTGCTGTCTGGATATGGGA
>CAVDLN010000144.1:0-850 GCA_963609805.1 Erysipelotrichaceae bacterium | reverse complement strand
TGGGAAGACCTTCTGTACGTGCAGGCCGCCCTGCTTCTTCTGACTTGGATAGGCTATGGCTTTAAATTACTTCTGATGCACCGATCTTTTCGATTCGGCAGGTTGGATGCTTTCATGATGCTGTTTGGAATCATGCTGATTGACGGAGGAATATTCAGCGTTGATTTTTCGCTGGCCGATTTGAGGGACAGCTTACTGATGGCAATTCTTCTTTCCGAGTATTTCCTGATTGTGAACCTTATGGATACACGATCCGCATTGAAGCGCTGTATGGGTGGCATTGGCGCTGCGTTGATCGTGATCGTGCTGCTGTCAACTGTTCGCCTGCTTCCGGAGAACCTTTTCGGCTGGCTTACCGAATACAGACTCGGTGCTGTTCTGATAGGATGGATTCGCACCGGTACCGATTATTTAAACACCCTTTGGTCAACCAGTTATGCGCAGTTTTTGATTCTGATGCTGCCTTGGCTGTTTGTTTTCTTGCTGTCCCGCCGCCGCCTCTTGACGGCTGTACCCTGTATCGCCGTAATCGTACTATGCGGTTTTCTTATATGGCAGACGCACTCCCTGCTGGGAATCGGAGCGGCTGTGCTGGGCTGTCTTTTGTTCGCGCTCATGTACGGTCACCGATCGCTGACCTGCCTGATTGCGCTGCTTCCTGTTGCATTGGCCGGCAGCGGATGGTATATTTATTTTCATCCTGTTTCGGAAATTATTTCTGAGTTGGATTTTGCTGTGCAGGAGGGGACGGAACGCCACCTGCGGCTTTGGCCGGGGGTGTGGCGCATGATTGCGGACTATCCGACGGGAATAGGCTTGGGAAGCACGGCTTTTCAAACTATATATCCGC
>CAVDLN010000143.1:0-3260 GCA_963609805.1 Erysipelotrichaceae bacterium | reverse complement strand
GCCATGTGCTTTGCAATACTTGCGGAGACAAAATCCGTAAAGAACCCGTTTGACGACGGGTACCGCCGCAAGGATGCTTTTTTCTGTGTATGCATGGCACTGGCCATGGCGCTGTTTGTCGGGCTGCGCACACGCTACAACGATACCACGACCTACCGGCATTCCTACGAGCTGCTGAATGTGAAGAGCAATCTGTTCAACGGAATGACCTGGTCGCTCAGCTCCAGCATCGGATTTGAGCTTACACAGCGTGTCATCAAGTATCTTGGCGGGTCGGTACAGACCTTTCTGATGATATTCGCCTTCTTCGATGTCGGCGTCAATATCTGGTTTGTCCGCAAATACACCGATTCCCTGTGGATTTCCTTCTTCCTGTACATCGTTACGGGCTGCTTCACCTTTAATCTGGCAGCCATCATGCAATGCACCGCAATGGCGCTGGTGCTGATTGCGATAGACAGGCTGATAGAAGGGAAAAAGCTGTGCTTTGTCCTGTATGTTGTGCTGGCGATGCTGTTCCACACCTACGCGTTCATGTTTCTTTTCGCGCCGCTGCTGTTCTTTACGCCGTGGAAGAAAAAAACATATGTCATGCTGGTCGGGTTCATGCTGATCGGGCTGCTTTTGCCGAAGCTGCTGGGTATTGTGGTTTCGCTGACGTCCGCCATGGGCGAGTCCTACTCGCTGGACTCCTTTACAGGAGCCGGCGTGAATATCATGCGTTTCTTTGTCGTATGCGTTCCGGTTGCCCTTTCCTTTTTCGTACGGGATCAGATCGAGAGGGAGGGAACGAGGACGGACATGCTGCTGCTCAACCTGTCTACGCTCAATGCGGAAATTATGTTTGTCGCTCTGTTCGGAACCGCAAACTACTTCGCGCGTCTTGCCAACTACTTCCTGATTTTCCAGACCATTTCGCTTCCGTGGCTGTTCCGCTTCTTCCGCCCTTCCACGCGGAAGCTGCTTACGGCTGCCATGGTTGTGTGCTTCGTGCTGTATTTCTACTACCAGAACGGTATCGTCCTGCCGTTCGACGGCCTTTATGACAGCATGAGCCTGATTGACTACGTCAAGTCGCTGATATCCTGACGGCGGGAAAGGAGGCTGCTCCGCGGGGCAGAGTATCCGTATGGAAAGCAAAGTATCCGTTATTGTTCCGGTATACAGGGTAGAGCAGTATCTGCCCGCCTGCGTGGACAGCATTCTGGGACAGAGCTATCGCAACATCGAGCTGATTCTGGTGGATGACGGCAGCGACGACGGCTGTCCCGCTCTGTGTGATGCCTATGCCGCCGCGGATGCGCGCGTGCGCTGCATCCATAAGCAGAACGGGGGGCAGTCCTTTGCGCGTTGGGACGGCGTCGCCGCAGCCACCGGCGATTATTTTCTGTTTGCCGATTCGGATGACTGGCTTGAGCCGGATGCAATCCGGCGCTTTGTCGGGGCGGCGCAGGAGCATGGGGCGGATATCGTCTGCTCCGGCTATCGGCGCGTATATCCCGGGAAAACCTTTGATACGCCGCTGTGCGGGGAGAAAACCGTGTACACGGGCGGGGAGGTACGCAGCCTTCAGCGTCGGCTGATCGGCCCTGTGGGGGAGGAGCTGAGCCGCGTGGAAGCCGTGGATCGGCTGACGCCGATGTGGGCGAAGCTGTACAGCGCGCGTGCGGTCGCGGCAGGAAAATGGGTCAGCGAGCGCGAGACCGGGTCGCTCGAGGACGCGATCTTCAATCTGTATGCATTCCGGGCGTGTGAGGTGTGCGTGCTGCTGCCGGACTGCCTGTATGATTACCGCAAGGACAACCGCAACGCCACAACGGTGCGCTACCGCCCGAAACTGGCGGAGCAGTGGGAGCGTGTGTACGCCTACATGGAGGAATTCATGCGGGACACCGATGCGGGCGATGAGTACCGTACGGCGCTGAGCAACCGGATAGCGCTGGGCTGTCTTGGACTGAGTTTCAATGAGATTGCCGGCAGGCGTCCCGAACGGGAGCGCCGTCGGTCGCTGAAGACGCTGCTGCGGCAGGAGCGGCGCCGAGAGGCCCTTGACGCACTGGATTACAGTCGGCTTCCGCGGAAGTGGAGAATTTTCTACGGGCTGTGCCGGCGGGGACACGCGGGAATTGTTCTGACGATGATACGGATCATCAGCCGGCTGAGGGCCGTGCGGAGCAGGTAGTCGGGAAAAGCCGAAACCGTAAGGGAAGAAAAAAAGAAAAGAAGAGAAAGGAAGGTCGGATATGGACGGGCAGAACCCGGTACGCGTGCTCAATCTGTTTACCATTATGAATCGCGGCGGCGCCGAGACCATGGTCATGAATTACTACCGCCATATCGACCGTACGCGCGTGCAGTTTGACTTCCTTGTTCACCGGGAGGAGCGCGGCGCCTATGAGGATGAGATCGAGTCGCTGGGCGGGCGGATATACCGCATGATGCCGGTGCGCCCCTGGACGGCGCGCGCCTATCGGCAAGCCGTGCGTGCCTTCCTTGCGGAGCATCCGGAGTACCGCATTCTCCATTCGCACATGTCCGAGCTGGGGCTGTATGCCTTTCAGGAGGCGGTGCGCGCGGGGATTCCCGTGCGTATCTGCCACGCGCACAACGCGCCGCACGGCATAGATATCAAGTCTCCGGTGCGCTGGTATATGAAAATACGGATGCGCCCGTACATCACGCACCGCTTCATGTGCGGATACGAGTCCGGACTGTGGCTGTACGGAAAAAAGTATGAGGACAGCTTTGTTCAGATGAACAACGCCATAGACGCGGCGGCGTTCCGCTATGACGACGCACGCCGCAGAGAGGTGCGCACGTCGCTCGGGCTTTCTCCCGATGCATTGACGGTCGGGCATGTCGGGCGGTTCAACTACCAGAAAAACCACCCGTTTCTCCTGCAGGCCTTCGCGGCGCTGGTGCGGCAGGAGCCGTCCGCCGTGCTGATGCTGGTAGGGGACGGGGAGGACCGTCCCGCCGCAGAGGCGATGGCGCGCGATCTGCATATCGAGGATTCCGTCCGTTTTCTGGGAACCCGCGCGGATATTCCGGATCTTCTGCAGGCAATGGACGTGTTCGCATTCCCGTCGCATTTTGAGGGGCTGTCCGTGGCCAGCGTGGAAGCGCAGGCTGCCGGGCTGCCGTGTCTCATTTCCGACGGGGTGCCGATCGAATGCAAAAAGACAGACCTTGTCCGGGTTCTTCCGTTGTCGGTGGGCGCCGATGCATGGGGAACCGAGCTTTTCGGCATGGCACGGGAA
>CAVDLN010000142.1:423-3274 GCA_963609805.1 Erysipelotrichaceae bacterium | reverse complement strand
ATCTTATAGAGTGAAATGAGGTGACCGTCAAAGGCGCCGAGGGCAAAGTAGTGAAACGCCTTCTCGTAGTCCACAGGCACATGCCTGCCGTAGTAATAGCAATACCCGAGGTTTTCCTGTGCCTGGCGGCTTCCGTTCTGCGCCGCTAGACGGTAGCACTCAAAAGCTTTGGCGAAATTCTGCTCAAAACCGCGGCGTCCGTCGTAGTACTGCGCCCCTAAATCATTCATTGCGTCGGCATTCCCGGCTGCAAACGCACTCTCAAAAAGCAGAGTGACCGTGTCAATCACTTCTTTCGGGAAAGAGGCGGGTCTGTCACACCGGAGCATATCGTTTGCAATTTCAAACGGATCCGACTGCGCATCCTCGCCTTCTTCTCCGTTTAAAATATCCGCAAGGTATTCATGCAGCTCCGGGAAACTGTTCGCATCAAGAATGGCCGCAAGACTCTGCAGTTCGGCACGCAATTCGGCATTGCTCATTCGGATGACTCCTTTCGGATGGTTTTATAGACGTCGGCCTTATTTGACATTCCGCTCCGGTTCGGCGGATTCCCGCCTGCCGTCTCGCTGTTCACGCGGTGAGTCCGGCGGGGCGGACTCAGGCATGGTGAAGGTAAACTCGCAGTTTTTCCCGTATTCCGAGTGCACCGTGATGGTTTCACCGTGTGCTTCAATGATTGTTTTGGCAATATACATGCCGAGACCGACGCCCGTTTTATCCAGGCTGCGGCTTTTATCACTCTTATAGAAGCGCTCGAAAATGTACGGCAAATCCTCGGGGGGAATCCCCTGTCCCTCGTTGTAGACGCGCACAACCGCTTTTCGTCCGCGGCGGCTGTCGTCCGTATGCCAGCTGAAATCCAGTGCCAGCCGACCGCCGGGGCAGGAGAACTTGACTGCGTTATCGCATATATTGTAGAATATCTGGTGGACGGCGTCCTGATCCGCCAGTACAAACATCCGATCCTCCTCGCAGGTAAAGGACACGTCCAGCTTCTTGTCCTCAATCTTCTGCTCAAAGGAGATGAGTATCTGGCGCCCCATTTCGCATATATCAAACGGACGTTTGACCAGCTTTCGGTCGCCTGCCTGCAGACGGGAAATATCCAAAAGCTGATTGACCAGCCGGGACAGCCGACGCACCTCACCGGATACGACCTGAAGGTATTGGTTCTGCTCTGCAGGCGGGATGACACCGTCAAGAATTCCGTCAATAAAGCCCGCAATGGTTGTCATCGGAGTCCGCAGGTCATGGGATATGTTCGCAATGAAGGAGCTGCGCATGCGATCCATGCTTTGCAGGGATTCTGCCATCTGATTGAATGCGCCGGCGAGCTGTGCCACCTCATCGCTGCCCCTGACTTCAACGC
This sequence comes from Erysipelotrichaceae bacterium, assembly GCA_963609805.1. Taxonomy (GTDB): domain Bacteria; phylum Bacillota; class Clostridia; order Oscillospirales; family CAG-272; genus CAMEON01. The sequence goes on along the minus strand of CAVDLN010000142.1, from coordinate 1,902 downwards.
GCGTATCGAAGTTTCCCGCCGCCATCTTTTTGGCAGCGCGGCTCATATCGCGCAGAGGCGCGATGGTACGCTCCGTAATGAAGTACAGTGCAATCAGTGCGGCAATCATCACCCAGGCGGCTGCGAGCAGCACAGATTTGAGCGTGTCATAGTACATGTCGCCCCATGTTCCGGTTTCCGATGTGGCTATCACAATCCCCTCGGCAGTCTGCACCGGGCTGTTGCTCCCGTCGGCTGTCAATTTGAAGACAGCCTTTCCGCATCGCAGTTTATGCTGTCCTTCCGTTGAAAGGGAGAGCGGGAGATCGCTCTCTCCCGCATTCAAAATACTGTCCAAATCGTCGGCATCCAGCACGGTTCCGTCTCCGGCTCCGTCTCCTGCGGTCAGGAGGATGTTTCCCTCCGAACCGGCAACATAAATAGTTACATCGTCTGCATTGGTCAGAACGGATTTCAGAATACGCTGTGCCTCTCCGGTATGCTCCCGGATATACACCGAGAAGTCATCCGTCCCGCTTTCACGGTACATCTCGGACAGATCCTCGACGGCGGCCTGCGTTGTTTCCATGATGACGGTTTGCTTGGTGCGCTCCGCATAGCTGCCAACCACATTGCCGAATACCAGCAGAAGCATGAGAAAGCCGCACAGCAGCAGCCCGGCAAAGGCCGTCACATACTTGGCAAATATGCTGCGGAACATCAGGTCTGCAATTCGAACTTGTAGCCGACGCCCCACACGGTTTTGAGCGACCACTTATCCGATACGCCCTCCAGCTTCTCGCGCAGACGCTTGACGTGCACGTCTACCGTCCGCGAATCGCCCAGATAGTCAAATCCCCACACTTTGTCCAGCAGGGTATCCCGCGTGAACACACGGTTGTAGTTTGAAGCAAGGAAGTACAGAAGATCCAGTTCCTTAGGGGGAATATCGACGGGCTTTCCCTTGATTTTCAATTCATACTTCAGCTTGCTGATTTCGATATTGTCGAATCGGATTACGTCATCGTCCTTTTGGCTCGCATGTGTTTTATAGCGCCGCAGAACCGCTTTGACACGGGCGGACAGCTCTTTCATATCAAACGGCTTGACGACAAAATCATCCGCTCCCAGCTCCAGTCCGAGCACCTTGTCGAACACCTCGCCCTTGGCAGTGACCATAATAATGGGCTTGGGGGATATTTCACGTATTTCACGGCATACCTGCCAGCCGTCTTTCTTGGGCAGCATAATGTCCAGCAGTACAAGATCCGGGTCATACTGCTTGAAAGCCGTGACTCCCTCGGCACCGTCTGCCACTGTCTTGACGGCATAGCCCTCGTTCTCAAAATATATCTTCAGCAGATCACTGATATTGGGGTCGTCGTCCACAACAAGGATTTTTTTATCCATCATGTCCTCTTCCTCCCGCTTCCTTATTCCGTCTCGGCTCCTCCTACGTGGATCCACCCTGCATCATACTCCGATAATGGGGTTTCTGTG
>CAVDLN010000142.1:0-413 GCA_963609805.1 Erysipelotrichaceae bacterium | reverse complement strand
CCATGAATTCTCGGAAAATCATTGAGGATTCGCTACCACGGGGCAAAAAAGCCATACTAACTGAATGTATTATAGCATGCTTCATAAAAATTGTAAATAGTTTTCGGTGAAATAGTTTCGGAATACGCAGTAAAATGTTACGGCATAAAAAGAGAGGGTGTAAAAAAACTCATTCCGAGTTTTTTTACACCCTCTCTCCCGAAGATGAACCGGGATTTTTTCCAGAATATCCGCAATTTCGGATCGCAGGGTGATCACGCGCTCTGGGCCGCGTTCCGATCCGGCTCGAGGTGCTTCCTGAATATCAGAACAAGCGCCGCAATGATGAACTCGACAACGCCGCACAGCATGATCAGGAAAGGAACGCCGGATGTGTAGGTATATCCGAAGGCGGTAAATGACCAGTCCTGCGT
>CAVDLN010000141.1:0-3277 GCA_963609805.1 Erysipelotrichaceae bacterium | reverse complement strand
AGAGTTGAGAGTTGAGAGTTGAGAGTTGAGAGTTGAGAGTTGAGAGTTGAGAGTTGAGAGTTGAGAGTTGAGAGTTGAGAGTTGAGAGTTGAGAGTTAAGCGTTAAGCGTTAAGTGAGGTGAAATCCATGTCGGTCGGGCAATCCGAATTGCTCCGAGCGCATATTCTGTTCCGTGAAGGTCATTATGACGAGGCGGCAAAACTGTTCTCTGCCGGCGCCCGTGAGGGAAATACGCGTGCGATGTTCGATCTCGCCTACTGCCTGCAATACGGATACGGTGTGCCGGCAGATCCCGCCCGCGCACTCGGAATTTACAGACACCTTCTGTATGAGGAAGACGGCGACGCGGCATACAACGCCGCGGCCATGCTGCTCTCCGGACGGGGCGTTCCGTGTGACCCGCGTGCCGGATACGAACTGATGCTGACTGCCGCAGAGCAGGATTGCATTGAAGCACAGCTGTATGTCGCCATGGTGCGGCTGACCGGATGCGTCGGGGAACCGGATACGCCCAGTATATGCCGTATTCCCTTCCACAAACCGGACAGGCAGGAAACCGTTCCTCTGCTGGAGCCTGTCGGCGCAACAGACGGGGAACTGGCGGATCTGCGGTTCGAAATCGTGGACGCAGACGAGGATGAGGCCATATACTACATGCGCAAGGCCGCACGCAATCACGGCGATTATGTGGGACATTCCGTCGGAGATGCGGAATTTCTGCTCGCCAAATGTGCCGACGAGGGCTTCGGGCGGGAAATGGATCACGACAGAGCAGCGGAGCTTTACGTGCGCGCTGCCGAGCACGGAAGTTTTGCCGCACGTGAAAAGCTGAAATCACTGCCGGCTTACATGGTCGAGCAGGCGCGGGCGCGTCTGAACATGAAAGACACATCCGCCCTGCGGGAGCAGCTTGGCAGCGCCGATGATCAGGATTATGACTGAGGTGTAATTGTACTGTAAGGAGGATCTTCCCATGCTGCTTGCGGTTGACGTCGGCAACTCCAGCATCTCGCTGGGGCTGTTCGAAACGCCCGATAAAAACGAAACGGGTGCAGACACGCAGGGCACGCGCCCCGCACTGCTGTGGACGGCCAAAGTTGCCGCCGATCCTCAGCGCAGTTCCGACGAATACCGCATGATGCTCGGCCTGCTGCTGCACGACGGCGGTTTCGCCCCGTCGGAAATAGATGCCGTGTCGCTGGGATCGGTCGTGCCCGCACTGACACATACGCTGCGTGATGCAATCGGGAATCTGTGCCGGGGGACGGCCGGAACGGCTGTTCCGATACGCACCGTGTCTGCCGGAATACGGACGGGACTTATTTTGCAGGTCGAGGATCCGGCCCAATTGGGTGCGGACATCGTGACCGGCGCCGCCGCCGCCGTCTGGCTGTACGGAACACCGGTTGCGGTTCTGGATTTTGGAACGGCGACGGTACTGTCCTGCGTAGACGCAAACCGCACGCTGTTGGGCGTCACCATTGCACCCGGAATCCAGACCTCCCTGGACGGGCTGCGCGGTTCTGCCGCACTGATTCCCCATGTGGAACTGCATGCGCCGGAGAGCGTGCTGGGACGGAGCACCGCCGATTCTGTCCGTTCCGGCGTTGTGTACGGTACGGCAGCCATGGCCGACGGACTTATTGAGCGTGCCCTGCAGGAATCGCACCTTCCGTCCGACACACCTGTGGTTGTCACAGGCGGCCTTACGGGTATAGCTCTTCCCTTTTGCCGTCACCGGATGCACCGCGAGGATGCCCTGACGCTGTACGGTCTGTACCGTGTCTATGCCCTGACCGCCCGACGTGAGGCGCAGCGGAAAAAATAAAGATTCTGTTTTATCCCTTCTCAGCGATGATTCCTTCCGTGCAAAGCTGTGCAGCTGCACAGCCGCGCAGCTGCTGTTCACACGAAAGATAATCATATAATTTACAAGCACCGTACCCGCATGGGACGGCAGCACGGGGTGAGAGTCCCCGAAGGAGATTTACCCATGGGAAAAAGAAATCAGTCCCTCAAAATCCGTCAGATGGTACTGCTGGCCATACTGACAGCCGTAATCCTTGTGCTTCAGCTCACCGGATTTGCCATTAAACTGCCGTTTCTCGGTACGTCGGTCAGTCTCGTGCTGATTCCCATCACACTGGGTGCCATGATACTCGGCCCCGCCGCCGGCGCCTTCCTGGGATTCGTATTCGGAGCCGAGGTATTTATTGTCCTGGGTGTAATGGGCATGGATACCTTTACATCCTATCTGTTCCAGGATAATCCCGCAGCAACCGCCGGTATCTGTCTTATCAAATCCACGCTGGCGGGATACCTGTCCGGCCTTGTGTTCCGCCTTCTCAGCCGTAAGAACCGTATCGCCGCCACTTTTGCGGCAGCGGCTGTCACACCCGTAATCAACACCGGCGTTTTTGTGCTGGGCTGCCTGCTGATTTCCAACACACTCGGAGGCTTTATGCAGGCAAACGGCATAGACGGAACGGTTGTCTACTTTCTGCTGATCGGCTGTGCCGGCATCAATTTCCTCTTTGAGCTTACCCTCAACCTGATACTGGCCCCCGTATTGGGGCAGCTGTGGCATATAGCCGCGCGCCGTTTCGGGTCCGGCGCCTGACGCGCTGCCTGCAAACCGGCGTTCCCCTTAATCTTCTGTCTTTTATCGCAAGTTCCACAAGCAAAAGGAGTTTCCGTTATGTCCGACAATACCAATAAATCCGCCGTCCGGGTGGAATGCCCCCCCTATCAGGCTATCCGACGCCTTGCCGGAAAGGCCGTCATGGCATGTGAATCCGCTCGAAATGAAGTTCGGGAGGACGTGAGTGCCGTCCGTCAGCGCGATCCCGCCGCCCGAAGCAACGCGGAAATTTTGCTGCTTTACTCGGGAGTGCATGCCATCCTTGCCTACCGTGTGGCACACAAGCTGTATCTTTCCGGGCATCCGCTGTCTGCACGGACGGTCAGTCAGCTGGCGCGTTTTCTGACAGGTATCGAGATTCACCCCGCCGCCAAAATCGGAAAGGGCCTTTTTATAGACCACGGCATGGGTGTCGTCATCGGCGAAACCACAGAAATAGGCGATAACTGCACCCTTTATCAGGGTGTAACGCTGGGCGGAACAGGCAAGGATACGGGCAAGCGGCACCCCACACTGGGAAACAATGTGCTGGTCGGGTCGGGTGCGAAAGTCTTGGGTCCGCTCACCATCGCGGATAACTGCAAAATCGCGGCCGGCGCCGTACTGCTCACCAATATTCCGGAAAACAGTACGGC
>CAVDLN010000140.1:2395-3328 GCA_963609805.1 Erysipelotrichaceae bacterium | reverse complement strand
GTGCGGAAAACTCTATGCGAGTTTTCCGCACTCCGGTTTTCGGCGGGTCTGCCGTTTTCTTCTTTCCCGACTATGCCGGGGGGGACAGACAGGTTCCGTATCACTGCTGTTCCAGCAAAACGTTTCCTTCTTCCGTAATTTGCCGATTATGCTGATTTCTTTCCGCTTCCTTGGTATTCATTACCGTATAGCGCTTTGCAAACGGAAGCATCCAATTGTTCTTCACCGCAACATCCTGCGAGCAGGTAACGCGCACTGCGCATCTGGGATTCAGGGAAGCGGACCGCGTGCCGACGCGGTCAAACAGATTATCGGCCACCGTAATTTCCCCGCCCGTGCTGATCTGTACGGCGTAGCCGGAACTTTGGGAGAAGAAATTATTGTTGATTTGAATATCCTGTATGGTGCCAGGCGCAGTTCCGCCGGTTGCGCTCCATGAGAAAATATTGACATCGGTTGCGCCGCAGCGGATAAATTTGCAGTTCTTCACAGACACGTGAGCAGGCATGATTCCCTCTCCGAAGGATGACGGTACGGAAAAAATCTGTATTGGACCATGGCAGATATTGCGGAAAGTACAGTTTTCGACCGCAGCGTTGCGCGTTTGAATCAGTATGCCGCGATTGCGTTTGCTGCCGAACAGACAGTTTCTTACGGTAAGCGTTGGACTTTTCGATATATTTGCGGCAAAGCATTCCTCGTCCACCCCTGCCGTGTCCTCTGCAACAACAATCGTTCCATCCGACTCATTCACCCTGTCCACCGTAAAGCTGCCTACAATATGCAGATCCTCTTTGCTGTACAGTTCCAACACATCTCCGGCTTCAACCGGAACATTCAACACTTCAAGCATTATAACATGTTTTGCAAAAGATTTGACCGTGAGATAGCGCCCATTGATATTCATGCAGTCATCATGCGACGATTCAAATA
>CAVDLN010000140.1:0-2385 GCA_963609805.1 Erysipelotrichaceae bacterium | reverse complement strand
GCAGCCCGTGACCGTAATTTCTCCCGTACAGTTCATGCAATGAAGACCATCTGCCGTTGCAGACATAAGCATTCCCTCCCGCGGACTCAGAAAAACACGGTTAAGGTAAATATTGCGGCATCCCGTCATTCCGAGTGCCATGCCTGTCGTATGATAGATATACACGCCTTCCAGACGGATATTTTCGCATTGTGTGGCATAAAAGCCGAAATTCTCATACATGGTATAAGCGATGCTGACAACTGTGCCCTCCTTCGGAAGCGTGAGGTTTTCCCGGAATGTCAGTGTTAAAATGTGCGTATCCGCATCGTATACACCGTTTTCAATGTTCTTGATTCCATCTCCCGTACTGTTATACAGCAGGTTTCCGGTATCATCCGGACAGTATTTTCCGCTTTGCTCATCAAGATACATCTCCATGTAGGAGCCCCAGGTGATTTTTCCTCCGTTGTAGCACGGCTGCGACAGGTCGAATGACTCGTTTATCAAAATATCCACAGACCGTGACGCTGCATTGCCGCCGACAACATACCCCCAGACGGCGCTTGGCGTCTCATAATCCAAAGTAAAATCCGAAAATTGAATATTGTCCGCACTATCAAGCCGTATTCCCGGAACCCACGCCGTCATAAGCACGGAGAAAGGGGTGCCTGCCCGGTCGGAGCAAATGTACAAATCACGCAGCCCGCTGAAGTCCAGCGTAGACCCGAAACGATATGTTCCGACGGGAAACACAAGCTTTACGCTGCCCTGCATGTCCGCAACATACGTCAGCAGCGTTCCGAGCAAAGCACTGTTGTCCTCAACCTCCGGGCTGATACCAAATTCGCTGACATCGACAAGGTTCTCAACTTCGTCGTCAGTCGGCACGGTGTACAGCACAGTGCTGAGCGCTTCCTCGCATATTCCCACCGAAGACGGGTCACTGAGACCGCAGCCGTCTGCTTTTCCAAAAGTATAAGCATAATCCGACTCGCGCAGCCTTTCGATAACATCCATTGCGGACAAAGAAGTCTCTTCGACAGCAACCATCTCCGTTTCATTTTCCGATACGCCCTCCGTCGCGGATACAGTGTCACTTGAAGAATTCTCCCCATTCGAAACAACGGGGCTATCTGTGACCGCAGTATTCTTCTCCGAGGCAGCAACCGTGGTATTTTCCCCGCTTTCACGGCAGGAGAACAGGGCAAAGACGCCCACAAGACAACCGCATAAAAGCAGGACTGAACGCACGTACTTTTTCAAAACAGCCTTTCGAATCATAAAGAGCACTCTCCTTTTCCGGAATTGTACGTGTTTAACGTGTTTACACGTGTTTACACGTGTTTACACGTGTTTACACGTGTTTACACGTGTTTACTCTATATCTTCCTTGAACCGACAGCGTTCGTATGTGTTATTCTGTACCGATGCAGAAGCTGCACGCCGAATGAAAACAGCGTGTCTGCAATTAATGAAAGTGTTTCCTGTTACGGAAATACTTCCGTGGATCGGCTCCGTGCCCCCCAACAGCGACGTGCTGTCATGGCAAACACGCACGCAAACGGCAGCATGATCGCCGGTTACCGTTCCGACCTGTTCGAATGTGCATCCGGAAACCGTCACTTCCTGCACAGGACCCATTTCGTACCAATTGCGTGTATCCGGTGCCACCAAAATACCGGACAGCCTTATATTGCGCAGCGTGCAGTTTTGAATGACCGCCGTCTTTGACTGAATCAAAAACGCTCGCGCGCGGCTTCGCTCGACGTAACAGCCGGAAATGGTAACATCAGGTGCATTTGAACGATTATGCAGCAGAGTGCCCTCCCCTGCGCCGTCCGGAACGGCATCCAACTCCAGGCTTCCCTGCGAACTGCGCACAACATTTGATACGCCCAGCAAATTCAGTTTTTCGTCATAAAAGGCGATCTCATCGCCCGCCTGTGCCCAGCCTGCGTCCATAGCGGAAGATGTCCCCGGTATCGTCGCAGTCACTGTGCTGCCGTTGACCGACTCCACACGCCCCATCAGTGCATGTATGTTAAGCGCATCATCCCCAAGACCGACAAACGTGCAGTCGCGCATTATGAGACTTCCCCGCATGCTCTTGATATGGAAACCGTCCTGGTTGGACGAAAACAGCATTTCCCTGTTGTCCGGCGAAACAACCCGTATGCGCTCAAGCGTCATATTGCGATTATCACCCGTTGCAATGCAAACAGCACCCGGGCAGCCGCTGACTGTTATGTCGGCAAGCGTCAGCCCCCCGACACCGATAATATTGAACAGCGGCGCGGCGTAGGTTGCGGATGAAAAGCGCAGGCAGATGCGGTCTCCGACCGAACCGTACTTTCCCGCAAAGGAATACGTGTCGTCGTCCACATGAATCAAATCATCCGGCGA
>CAVDLN010000139.1:0-3428 GCA_963609805.1 Erysipelotrichaceae bacterium | reverse complement strand
CTCTCTGCCCGATTATCCCGCCGAATTCCATAGCCCCCATGCCGATTACGGCAATGACCAGCCATTGACCGAGCCCGAAATGCGGCTTTTCGACTACGGCGTTTCGTATATTGCAATATCGGTTGAACGGGGCTGCCGGAATATGCCGCAAGACCAGCCACATGAGAGGAAGGCCGACGCCGTACAGCGATACATCGGTCAATGCCCATGTAAACCACCATGTCTGCGCCGTGGCAGGGGCAAGTTTTCCGACAGCATACGACGCTGCATACGAGAACAGCTGATAGCCAAAAATCAGCATCAATACAGACAATCCTATGCGGGAAAATTCCGCGCGATGGGTTGGCAGATCGGAAAGCAATACCGGTTGCGTGTATGCAGCGGCAGTATCTTCCCGGATCTCCGACGGCCGGACGCTGTTCGGATTTTCTGAAATGTTCATCAAGGTATTCCTTTCCGAATAACGCGAACTTCGCCTGTGCAGGCGGACTTTTTGCAGCGGTTCCGGCAGAAGTTCAAAACAGGGATCTGACATTCAGATTCAATCCCTCGCTCCACAGCCTGTTGTCCCGAATAATCATGCCCAAACCCCTGATAACGCAGCTTTCTGGATACCGTGCAAGGGTTGCTTGCAGCCCGGTTGCACGTGCAAGGGCGGCCGCAATGCCGGGAAGCTTGGCCGAACCGCCACACAGCATAAATCCGCTTTCCTGTATGTCAGCAGATATTTCCGGCGGCACATCTTCCAATGTTGCAAGCATAAAGCGTGCTATGGAGTCTACGGAAGAACGGAGGGCAAAATAAATATCTTCGGATGAGACATTCCGGCATGCCCCCATACCCGTACGGGCGTGACGCCCGTAGGCGGGTCTTTCCTCATTTCGGAGGCAAGGCAGCGCCTCCCCAAGCGCAATTTTCAGTTCTTCGGCCGTTGAGTCGCCGACCAGCAATTCCTCTTTTGTGCGCAGGTAGTTGATGAGCATGAGATCGAAACGCTCTCCCGCCAGCTTACTGGATTTCGCACTGATAATGCCGCCTGCACTGATTACGGCGACCTCCGTCGTCCCTGCACCGATGTCGACGATCATACGGCCGCGCGGTGACATGACCCTGAGTCCTGCACCGACGGCTGCCGCATAGATGGATGGAATTTGTCCCACGGCGCGTGCACCTGCCTGCAGGACCGCGTTTTGGGCGGCTAACTGTTCGGCTTCGGTTATGCGGTAGGGAATCGACATGATAACCGACGGACGACGGAACGTAGACCGTATTTGGTTTTCCGTAAAAAAAGCTTTCAGCATCAAAGAGGTTACCTCGAAATCCGAAACAACGCTGTCTTTGATCGGGCGGAAGGCAAGAATTCCGGCAGGCGTTTTGCCCAGCATCTCCCTGGCGTCGGCTCCGAGTGCTACGATTTGGTGTGTTTCACTTTCTATCGCGGCAGCGGAGGGAGAGCAAAAAGTGACACCGCCGTCCGGTGTCCAAATGCGGGTGTGTGCTGTTCCCAAATCCAATCCGACAAAACGACGTGCCATGGGCAAAACCTCCTTTCCGTCAGCTTTCATATTTTACATCAAGGGCCAGCTACAGTATAATTCCGAAAGATTGTTTCAGAGCAAACACCATACGGTGGACCGGCAATCCGACTACATTGAAATAGTCGCCCCGAATTCCGCTGATGTATCGGGAACCGCCGCCCTGAATAGCATAGGCACCAGCTTTACCGTACGGTTCTCCGGTGGCGATGTAGGAAGCAATATCCCCCTCCGTCATAGCTGAAAATGTTACGGATGTTTCTTCGGCTGCTGTAATCGTCCGTCCGTTCCAAATTGCCGCGATCCCGCTCCAGACGCTGTGAGTGTGCCCGGACAGCAGACATAGCATGGCGGCTGCCTCATCAGCATCGCGCGGCTTTCCCAAAAAATCGCCGTCGCAGTATACGAGCGTGTCAGCCGACAGTATCAGCGTATCGTCGGTTAAAGATCGTTCCGCTGCCATGGCGTTGTATACCGCACGCCCTTTGCGTACGGCAATGGCGGCAACCCGCTCTGCCGGATTCGCAAGCGAACAGGTTTCGTCTGCTCCGGCTGTGCGAACGGAGAAAGATATGCCGAGTCCGCGAAGAATTTCCTTTCTCCGCGGAGAGTTGGATGCCAAAATCACCTGCATATATTCATGTTGCCCGAGGGGCAGTCTCTCCTTAACACAGATTCCCTTTTATTATACCATAATACACGCGCGGGGGCAAGGGAAGCCGGGCTTAATTTATAAAAATGTTATAATTTGTCGGCAGGAGGGGAAGAAATAAGGGAAGCGCTTATTCGGATAATACCGCGGTGAAAACAGTTAAGGTGTTTTTTGTCCGTCAGGCGGATATTCCGTCTGCTTTTTTCCTGCCGCACAGTTTTCGATAGGTTATTGCAAAGTAAACAATTTCCGCCACTGCGGTAATTATCCACGAGCAGCTGTACAGGAGGTACAGGGACGGGATTGTGTGGAAATGTTCGAAAATTGTGTAGACCCATGTCACGCGGAACACGCAGGAGCCCATGATGACGACAATAGTCGGCACCATACTCTTGCCGAGTCCGCGCGACGCGGCAATGGTGCAGTCCATAAACGCGGATATGGCAAACGACCACCACATGATGGATACCTTTTGCATTCCCGCATCCACAACAGCTTGCTCATTGGTAAACAGAAGCAGGAATTCCTGCCCGAAAAGGCGAAGCAGGACTCCGGCAACCGCAGCGGAAACAAAGGAGTAAATCAGACAGATACAGTAGCTTTTTAACACTCTGCCGTGCCTGCCCGCCCCAAGATTCTGTCCCATGAAGGAAGAGCACGCCGTATAGAAGGCCGCCATCATGTTGTAAATCAATGTGTCGGCGTTGGATGCGGCGGAATTTCCGTTGACCATAACGGTGTCGAAGTAGTTGACGGCGCGCTGAATGAACAGATTTGCCACGGCAAAAATGGCATTCTGAATCCCTGCCGGTATGCCTAATATCAATATCTGTGACGAATATCCCCGCCAAATGCGGATCTTACGCAGGCGCAGCCCGCACTCGCTTTTATCGCGGAACATATGGAACAATATCAGCACCGCGGTCACATATTGCGATATGACACTGGACAGCGCCACGCCGTCCTCTGCCATTCCGCAGACGATGACGAAGAACAGATTCATGATAACATTCAGAATGCCCGCTGTAAGCAGATACATCAGCGGACGCCGTGTGTCTCCGTTTGCACTCATGACCCCGTTTCCAAAATTGAAAACGCCCATGGCCGGCATTCCGAGCGCATAAATGCGGAAGTAGAGCACCGCTCCGTCCAGCAGGTCATCACGGGTTTTTATCAGTCGAAGCATCCATTCCGCGCTGAAGATGCACAGTCCGGAAATAATTACTCCGGTCAGTATACAT
>CAVDLN010000138.1:0-3503 GCA_963609805.1 Erysipelotrichaceae bacterium | reverse complement strand
GGGATATCCGATCCAAAAGAGGATAGGGGTATTCTTGTGACAACCTCATACTGTAAAGTTCCAGGAACCGATGATTGGTTAACCCTGCCGACATATACAATTGTTCCATCAGGAACGTCAACAAAGCAATAGTGAGTGGGTTTATTAGGTAATGCAAACTTTTTCTGAATTTGCGCTGGAGTTAAACCTTGTATGTCCGAATATTTCATGAGCCATTTTCCTGTTTTGTTAGAACCGCTCGCATATACTCTAACATACTGTGTTGATTCATTGTGTTGGAATTGAACAACTGGTGTCTTAGGTTCGTAGGGAAGCGGATCTGTATATCCATCTTTGGACAAGACTAAATTCCGTTCTTCTGCACAATATACTTTTTTGTTTTTGATTTTAATGCCTGATATTGCGTCGTCAATGTCATCTAAATATGACGTTGTATTTTGATACTGTGAGGAAGATACGGATGTATGAGTTGTATTGGTATAAGCCAAATATGATGTAAAGAAAGAAGTCGCGGTCAAATATACGCTGTATATGGCTGTGTATGTTTCTATATATTCTTTGAAATAATTCAATATATTTAACGTTGAAACATAGTTGTACGCCCATGCGCCGTAATATTCACTACTACCAGAAGTGAAATAATTATTTTTTACTAATTGATCAGTCTCCTCCTTCGCTGAATGTGCTGCATTTTCTTCTTCGGTTGTCTTATCAAAATCAGGAATAGCGTGGTGATGTTCTTGATAACCTTTCTCGAGCTCGTTAAGAGTATTTTTCAGATCTGCATTAATAATATATTCTCTGCTAACATCGTTTATATTATCTCGGATAATACAAAACGCATCATCCTTTAACAACGATTTAACAGTTCCGATTGTATGATCTGTTTTGGAACCAAGTCCCCAAAAATTTGCTCCTGTAATTCTTGTGTAGCGAATATACTCTATGCATCGGGGTTCAAAACAATCTGTGATTACGTCAAATTGTCTAGCAATTCCAGTTGTTTTATGCACGGCTTTTATTGTAGCAACACCTGGGGACAATCCGATAAACGTATTAGCACTTGCACTATAAGAAACATATTGACTACCCGAAACAATGGTATAATCAAAATCGGTATATGATGCCCATATGGCATTACCGGGACGTTTGTTGATTGATGCTGTTTGGGCTTCTCCGATATCCAAGGCCAAATCATTGAAAGTCACTCCGTACCCAAGTTCAACATAATACTCCTCGCCCGCAATGCGCCAGACCTGTCTTTCATAGGCATCCGTGCCCTGCGTGCCGAGTGCGTACAGGCAGAGCGTTGTCCTGTCCGTGTCGGAATTGATTCCGGACAGATACAGGCCGCCGGTCTTGTGCCGGATCAGGCATCCCCCGCCGTCCGCGATCCGTATGGACCACTTGTACCTGTCGGGGATCTTTTCGGATGTGCTGCTGTACACCTTCACCGCGCTCCCGCTTTCCGTGCCTGCCGGAGCAAGGTAATAGTGCGGCATGTCCGAACGCTGAATGGTGCACCAGCCGTCTCCCAGATTGACGATTTTCCACTTGACGGCTTCATCGCCGAGATCCGAGATAAGACCGCGCTTCCCGCTTACGATGTTGTTCTCTCTGTACAGGTACCGCCCGGTGTACCGGTTCGTAAGATAGTAGTTTCCCGTATCAACAACGGAGCGCGCCGTGAGCATGCTCACCTCTCCGTTGCCGCTGTCGTAAATATACCATTCCTGGTATCTGTTGTTTCCGTCCCCGGTCTCTACGAATATGTTTCCGGCGGATGCGGATGTCCGTCCCGCATCTGTCCCGTCCCCGCTGCCGCATGCGGTCAGCGTCAGGGACATTTTCCCGCGCGGTACGATTCTGAAAACATCGTAATCAACCGGAACAATCAGCCACTCCTGCGACAGCGGGTCTGTGGCCGTATACAGCTGCACATTGCATCCGTTCCGCAGCTCTCCGCCCGTGCGGCTGATATCAACCACCATGCCGTTCCCGGAGGAGGACGCCATGGAGCGCAGCAGGTATCCGCCTGTCGCCGGCACATACTCCAGCTTGAACTTCTGCGTTGTCTGTGCGGTGTCCTCATCGCTGCCGAGCTGATAGATATTGGAACCGTTCACGGGATTTGCTCCGTTTACCGACATGTAGGAGAAGCTTTGGCGGTTCCGGAACGAGTACATCCCTCCGTTCAGCAGGCCTGCCGGGAGAGAGTATCCGTACCGCACGGTAAATACGGGTCTGTCGGAAACGGCTGCGCATTCGGAGCTGCAGAAGGGATATACATAAGCGGCCTCATCGCTGTTTGCGTAACCGATTACAAAATCTCCGTGATAGTCGTACCCTTCCTCCCAGTCAAAGGCAAGGTCGCTGTACATTTCATATACATGCGGAGAGAAGTCGAATACAACCTGCGTATTGTTTGTATTCAGATAGCTGTATGCCGTATAGGTATTGCCGTCACTCTCCGTGACGTCGAAATCGTATTCGTTCAGTTCCAGACCGCTGTCGAGATAGGCTGCCGACAGGCTGACATTGCCGAACGGTGCATTCTGTGCCGTCAGGGTCAGGGTCGCGCTGATGATCGGCATGGAGGCATCGATTTCCGGCAGCTTCGTTACCCGTACAATCGCGCGTCTCCGGTTGTCTCCGTTTTTGGAAATATGCAGATACTGCTCACTGCTGTGGTCGGCTGTCGTGTTCTCCTCAACATAGGTATCCTCAATGTTGGATACATAATCGTTGGTCGTCACGGACGGGTCAAGCAGGATCGGGAAAGTCCGGTCCTCCGATTCAAACCATTCCGCATCCGGCGTATAGGTGACAACGCAGGAGCTTCCGTCCTTTACGGCTGTTACAAGGATGTCATTGCACACGCTGAAGGCCGCATCCGTCATATACGGAATGCCGATGCGGAACCGCATCTCACCGTCTGCATCCGTAAAATCCACGCTTCCGTCGGCGTTTACGACGGGAGTGAGAGAACCGATATCCATGTTCATGGAAACCGACTGCAGACCGCCTCTTTCGGAAATGAGGATGTCTTCCTCAATCTTGTTCCGGTAAACGGTATACTTCAGGGAAACATTCCGCGCGCCGGATACGCCGGCATAGCTGATCTGCGATGAGATGTTCGGGAGCACGAAGGAATTCTCATCCGACAGCAGCCGTTCGGAGGCGCTTTTATATGTAACTGCCGCCGGTTCGGCGACTGCGGCCGATGTATCCAGTGCGGCGTCCGTCTGTTCATGGCCGAAATCCGCGGCAGCTTCTTCCCGAATATCCTCGCTGCTCTCTGTCAGAATACCCCAGGACAGGAAGTATCCGTCCTGCTCTATCCGAACCGTATC
Source organism: Erysipelotrichaceae bacterium (assembly GCA_963609805.1). GTDB lineage: Bacteria > Bacillota > Clostridia > Oscillospirales > CAG-272 > CAMEON01. Next base: position 150 of record CAVDLN010000138.1, on the reverse strand, counting down.
GGAAGAGGAGGCTTTATCGGAGAAAAGAGCGGAGAAGTCCGAATCGCCGCACGCATATCCGCCGGCTGCGGAATCGTACGTCAGGGATCCGTCAGCATCCTGCCATACGCCGTTTTCGTCCATATAGTGGACGGCCTCGGGGTATGCGAC
>CAVDLN010000137.1:0-3525 GCA_963609805.1 Erysipelotrichaceae bacterium | reverse complement strand
CATGGACAAACAAATGAGCATGTCGTTTCTGCACGACGAACTGAAAGAAGTCAGCACGCACAAGAAGGAATTTCTCGAGCAGATCGAACGGATCATGCCGTGGGATGAGCTGGAGAGGCTGGTCAGACCGTACTATTACGAGGGGAAGTACGGAAACAAGCCCTACGACCTTGAGCTTATGCTTCGCATCCACCTGCTGCAGAATCTGTATGATTTATCCGATATGGGAGCACGGTATGAAGTCATTGACAGCCGTGCCTTTTCGGATTTCTGCGGCGTAGAATCGGGTAACCAGATTCCGAACGGAGACATAATCGGAAAGTTCCGCAATCTGCTGATTCAGAACGGCATCCATGAGAAGTTTTTTGCCATGGTCGTAAAGAACCTGACAGACCGCGGACTGATTCTGAAAAAGGGTACCATTGTCGATTCCACCATTATTTCCGCACCGTCCTCTACCGAAAACAAGGAGAAAAAGCGTGATCCGGACGCACACTCCGTCAAGAAAGGAGCCGCATGGCACTTCGGCGTGGACAAGGATTCCGGTCTTGTCCATCATGTGGAAGTTACCGCAGCCAATGTGCATGATGTGGTAATGACGCCGAAATTGATGACCGGAGACGAAAGCGAACTATACGGGGACAGCGGATACATCGGAGCGGAAAAGCGGCAGGATGCCATTATTCGGAACAGACAGGGCAAGAAAATCAGGTACAGACAGAATCGCAAGCCGACGCAAATCAAGGAGCTGTCCGCAAGCGGACAGCGGAGCGCAAAGAAGGTTGAACATCGGAAGTCATCCGTCCGTGCGAAGGTAGAGCACGTATTTGCGGTCATAAAAGGGCAGTTTCGGTACCGAAAAACGCGATACCGAGGCCATCGAAAACAGACTGCCAAACTGAATATGCTGTTCGCACTGGCGAACCGGGTTTTGCTGACAGGCGCTGCCCGGCAGTCTGACCTCGTGCGCCCTGCGGGGAAAAGAACAGGGGGCACCGACCGTTTTTGCGGGTCAGCCAGCGTTATCTCCGCTCATGGATGATTTGAAGCTGCATTATGCGGTGATGCCTAAAATGTGCACACCCTTTTGAACTTCTGCACGAAAGGTCAATAGGGTGTGCATTTGGTATTAAAATAGGTCACTGTTTTCATAACCGGACACCGATTTTGATACAATGCGTATCACGACCGGCGTCCGGTTTCTGCTTGCAAAGTCCTTGATTTTCAAGGCTTTCTCGATACCTTTTAACGATAGGTGGAGGGGTGTGCAGAGGGCTTTTTTACCCATCGGCAGGGAAGGGGACGCCCCGATGCGGGATGACGGCCGCCGACAGGCTTGAAAACGCACATCCCCGAAACGATAGGGATACTCCGACACGATAAGCGTGGAGTATTGTTATGGGGTGCGCAAAAGAAAGGGAGGACCACAGGTCGCCTCACTCTCTGCCGGAAAGATCACTGCGCCCGGTCCCAGGCTTCCCAGTTTTTTTCTCCGGCGGAGTAAAGCGCATTGTTGCTCGGGCCTACAGAAACTTCATATGTGAACCCGTTGATTTCCGTCTGCGCTTCGCCTCCAACATTCGAATTTACCCAGTCAGCTACTGCCTCAGCATCCGCGGACGGACAAATCACAGCTGCCATTTCTTTAATGAAATTTTGCTGTTCCGACCTGGTTGTGTTACTGCCTGTTGTAATCATTGCGCACAGTATTTCATTTGTGCTCGAAGAATATACAATAGAGAGCATCAATCCGTAAGAGGTATTGGCACACGATGCGCTTTTTGTTCCGTGTCCAAAATCACTGTCAAATAAAACTGTAACTCCGTATTCCTTGGCCTTTTTTGTCACGCTGTCTAATGAGGTTCCTGACATAACGGGCATATTGCCTGATGTGGATGTTGGCGTGCCGCTTGTTTCCTCAATGTCGCTGCTCGCATTTTCTTCTGGATCTACGATTTCGGCGAGGATATTCGTATTGCAGTCCGTATCGGATTCATCAAATTGAGTAGAAGTAGTGCACGATGTAAACAATAACAACAGGGTTGTTACGGACAAGAGGAAAGAAAAGACTATTCTGCTGTTTCTCATAAGGCAATTCTCCTTTACGTTGGTCGGAAATTTTGCGTACTATGTTTTTTAGAATCTGATTTTGGTCGATTTCGGCTCATCAGCCAAGTTTCGGGGGAACAGAGGAAAGCACAGATGCCAGCTCCGGAATATCCGATATGGCTGTCCAATTAGCTATGCCCGGTCTCCATGCGAGTGTTGAGGCGTCAATCTGCCCGGCCTGAGCCATCTGCGATAGCGTTTCCTTGTTATACGGGCCGGTTGACTGGCCGTTTACGGCAATATTATAGACTGTTTCCGGAACGGGAGGTGGAACAGCGTTGCCAGATTGATTTATTCCGCCCATAGCACCCTGCATGGTTCCGGCTATGTTGTTTGCAACAACACCGCCCATGGCCAGACCGGTCATAATTCCCGCAGGATTGAATCCGCCGGAGCCGCCGCCTTCGGAAACGGAGGAACCCATCTTTCCGAGTGCGTTGGCTCCTGCCACACCGACCTCCGCCTGTTTTTCCACTTGGAATGCCGACATGTGGCTACTTTCGGTCTGCAGATGCTGAGCATACTGCGCTTCTTCACGCTGAATGCGCAAGGTCTCTTGGTAGTTTTCCATATTGACTCGCTGCATATCGGCGATATTGCGCACTTCTGCCTCGATTCTTGCGCCGATCATGGCGGAGGTAACATCCTGAGTGACGGCTTTCAGTTGGGCATAGCTGTCTCCGGATTTATCGATTTCAATGGCGGAAATGTCTAGACCTGACACAACAACGCCGAAGTCCTGCGAGAACCGCGCCGAGCAGTAGTCCATGACCTGGTCGCTGACCGGAATAATCATCTGCTCGAGCTGGAGAACGGACATCTGCCGGCTTTGGGGTAGATTGGACACCGTATTTTTAATGTATTTAACGACGGCATCTTTGATCTGAGCGTAGAAAGCAGCTGTATCAAATTGCTCAAGCCGATGCAGTTTGATAAATTCCCTATAGTCCTTAATGCGGTAGGTGATAGTTCCCCGAACGGCTACAGGAACGCTGAAATCCTGAAAGCGCGGGTCGTACACATCAAAGAACGGAACAGCGAAACGGCACTGCACGACCTTTGCCAGATTTATAAAGTAAATCTCTGCCTGGAATGGGGAATTGCCTCCGTAGCCCAACCCGATAATACCGGAAAGGACGGGCAGGTTCTTGGTTGAGAGCATGGTGTCACAGGGGCCCTCTATAAAGTCCTGCAGGGTTCCGTCGTCCCGCTTGTAAACAAATACGGCGACAGATCCGTCCCTCACACGCAGGGATGATTCCCAGCGAATCGCGTTTTCCCTCTTGTTCTCACTCGGCTGAGAGCCGGACGGATGCCATTTCCAAATCAGATAGTCCGGCTCGTCGCAGCGAATGACGTCGGCGACGGCCCCGCTTTTTTTTAGAAATCCCATATTAATTCTCCTCTTTGCAATTC
>CAVDLN010000136.1:0-3540 GCA_963609805.1 Erysipelotrichaceae bacterium | reverse complement strand
CTTTACTACAGGCAGCTCACCGTCTGTGATATCCGCAACGGGGACACGCGCATTTCGACCTGACCCCACACAGGACAGCAGGGTACCGTGCGCATTCATCTCCATGTTTATATAGCGCATGTCATCGTGATTTTTTCCGTATGCCCATGCGGCAAAAAATTCCAGGCAGGAATCCGTATAAACCGGATCGTTGTAGCGGTCATACACGGCGCGTGGGTTACTTTCCTCGCAGCGCATACGCAGGGCAAAGCCATAACGGGGCAGAAAGGCAAGGCGTGCCTCGGCATGCGGTTCATAGCCGCCGCCAAGCCAGCGATAGGAATCAATCTGTGCCGCCGGCACAGCCGACCAATCTACCGATGCCGGCAGAGTAACGGACGGCAGAACCGCGATACTGTATACTTTCCGGGTCATTTGTGCCATCAGTCAAAATATCCTTCCCGGAACAGGAGTTCCGCAATCAGTACGGCACCGCCCGCTGCTCCGCGCAAAGTGTTGTGAGAGAGGCCGACAAACTTGTAATCAAAAAAGCCGTCCTCACGCAGGCGTCCGACCGATACGCCCATGCCGCCGTACAAACCGCGATCCAGTGCTGCCTGCGGACGGTTGTCCTCTTCAAAGTATGTAACAAACTGCGCGGGAGCATGCGGCAGGTTGAGTTCCTGCGGCAGCCCGCGGAATTCAGACCATGCACGGAGAATTTCTTCGCGGGCGGGTTTGTTTTCAAATTTAACGAATACCGCGGCGGTATGTCCGTCGGTGACGGGAACACGAATGCACTGCGTCGTAATGAGGGGAGCAGAGGCTTTAACAATTTCCCCGTTTTCGATGTGTCCCCAAACGCGGAGAGGTTCCTGCTCCGATTTCTCTTCCTCGCCGCCGATATAGGGAATGACATTGTCGATCATCTCGGGCCATTCGCGGAAAGTTTTCCCTGCGCCGGATATTGCCTGGTATGTGGTGGCAACGACCAGCGTCGGCTTATAACGCAGAAGAGGGGTCAGCGCAGGAACGTAGGATTGGATGGAGCAGTTCGGCTTTACCGCAATGAAACCGCGCTTGGTCCCCAGTCTGCGGCGCTGATGCTCTATAATGGCCAAATGTTCCGGGTTGATTTCAGGGACAACCATCGGGACATCCGGCGTCCAGCGGTGGGCGCTGTTGTTGGAGACAACGGGAATTTCCGAACGCGCATACTTTTCCTCGAGCGCGCGGATCTCGTCCTTCTTCATGTCAACGGCGCAAAAAACGAAGGAACACAGGCTGCCCATTGCAGCCGTATCATTGGCATCAATAAGCACCATGTTTTTGAATTTTTCGGGGATCGGGGTCTGCATTTTCCACCGTCCCTCTACGGCTTCCGCGTATGTCTTTCCTGCGGAACGGGGGGATGCAGCCAATGCGGCAACCTCGAAATACGGATGTTCTTCCAAAAGTGTCAGGAACCGCTGCCCGACCATACCTGTCGCACCGACAACGCCGACTTTCAGCTTCTGTTTTACCACGAATTGCTCCATGCTTTAAACCTCGACTTTTCTATTGCATTTGGCTGCCGCCCCTTTGGAGCGCGGGGACATTATAACACAGCCGCCATGCTTTTGCAAGCATAAAAATGCAAAATTGCAAAATTTATGGAGCCTGCCCCGGATTCCTCAGTGCTCCAAAGGGCCTTTCATGGCATGCAGTACCTCGTCCGCACTGGCGTGATTGCAATCCCCTGCTACGGTGTGCTTCAGTACGGAGGCTGAAACTGCAAAATTAACCGCATCATCGGGTTTCATATTGTTTAAGTAAGCATATATCAAGCCTGCGCAAAAGGCGTCTCCGGCTCCGACCTTGTCGACGACGGCGGTGTCATATGTCGGTGAGAAAGATGCCTTGCCGGAAGTACTGTCGTAAAGCAGCCCGGTCAATGCGTAGTCGGCATCACCTTGGGGCAGCCGCAGAACCATGGCAACTTCTCTGTAACCGAATGTACCCGCCAGCTGCCGCGCGACGGACAGGTATGATCCTTGCCCCACGGCATCGGACTCCGGGAGAATTCCGAACACATCTCTTGCATCCTCGTCGTTGGCGATGCAAATATCTGTCAATGAAGCCAAATGTTCCATTACGGCATGTGCCTTTTCATGCGTCCACAGCTTGCTCCTGTAATTCAGGTCGCAGGAGACGCGCAGACCGTGTGCGTGCGCCGCCATGCAGGCCTGCTCACAAATTTCCGGGAGTGCGCCGCCGAGTGCCGGTGTAATGCCAGAAAAATGAAACCAATCCGCATCTGCGAATATGCTGTCCCAGTCGAATTGCTCCGGAATCGATTCCGCAACGGAGGAGTGTGCTCTGTCGTATATGCAGACAGAGTTTCTCCGGCCGATTCCCCTTTCCAAATAGTATATGCCGAGCCGCTCACCGCCCCATGCGATGTGGCTTGTGTCCACCCCTGTGCTGCGGAGAAAATCGCGTGCAGCCCGTCCGACCGGACTGTCGGGCAGGCGTGTTACGAAGGATGCGTCAAGTCCCATGAAAGACAGTGCAAGCGCCACATTTGCCTCGGCACCTCCGAAGGAAGCATCCAGCATCGGGGTTTGGAACAGCCTGTTATATCCTTCCGGGGACAGCCGCAGCATTATTTCGCCAAAGGTTACAACTCGCATACAGGTTACACCTCGCTGTGCAGAATTTCGGAGAGGCGGAGACAGTTGGCGCGGATATCACCGTGACACAGGAAACTCCCCCCGACAGCGACAACCTTGCCGCAGGACAGGTAGTCGTTGAGATTGTCAAACCCGATACCGCCGGTCGGCAGGAATTTAACCTGTGGGAACGGCGCTGACAATGCTTTTATGGTGGAAAGACCGCCGTACACATCCGCCGGAAAGAATTTAACGGTCGTAATGCCGCAGGACAATGCATGCATGATTTCCGTCGGCGTAACGCATCCCGGAAGGTAGGGAATGTTTCTATCTGAGCATACGGCGGCTACATCGTCCGAAAAGCCGGGCGATACTACGAATGCGGCTCCGCACGAAATGGCGGTTTCCGCCTGCTCGCCGGTTATCACTGTCCCGGCACCGATGCACATATCAGGAAAGCTTGCAGCGGCGCGCCGAATCGCGGCGGCGGCACAGTCTGTACGGAATGTGATCTCGACGCATCCCACGCCGCCGTCCCGAAAGGCGTGCAGCATCCCGTCTGTTTCCTCTTCCCGGTGTACAACTACCACCGGAATTACGCGGCAGGCAGGGAGAATCGTGTCCGGAGATGGAATTGCATACTTCATGGTATTTCCTCACACGCCGGAATAGGCGTTGAAGCCTCCGTCCACAGGGACAACCACGCCGGTGACAAATCCACTGGCGTCGTCGGACATCAGCCAGAGCAGTGTCCCAAGCAGATCCTCTACCTTGCCGAAACGTTTTTGCGGCGTTCCCGCAAGTATTTTTTCGGTGCGTGCAGTAGGCTTTCCGTCGGCAGTGTAGAGCAGAGAACGATTCTGATTTGTCACAAAAAAACCGGGAGCTATTGCGTTAACCCGTATGCCGC
>CAVDLN010000135.1:0-3548 GCA_963609805.1 Erysipelotrichaceae bacterium | reverse complement strand
CATCAGTAGTATGGAGAGATACGAAATAGATGAGAATAGTTGAAATTAATTCCTGCAATTTTGGCAGCACCGGAAAAATAATGCTTGAAATTGCGGATGTTGCCGAAAGATACGGACATATGGCGGTTGTATGCTATCCCAAGAGCCGCACCAATTTAAAAAAGCAAAAGGAAGGCGATATCGTTATAGGAAGCCGGTTTTTTCGCAATTTGCACCTGAAGCTTGCCGGAATAACGGGACTAAACGGTTGTTTCTCATATTTTTCGACGCTGCATTTTTTGAGGAGACTCGACAAATTCAAGCCGGACATTCTGCATCTGCATAATCTGCATAACAGCTATATCAATTTGCCGCTTCTGTTTCGGTACATAAAAAAACACGACATCCGCGTTGTCTGGACCCTCCACGACTGCTGGTCCTTCACCGGCCACTGCCCGTACTTTACCATGGTAAAGTGCGGCAAATGGAAGACCGGGTGCTTCCGATGCCCCCAATATAAGGGGTATCCCGAAAGTATTATCGATGATTCGAAATTTATGTATAAGCGCAAGAAGAAGTGGTTCACGGGTGTGAAGGATATGACGCTCGTGACCCCGTCCGAGTGGCTGGCGGGGCTGGTCAGGCAGTCTTTCCTGAAGGATTACCCGGTCATGGTCATTCATAACGGGATTGACCTCTCCGTATTCCGGCCGACACCGTCGGATTTCCGGGAAAAGCACGGCATTCCGAAGGAGAAGACGCTGCTGCTCGGCGTGGCGTTTGGCTGGGGAAAACGAAAAGGGCTGGATGTTTTTGTTTCCCTGCACGGGCGGCTGGATCCGGAAAAATATCAGATTGTGCTGGTCGGAACCGATGATGCGGCGGATCGGGAGCTGCCGGAGGGCATCCTCTCCGTTCACCGCACGCAGAACCAGACCGAGCTTGCCGAAATCTACACGGCGGCGGATCTCTTTGTTAACCCGACCAGAGAAGAAAATTACCCGACTGTCAATATGGAGTCTTTGGCATGCGGTACGCCGGTGCTTACATTTGAGACCGGCGGGAGCCCCGAGATTCCGGACGGGACCTGCGGAAGCGTGGTCGACTGCGATGATTTGGATGCACTGGAGAGCGAGATCCTCCGCATCAGCCGGGAGAAGCCTTTTTCCGCGGAAGCATGCCTCAAGCGCGCCCAATCTTTTGACATGAACGAGAAATATAAGGAGTATGTAAAACTGTATGAAGATCGTGCACATTGCGCCGAACGCACCCTATAACGACTACTGGGGGTATCAGGACAATCTGCTGCCGAAATACCAGAAAAAGCTGGGGCATGACGTAACGATTATCATTACCAACAAAATGCATAAAGACGGGAAAATCGTGGAAACCGACTGCGCGGATTATGTCCTGAACGACGGCGTACGCGTGATACGGCGGGCGTATAAAAAATATCCGGTCGGCGTGGTGACGAGAAATTTTTACGATCTGGACGTACTGCCCCTTCTGGAGGAAATATCCCCGGATTTTATATTTTACCACGGATTGCTCAGCTACACAATAAAGGACGTTGTCAAATATGTAAAGAGGCATCCGTCCTGCAGGGTCGTCGAGGACAATCACCTGGATTACAATATAGGAGAGCATGCCGATACTCTGAAGAAAAAAGCAGTCCGCGCTTGGCGGCGGTGGCTGAACAGGACGACCGTTCCGTATGTCGCGAAGGTGTACGGTGTGACGCCGTGGAGAAAAACCTACGCGGAGGATTACTTCAGGATACCGGAGGATAAGACGGATGTACTCATCATGGGCGCGGACGACGAAAAGGTTGACCTTGCCGGGAAGGACGGAATCCGTCGGCGGATCAGAGAAAAATACCGTGTGTCGGACAAGGATTTTCTGATTGTCACGGGGGGAAAAATAGACAGGAAAAAAGGAATCGACATACTCGCGGAGGCCTGCGCGGAGATGGAGCAAAACGTAAAACTGCTGATTTTCGGCCGTATTGCGGACGATGTTAAGGAAAAAATGGAGGCGCTGACGGCGCAGCACGACAATATCATTTACATCGGGTGGATTGATGCCGACCGTGTCTATGACTACTTCTTTGCGGCGGATCTCGTGTTCTTTCCGGGGCAGCACTCCGTTCTGTGGGAGCAGGCCTGCGCCGCCAAAGTCCCCTGCGTTTTCGAAAAATGGGAAGGCATGGATCATGTCAACAACGGCGGAAACGCGGAGTTTATAGCACCTGTTGATGTAAATACAATCAAGGACGAAATCCGGGCCCTTCTTTATACGGACAGGTATTATCGGATGAAGCAGGTCGCGGAATCCGAGGCGACCGACATTTACATGTACAGCAGGATTGCGGAAAAATCGCTGGAGTGCGCGGCGGGAGCGCGGGATGAAGGTACAAAGTGAACAAGAGCAAGGTTGTTAAATCGTTAATAGGAAATAAGGAAATAAAGAACGCCGGGTGGATTATCGCAGAGCAGATTTTTCAAATGGCGGTCAGTCTTGTAGTCGGCGTTCTGACGGCGAGATATCTGGGCCCGAGTAATTACGGTGCCCTGAACTACACTGCTTCATTTGTTACTTTTGCGTTATCGGTTGCAACGCTTGGGATGGAGGGCGTTGTGATAAAGAAAATGATAATGTCCCCGGACGACGAGGGCGTTTATTTGGGAAGCTGCATGCTTTTCCGGTTTATCTCATCGATACTTTCCTCCATAGCAATTTTTGTTATTGTTGCGGTTCTGAACCCCGATGACAGATTGAAGTGGATCCTCGTTTTTCTCCAGTCATTTCAGCTTATTTTTAAATCCGTTCAGATACTTGATTCATGGTTTCAGCGGCATTTAAAGTCCAGGTATGTTTCTATCGGAAAAATGGTGGCATGCCTTGTTGTCGCGGGATACAAAATTTTTCTTCTTGCTACGCAAAAAGACATCGTATGGTTTGCACTTTCCAATTCGTTGACGGATATTGTAGTAGCGCTGATGCTTTATATTTTCTACAGAACCGAACACGGTCAAAGTCTTAAGGTCAGCAAAAAGAAAGGGATGGAGGTGCTGTCCGAGAGTTACCATTTTATACTGTCCGGACTGATGTCGGCGACATACAGCCAGATGGACAGAATAATGATAGGCAGCATGATGACGGATGTCGATGTCGGCTTGTACACGACAGCTACCGCCATCTGCGGAATGTGGCTGTTTGTGCCCAATGCGATTATCAGTTCTTTCAGACCAAAAATTCTTGAATTAAAAAAGCAAGGGAACGAGGAAAGCTACAAGAGGCGTTTGGAACAGCTTTACTCCTCCATTATCTGGCTTTGCATTTTTGCGTCTGTTGTCATTTGCATTCTCGGAAATTTCGTCATACGCATTTTATACGGCGATGATTACATCGGGGCGGTTTCGGCTCTCAGAATTGCAATTTGGTATGAAACTTTCGCCATGATCGGAACGGCAAGAGGAATATGGATACTGTGCGAAAACAAGAACAAGTATGTAAAGTATTACCTTGGAATAGGCGCCGTTGTCAATCTGATTCTCAACTATGTCATG
>CAVDLN010000134.1:0-3557 GCA_963609805.1 Erysipelotrichaceae bacterium | reverse complement strand
GGAATGCATTCTTTGAGTATTCGCTGGATGACGTAACGGGAGATCCGGCGGTGTTGGCGGAACATATAATCGCGGCAGTTTCAGCCGATTCGTCGCTGAAGGATCGCATGATTTCATGCTCCGTTCCCGATGATGCACCCTTAAAGAAGGATTTTGAGCGGGAGTCGGATTTTTCGGATTACACAGACGGAGATATACTTTCCTTCTGCTCGCGTCTGCGCGATGAGGTTCTGCAGCGTGATGAGCGTTTCCTTAATGCAATCGCGGTAATTCAGCCCTTCACGGTATCCAAATTTTTTATAACCGAAAATCGGGAGCTGTCCCAGCACTACGGCTGGGTCAACGGCATCCTGCTCGTCATTTGCAGGGACGGCAGGATGGTGCAGGCGCGTGAAGGTGCCTGCTCGCATCGGTTGGCGGACATTATGCAGACTATGCCGGGCTTGGTGGATCGTCTGGCAGACAAGGCTCTGCATCTGACCCACGCCAAACCCATAGAACCGGGTGTATACGATGTCATCACCGACAGTTCCATCACAGGGCTCATCGCTCATGAGGCGTTTGGGCATGGCGTGGAAATGGACCAGTTTGTCAAAGACCGTGCGTTGGCCAAACACTGTGTCGGCCAGTATGTAGCATCTCCCATAGCCAATATGCGCGACGGCGCAGCAGCAGCACTCAGCGCGGCTTCCTACTTCTTTGACGACGACGGAGTACTTGCCCAAAATACGCAAATCATTAAAGACGGCATTTTGGTTGCCGGACTTTCGGATCTTGCATCAGCAGCCGAACTCGGCTGCGCGCCGTCCGGAAACAGCAGACGGCAATCCTACCGCCGCAAGGCATATGCGCGCATGACAAATACGTTTTTCGATTGCGGTACTGACAAGCTTGCGGATATGATTGCATCGGTCAAGCACGGATACATGCTGTTTGAAACAAATAACGGAATGGAAGATCCCAAGAACTGGCAGATTCAATGCACGGCCGAGTATGGCATTGAAATTGTTGACGGAAAGTTGACCGACCACTATGTTTCTCCTGTGGTCATGAGCGGTTTTGTTCCCGATCTGCTCAAATCAATTTCCATGGTATCCGACCGTCTTGAAGTCATCGGCTCGGGATACTGCGGCAAGGGATACAAAGAATGGGTGCGTGTCGCGGATGGCGGACCGAACCTGAAAGTGAAGGTGAAGCTGGGATGAAAATCAACGATATTCAAAAAATGCTTGCGCAAAACGGAAAAGTCGGCGGCTTCCGGATTGTCTCCAAAAAAATCAATTCCTACGAACTGTTTTTCGTTCACCGAAAATTGGAAACGGTTCGCGCAACCGATACGGAGGACATCAGCGTCACGGTCTATGTCAATCATGACGGCAAGCTCGGGGACTCAACCTTTTCCGTTTACGGATCAATGGGAGAGTCAGAGATCAAGGAACACATTTCTGCCGCTGTAGAGCGTGCAGGACTTGTCTGCAACGAGCCGTATGAATTACCGCAGGGCGATGTACTGAATGCGGAACTCCCATCCAACCTCAGTGAATACGAACCGTACAAGCTCGCAGCAGCCATTGCCGATGCCGTATTCGCTGCGGACTGTACGGAATGCGGTTCCATCAATGCAACGGAAATATTTCTGTATCGCGAAACGGTGCACGTGCTCAACAGCCGCGGCATGGACAAGACACAGGTTAAGCATCATGCCATGATTGAGGCCATTCCGACCTACACAGAGGGCGGAGACTCCGTTGAACTGTATGAAGCCTACCGCTTTACGGAATTCGATCCGTCTGCCGTAACAGCCGAAATTGCAGAAAAAATGCAGGAAGTTTCCCTTCGCCGCCGGGCGCAAAAGCCGGTCTCTCCGCTGACCGCCAATATCGTTCTCAGAAGCGGGGAAATCGGAGAGCTGATGTCCGAGCTGGCGGGAGACTTGAACTACGCCAATGTATATGCACAATCAAACCTGCACAGCAAGGGAGACAGACTGCAGGAAACCACCTTGTCCTGCGACCCACTTACTTTGACGCTATGCGGACAGGTTTGCGGCAGTGAATACTCCTCCCTCTTCGACGAGGACGGTGTATCCCTGACAGACACCACCGTGATTCGGGACGGCGCAGTATCCGCATACTACGGCTCACATCGGTTTGCCTCCTACCTCGGCGAACCGGAAACAGGCAATCTTTCCTGCATGAAGCTGCTGCCGGGAAGTCTAACGGATGACGAGCTGAACGCAGAACCTTGGATTGAATGTGTGTCGCTGTCTGGACTGCAGGTTGACCTTTACAACGACTACATCGGAGGGGAAATTCGCTTGGCATACCTCCATGAGGGCGGAACGCTGCAGCCGCTGACCGGTATCACCATGAGTGCAAAGCTCTCCGATGCGCTGAACAGTCTTCGCCTGTCAAAAACACCCGCCGTACACGGAAATTATGAGGGTCCGGACAGGATGCTCCTTCGCGGCCTGACTGTTTTGTAACGGCAAAACGGTGCGGACAGGTAATAATTTTCCGGATATCCTCCGCGCGCAGTCAGCGCGCGGAGGATATCTATATACTCTGACCCAGAAAACATATTGTACGATAACGCCATCGGAATTGCGCAGGAGGCCATATGTTTTTCTCTCCGAACCTCTTTACAAAACATTCGTTTTGTGCTATACTTTGTTCTGTTGGAAAGAGCCGTTTTATCGGCATATCCGGAAAGGAATATTATAATGGCAAAATGTAAAAAGTGCGGTGCGGAGATGGATGAAAACGCAAAGTCATGTCCTGCCTGCGGCGCTGCAGTCGAAAGTACGCAAGACAGCAACGAGAGCAACGAGCAGGATAAAGTAAAAGCAGCATTTGAAAAAATCAATGACACCGCCGATACAACAGCAGACTACGACAGCAAGGACATCGATGACAATAAAGTCATGGGAGTCCTCGCATACATCGGAATACTGTTTTTAATTCCGCTTCTTGCGGCGCCGAATTCCAAATTTGCACGCTTTCATACCAATCAGGGTTTGATCCTGTTCATTGCGGATGTTGTGCTGGGTGCTGCCGCCAAACTCGTAAGCTTCATCCCGGTCGTTGGCTGGGTTATCAGCATTGCGGTCGGTGTTGTAGGTCTTGCATTCATGATCCTCGGCATTGTCAACGCGGCAAACGGAAAAGCAAAGGAACTTCCGCTCATCGGCAACTTCAAGCTTCTCAAATAAGCAGCGCACCTACAGCCGTGAAGTAATTTATTGACTCCGGCAGAGCTGCATACATGTTCGGCCACTGCGGATATTCTAAAAAAAGCAGAGGCGCGTCCCCATTGGGGCGCGCCTCTGCTTTTTTTAGTTTCCATACCCATCCGGGTTCATTGTCTGCCAGCGGTTAGCGTCGCGGCACATGTCTTCCAGATTGCGTTCCGCATGCCAACCGAGTACGCGGCCCGCCAGCGCCGGATCCGCATAGCACACCGGCACGTCGCCCGGTCTCCGAGCCTCAATTCTGTATGGGACATGCCGTCCGGTAGCTGTTTCGAATGCCTTGACAACATCCAGGACAGAGTAACCG
>CAVDLN010000133.1:0-3591 GCA_963609805.1 Erysipelotrichaceae bacterium | reverse complement strand
CGTGTAAACCATGGCTGGCTTGTCATGGATTTATACGACCATTATTATTATAGTAGGAGGAAATTTTAATGAAGACAAACAAACGAACGCGAGTCATATCATGGCTTTTGACCCTTGTTATGCTGGTCGGAATGCTGCCGCTGTCGGTCTTGCCGGCTTCTGCCAAAGCCAGAGAGGGACTTGGCACAGAAAATGACCCGTATCTTGTCTACGACTATGACGAACTGCAGCAATGGATTACCGAAGCTCCTGCCAACGCATCCATCTATTTTCAATTGGTTCAGAATCTGGAGTATATTCAAAGTGACACGGATGCGAAAAAAATTGATATCACAGACGGGAAAAAGATATTCCTGGATTTATGCAGTCAAAACATTAATATTCGACAGAATAGCGATGGCCCGGCTTTGCCGTATGTGTTCCGTGTGACGGGCGGTTCAACTCTTACGATAGATGACAGCAATCCGTACGTCAGCCAAGAACGCCTATTCGGCGGGAACAATATATATGCGGGCTTCTGTGATGACGCAAAGCCGCACAACCTTGTTCGTGCGGAAGATAACTCATGTGTCGTGATTAACGATGCCAGACTCGTAAAAAGCTGTACCATCGCTGGCAATAGCTACTCAAAGACAGACATGCCGAACGGTACGATTGCTGCTGATAAAACCTCTGAAATTATTATAAACGGGGGCTCTGTCAGGGGGGCTAACTATACCCTTGATACAAGAGTTACAGAGAATCTGTACAGACGCGATTGCGCAATCACTTCATACGGTAAACTGACCATTAACGGCGGCGAATTTGTAGGTGTTGTCGGAATTATTGACCTGCCGGACGGAAATGATGTTGATGTCACGATAAACGGCGGCGTTTTCAACAACTGCGTACAGGTGGATGCTGAACTGACAGCCTCCGACACCTTTAACCCCCGCATTGCAATTTACGGCGGTAATTTCAAAGACAGATTTGTTGTAAACCCCGGCGTAAAAGGTATTTCCATTGAAACGAAATTCTATATTCCGATTTTGCTGCGCGGCGGCACCTTCTCCTCGCTGGTCACAGAAAGCGATAAAAAGAATATTGAGGAACACGACTGCGAAGCGATTTCCCTGTATGATTTTTTTCATCTGGATGGTGTAATGCGACCGAATAATACGGAAGCAAGAATGAACCGGAACGCATTGGCTGCCAGCATAGGCGACAGTGTCGTCTATATCAGATATTGCTCCGATGAATATAAATATAAGACACAAAAATACAGCTATATTACAAGAAAAAATATGAGTGACGGAGTCGGTAAATATCCGAACATAGGAACTATGTATGATGACGGAGGCTACGTCAAAATTTTCCCCAATTCGTTTGGACTGAGAGATGTGCTGCTGGATAGTAACCCCGTTGAAAAGCCAAAGAATATTGACGACGGAGCGTCGTTCGTATCCGGGAACGTTCCGTTTTATTCGGTAAGCGAATTGGGTTCTCACACCCTCACCTTCCGTTGGTATGACCTGCCGCAGGAGATGAAGGACGATGGGTATTCCTATAAGGTGACTTTCGGGACGCAATCCGTTTCCCAATTCGAGGTGCCAAGCAGTGATATTCTAACTACGGCAACAGCCGACGGCACAGTATTCGAATGGAATTACACAATACCAAAAAATCATACAACCACACAGCAGGCCACCTTCAGATTAGACCTGATGAAGGATGGCGAACTCGTCTCTGACACGGCAACGCACAATGATTATCTGCTGACATACAGAGTAGCGGAAAGTACAAAAGCCGTAATTGGCAGCGTATTTCTGGACATCTCCGCACCCCTTGTGGAGGGTGACAAAACAAGCGGTACTGTAACCAGAGCCGGAGTCGGTGGCGGTTATACTGTGACAAATGATACTTGCTGGGTAGATAATGATACAGACTATGAACTGAACGGAAAAAATGATTATTACCTTGCCGATTTAAAGACACAATACGCCAAGAGCATTACGCTGAAAGTTAATGACGGCTTTGCATTTGATTCAAGTAACAAACCAACTGTTGAAGTTGATGGCTTGGCAAGCGATTATGATTATTATGTGAGAGTTGCTGACGAAAGCACTGCATATATTACCCTGTATTCCTATCCGACACCAGTGATAGCTGAAGCAATAGGTACGGTGAAAGGTTTGCATAAGGACAACTATGTTCGTGACATCACCGTTGAACCGCGTGTAAGCGGAGAGTACACCTTTAAAGTGCTGAAGATACTGCGTATCGGCAGCGATGGAACAAAATATTTAACAACTCCCGGCGAGAAAATTGACGAGAACAGCAAGTATAAAATATACCTTACCGCAAACGCCAAGTGGGGCTATGCCTTTAAGGAAGGTGATCCCGTATATGATGTAAATACTGACACATACACCCACAGCAGGATACGGCTGCGCATGGAAACCGATGATTATGGGAATTTGGGTGAGTATACAACCTACGGTGAAATTCCTCCCGGTTTTGCCGGAGATGTGGCATATATTTCTCCCGATTTGGAGGTTGATGTATCCTGCAAACACAACCATGCAACCTATGTTCCTCGTTTGTCTCCAACCTGCCAGACCGTGGGTCATACCGCATATACCAAATGCGATGATTGCGGAGAGATAGTGGATGGTGAAAACAAAGAATTATCAAAATGCTATCATGAATACGACGAAGACAAAGACTATGTGCACATGATATGGCCAACCCATGATGAAGACGGAATGTCGGCACATTACAAATGCATTACTCCCGGCTGTAATCAGTATTTTGATAACCTTGGAAATGAAACAACAAAAGAAGCCCTTACTATCCCAAAGCATCAGTCAGACGGAATTTGGCAATACGATGCAACAAAGCATTGGCAAGATTGCGAATACGACTGGTGTGAAAAAAAGGTAGGCGAAGGAGAACATGTCTCTACCGGCGATAATGTTGCCACATGTCTGAAAAAGGCAACGTGCGATACTTGCGGCGCAACATACGGTGACGTATTGAGCCACAATTATGACAGCGCGTGGTCCGCAAACGAGTACAGTCATTATCACAAATGCCTGAATGATGACTGCGTTGCGAGATTCGGATATGGATCGCATGACTTTACCGCAGCAGTTAAAAAAGCCGAAGCGTTGAAAACCGCAGGAACAAATGTCGGCGAAGCCGTTTACTACTATTCCTGCTCCGTATGCGGCAGGGTTGAAAAGAATGATTCGCATACTTTCAAAGGAACCGAAATAGTCGGCTATGATGTCAGCGGCAGTGTAGTCAGCTTCCTGAACGGCACAGACGCGGTAACCATTCAGCTCATCGAGCAGGGACATACCGAGGTTGCCTACGAAACCACCGTCTCCGGCGGCACGCAAAGCGGTAACAAATACACCGCAGCCTACTCCTTCTCGCAGGTTCCTGCTGGTACATACACCATGAAGGTGTCCAAGGCGAACCATGTTACCCGTGAGTACACAGTAACGGTAGGCGCAGCCGCTGTAACGCAGGATGTACAGATAAACCTGCTTGGAGATGCAAACTGTGACGACAAGGTTGACATTTCTGATGCTGTAATGATCCTCC
>CAVDLN010000132.1:0-3618 GCA_963609805.1 Erysipelotrichaceae bacterium | reverse complement strand
GCTATAATGTCAACCATATTTTCGTAAATTGCCAGTCCTATTACAATGACAAATCGACCGTCGCGCAGCGTGAGGCGATTCAGGCGGGTATCCGGCAGGTGTTTGCCGTTCTGGCTGACGAAAGCAATTACCCCATTTACATGCACGATGTGTACGGCTGTGACGAAACCGGTATGATCTGCTATCTGCTGGAGGCTGTTCTCGGCGTGAGCGATGCCGAGCTGAAAAAAGACTATGACATGAGCGCGTTCAGCCTGTGCGCCCCGACAAGCTCCGTTTATCAGGGATTTGTCCAGATGGTGAAGATTTACGGAAACGGAAACAGCACGCAGGAGAGAGTTGTGGATTTCCTGACCAACACCTGCGGAGTGCCCGCGGGCGATCTGCTCAAGATTCGCAATATTCTTCTGGAGGACGCAGCCGAATAAATCAGTGCTTTCCAAGGTTCCGTAGGACATAAGAAAAGGAGTGGGTGAATCATATGATGCGTATGATGAGAAAGACGACAGCGGTTTTCCTTTCGATGCTGCTTGTATTTGCGGCTGTCCTGTTTGCGGTTCCCGTACAGGCAGCGGCCGGGGAGACGCCCCGCATGACACTGAACAAAACGACATACTATGTCGGAGAGGACATTCTTGTAACCGCAACCGGAACGGGGGCTGACTGGGTCGGCCTATATGCGGCGGGGGATTCCTATAACCCGAATGCGGGCGGTGCCGTGTCTATTCTGTGGTACTATGTCGCCAAGGACGGCAACGTGTCCGGCGGCACCAAAAATATCCGGGACGCGGAGTATTCAAACGGGCAGCGCAGTGATCTGTTTGATATTCCGGCAGGGGAATACAAAATGGTGCTGCTTGAGAACGACGGCTACGGCGTGCTGGAGGAGATTCCCTTCAGTGTGACGGAAGTCCCGACGTCCTATGTGCGGAACGGCCTTGTCGCGTGGTATGACGGAGCAGAGAACACGCGCGACGGACAGGACACCGCATCCGCTGTCTGGGAGGATAAGATCGGCGGGTACGATCTTGCGGTGGAAAACACCGAAACGAACGCCTTTGAGGCGACGGGATTCCATGTGCGCAGCGGTAAGTTTTCCTTCCCGCAGGGAATCGTGGATACCGTGAACGGACAGTCGTTCACCGTTGAGATTCTGCTTTCCGATTTTGTGTCCGTGGGCGAGAGCTTCAACACATTCCTGAACAGCGCCAACGACAATTTCGCCCTGTTCCGCCGCAACGGCAGCGACGTTATCGAATTCAAATTTGCCGGCAACTCCGGCGGCGAGCGTCCCACCGTTTCCGACGGTCTTGCGACGCTGCAGAACGCACTGGTTACCGTGACTTACGAGGTCGGCGGACAGACCCGCATTTACATCAACGGCACTGAGAAGGCTGCGGCCGACAGCCCCTCGGGCATGGGAGCCGACACGCTGTTCATCGGACAGGAGGGAAGCAAGGCGTTTGATACGGTTTACCGTTCCATCCGTTTTTATAACCGTGCGCTCAATGCCGCAGAGGTTGCGCACAATGCCGTGGTTGACGGGACGATGTCCGCAGCCGATCTGTATGTTTCCGACGGATTGGTTGCCGTGTACAGCGGCATCCAGAACACGGAGGGCGGAAATAATCCGGATGCGACCGTGTGGGAGGATCTGTGCGGTGACAACGATATCACGCTGACCACAGACGAAAACAACAAATTCGAGCTGGGTGGTTTCCGCAGCAATTCCGTGCGCCAGTTTTTCCCGCAGGCGGTGGTGGATGCCGTAAACGGGCAGGCGTTCACGGTGGAGATGTCCCTCGGCGATCTGGAATCGTTCGGAACGGCCTACAATACCTTTATCAACAGTGACAATGACCACTTCTCCCTGTTCCGCAGGATTGAGAATGATGTGCTGGAATTCAAGTTTGCCGCAAATGCGCGGACAGACCGCCCGCAGGTGCAGGGCGGACTCGAGCTGTTTGCCGACACGCTGATTACCGTTACCTATGAGGCGGGCGGCGAGACCGTCATCTATGCGGACGGGCTGGAGATTGCCCGTGCGTCCAGTCCGCAGACGATGGGCGCGGACAATCTGTTCTTCGGGCATGACAAGACAACGCACAATTACAGCACCCTGTTCCGGGATCTGCGCTTTTACAGCCGTGCGCTGAGTGCCGAGGAGGTTCTTGCCAACGCCAAGGCGGATCTCGTTATAGAGTATGACTATAAGGAAGCTGTCAAGACATACACGGTGACCTTCGTGGCCAGCAATCTGATTGTGGCAAAGGTGGAATTCGAGGCCGGCGCAACCTCCGTTGAGGAGCCGGAAGTTCCCGCGCGCGAAGGATGTACCGGTGCATGGGCGCCGTACACCATGGCTGACAAGGATTTCATGGTGCGCGCCGTTTATACCTTGATTCAAAGCGATACGGAAACCGCCACCGAAACGGAGTCCGCTGCCGCCACGGAAACGGAAACCGTGACCGCATCGGAAACGGAGACGGAAACCGCCGGCGAAACAGCCGGATCCGACGCGGTGTCGGATACAACCGCCGGTGAAACCGAAACCGGAAAGACCGGCGGCTGTGCCTCGGCGGTGAGCGGCGGACTTGCCTTGATCGCCCTGGTGACGGCTGCTTCTGCGTCGGTATGCAAGCGCAGAAAGCATTGACGGAACGCTGTTTTGCAAATTGTGGGAAGCGCTGTCGAATAAATCAGTGATTCCTTTATAAAGGTCACGCTCCTGCCCATGCGGCAGGGGCGTGTTTTTCGTACGGAAAGCACAGCAGGCAAAGTAAAAAAGAGGATTTCGGAGAACTCGGGAGGTTTTTATACAATATTCTGAAAAAGCCGCCGTTTATGACGGGAAAGCGGCGGCTAATTATAGAATATGACGATTTTTCGGTTTTTTGAAAAACCTATTGCATTTCCCTTCCGTTTCTGTTACAATATAGCCGATTTTGTGGTCAGTATGCACGCCAGCGGGCTATGCGCTTACCCACGCCGGGAGTACCGGCGCCTGCAGAAACGCAGAAACTTTCCGCCTGCGGCGTGACGGGAAACGCACAAAAAATTTTTATGCCCCCAAAGGAGACTGTATGCGAAATGGAAAATCAGGTTCTCATTCGTCTGCAAGGGGTATCAAAGGCGTTTGACGGCGAGACCGTTCTCGACAATGTCTGCCTTGATATCCATGACAAGGAGTTTGTAACACTCCTCGGGCCGTCAGGGTGCGGCAAAACCACAACGCTCCGTATTATCGGCGGGTTTGAATCCCCGGATACCGGCGCTGTGTATTTTGACGGGAAACAGATCAACGATCTGCCCCCCTACAAACGTCTGGTAAACACCGTGTTCCAGAAGTACGCGCTGTTTCCCCATCTCAACGTGTACGAGAATGTCGCCTTCGGGCTGCGGGTCAAGAAGCTTCCCGAGGCGGAAATCAAGCAGCGCGTGCAGGAAATGCTCGCGCTGGTCAACCTCAAGGGCTTTGAGCACCGCCATGTGACCACGCTGTCCGGCGGTCAGCAGCAGCGCGTCGCCATTGCCCGTGCGCTGGTCAACCGTCCGCGCGTGCTGCTACTGGATGAGCCGCTCGGCGCCCTTGACCTGAAGCTCCGCAAGGATATGCAG
>CAVDLN010000131.1:0-3742 GCA_963609805.1 Erysipelotrichaceae bacterium | reverse complement strand
GTCATATACAGATACATCGCCTCAAGCGTATAGAGGTCATGGTATGTGTCAAGCGTTTCTCCGCCGTCGAAGAACATAACAAGCTTATGATCGTAAACAAGCAAATTCTTGCCGACTGCCTCCGCGGCCTCCTGTGCAGTTACCATGCCGGTAACGGAACTTCCGGTCACACCGTACGCATCCAGCACAAAATCGGCAAGCACGAGCACGCTGCCGTCATCCGTCACCTCAACAAGTCCCGTTGTGTACTCGTTCAGGGTGGCAAGGCGGTAGCCCTTAGCTGCATCGCATGCAATTACAAGGGCATCGTTTCCGGACAAGACATTGTAAATCCGGGTTGATGTAATATACTGCGTATACTCCGGCGTTTCGACAGCGGGGAATGAGACAGCAGATACATGTGCCGTCGTCTCCTCCTCGGTTGCGGGTTCGCTCTCCGTGCCGGCCGGATCGTCTTCGGTTGCGTCCGGGTCCGGCAGGGTTTCAATGGTTTCCGGTAAGGTGGTCTCTTCCTCCCCGCTGTTCGTACGACAGGATACGGCACACAGAACAGCCAGCAGCAGTACCGCCAGCGTCACAAGAATGCCTGTCGTAAAATGCTTTCCAGTTGTTTTCATCCGATGGCTTCCTTTCTTTTTTTGGGATAGAGCGCTGATTAATCCGGCAGCGCCCGCCGGTTGGGTCTCATCACTGTTGCTGTTATCCGGCATGGTTTCTTTGCCCGCGGACTCTTCCCGCTGCAAGAAGGGCCAGATACCGGCCGGCATCAAAAGGTTCCAGTCTTGTGTCCGCCCGCAGATACAGCGGGTGGTGCGGGTGCCCTGCCTTGGAAATCGGTCCCGCATGATACCAGACAGCCCTATGCTTCACTGCAATTTCAATCATATCGGCAACGCAGTCAGCCAAATAGGTGCGTTTTTCGATGATGCTTCCCCACGCTGCCCATACAGACGGCGGGTCACGGCTCAGGGAAAGCAGATAAGCAAAGGCTTTCATGTTTTCGCCGTGCAGCCATGCGTTCCGGTTTCTTTCCATATCCTCCGGCTTTGTCGCGCGCTGTGCATACACATTGAACATTAAAAAGCTGTCAAATCCGTTGGCATGAGCAATACGCTGTGCGGATTGCAATGTCGGATCAAGCTTATCCGGCTCTGCGGTGGATGGATTTATTCCAACGCAGATAAGCGGGTTTCTACCCTTCGTGCCGAGAACATATCTGTACTCATCATAAACGGGCGGAACATACAGCCAATGTGCGGTGTCATACCCGTTCTGCGGCTGTTCGGCATCTGCCAGTGCCTCCTCAAACGGCATCGCCTCGATGCCTGCAGTATCGCTCTTTGGTATATGCATGATTCCCTCCCTCTTTACAAAACAGCATTGCTTTTTTCTCAAAAGGACATGGTCATTTGGTCTGTTTCATCCAGCCCGTCCAAAACCCGGCACTGGCGCAATATATCCACCACGGCACGGGTCAATTTCGCTCGGGTCTGCAGATCTTCGACCGAGAAGAACTTCTCCTCCTCACGTGCCGCGACAATATTGGCAGCCGCATTGTCTCCGACTCCGGCCAGTGCCGAGAAGGGCATCCGTATACCGCCGTCCTCCGGCAGATACTCACGATCACTGGAACGGTTCAGATCAACCGGCAAAAACCGTATTCCCCGTGCCATCGCCTCGTTTATGAGCTGAAGCACCGGCAGGCTCTGCTGTTCCTTCGGCTGTGCGTCATTTCCTCTCTTGTCGATATCGAAAATGTAGTCCTGCACGGCACGTTTCCCACGCATGACCAGTTCTCCGTCAAAGCCGTTCGGCTGAACCGTAAACATGGCGCAGTAAAACGCGAGCGGTCGGTGCACTTTATACCAGCCAAGACGTATGGCAGACATATCGTACGCTGCGGCATGTGCCTTCGGGAACATATATTTAATTTTCTTACAGGATGCGATATACCAATCCGGGACATTGGCGGCGCGCATCTCCGCCTCGTACTCGGGCGTCAGTCCCTTTCCTTTTCGCACCATTTCCATGATTTTGAATGCGTGGCTTTTTTCAACTCCGTAGCGAATCAGCGAAAGCATAATTGAGTCACGCGTCCCGATGACATCCGAAATCGTGCAGGTACCGTTTTTTATCAGATCCTGCGCGTTATTTGTCCAGACATCGGTACCATGCGACAAACCGGATATCTGAAGCAAATCCGAAAAGGATTGCGGCTTGGACTCCTGCAGCATCTTGATAACAAATTTGGTTCCCAGTTCCGGCAGCCCGAGTGTGCCGAGCGGTACACCGGCAATATCGTCCGGCGTGATACCGAGCGATCGCGTAGACAAGAACAGATCATAAATGGATCGGTCGTTCATCGGCACGTCCATGACCGATGTATCCGAGTATTTCTCCAGATACCTGTATTTTGTCGGCATATCGTGTCCCAGCTCGTCCAGTTTAAGCAGCGTATCGTGCAGATACTCAAAAGTGAAATGCGTCGTAACAATATCCGAGTTCGGATCGTCCGCCGGATGCTGTACGGGGCAGAAATCGTATATTTGATACTCTTTCGGAACAACCACAATGCCGCCGGGATGCTGTCCCGTGGTACGCCTGACACCGACGCAGCGGGAAGTCAGACGGTTCACCTCGGCACGGTTGACACTAACGCCCTTCCCTTCCAGATACTTCATGACAAATCCGTATGCCGTCTTGTCGGCAAGTGCGCCGATCGTTCCCGCGCGGAACACATTCTCCGTGCCGAACAGCTGTTCGGTATACTTATGCACCCTGCCCTGCACCTCACCGGAGAAATTCAGATCGATATCGGGCGATTTATCTCCGTAAAAGCCAAGGAACGTTTCAAACGGAATATCATGACCGTCATAGTTTAGTTTGGAACCGCATCGCGGACAGGTCGCATCCGGCAAATCAAAGCCGGATCCGATTTCGGACGGCACATCAAAATTACTGTATTGACAGTTGGGGCACCAGTAGTGCGGCCGCAGGGGGTTCACCTCGGAAATACCCGCCAGCGAGGCGACGACGGAGGATCCGACCGATCCGCGGGATCCAACCAAATATCCCTGCTGCTCACTGTAGTTGACAAGTTTTTGCGCAATCATATAGAGCACGGCAAAACCGTTCTTTATGATGGAGGAGAGTTCCCTTTCCAGCCGTTGCTGCACGATCTCGGGGAGCGGGTCTCCGTATCTTTTGCGTGCATTTTCATAGCAGATGCGGGTAAGATCCTCCTCGGCACCGTCCATGTGCGGCGTAAAGGTGCCCTTTGGGAAAGGACGCACGTTGTCCTCAATGCAGTTTGCTATGTAATTGGTATTTGTTACAACGACCTCGTAAGCCTTCTCTTTTCCGAGATACGAAAACTCATCCAGCATTTCTCTCGTCGTACGGTAGTACAGCCCGCAGTCACGGTCGTAATCGCGGAATTTCATGCCTGCCTGCAGTATTTTGCGGCATATTTCATCCTCCGCATTCATGAAATGTGCATCACAGGTAGCAACTACCGGCTTGCCGTACTTCTCGCCCAGGGCAACCACGCGCCGATTCAGATCCCTGAGCCCGTCATCGTCCTTAACCTTTCCTTCTGCAATGAGAAATCTGTTATTGCAGATGGGCTGAATTTCCAGATAATCATAGAAGCGAACGATTGCTTCTATCTCCGCCTCGGACTTGTTATCCAGTATGGCACGGAACAACTCCCCCGCCTCACAGGCCGAGCCCACAATCAGAC
>CAVDLN010000130.1:0-3753 GCA_963609805.1 Erysipelotrichaceae bacterium | reverse complement strand
GTTCTTTAGGATTATCTGCAACAGCTAGCCGAGCTTCCAAGGTACCGAGAGGCTGCATGACTGTTTTTCTGACCCGGTTTGCAGCGGAAAGGATTTCACGACCGCGGTCAGTCATTTCGGTGGTGTATCCGTCCGGATTCATGTTCCATTCCCCGGATGAAAGATCGGACATCCTCTTCCCACGGATGCGCCATGTATCTGCATATTCGGAGAAGGCATCAAGATCCGACAGTTCTATGCCGCAGAGTCCTGTTTTGCACAGCGACACAACATCTGCTGTCTGGTAGTTCCTTTGAATGCAGCGAAGCGCCAGAAGCAGAAGCCGGACAGCCGGACGATCCGCAAGTCCTGTTCGTTCGGAAATGAAAAAAGGTATGTGGTCGGTTTCCAAAGCGGCATCCAAAACACCTCGCCACGCGGTCGCATCCCGTACAACTACGGCTATCTTCCCATATGGTATCCCCTCGCCATGCAGTTCACCGATGTGCAATGCCGCTGCACGTGCTTCGCCGTACAGGGTTCGCGCAGAGATCAAACGCACATTTCCGCGGCCGGATTCCTCGGGAAGTTTCCGGTCATCGGGACGAAGCCCGAAATTCCACAGCTCACTCCCTAGAATAAACAGTTCCGATAAAGCTCTGCATTCATCGTCTGCCAGAATGCTTTCACGGTATCCGTTACCGGAATCGACTGCCAGACGTTCAAGTTTGTCAACGGTATCCCGCATGCTGTCGAAGTGCGCACCGACAGCGTTCCGTCCCTTCATGCACAAAGTAACCGTGACCGACGATGCCTGCGCAAACATGGTGCGCAGCAATGCATATTCCGGAGCGGTAAAGCTGGTGAAGGAGTCAACATATATCGTGGAGTTACAGAAAAAATGTTCTCTGTCCAGTATTTCGGCTGTGCGAAGCAGACGATCCGTGGGGTCATTCCCGCACAAATCGCGCAATAATCCTCCGTAGGATGCTTCGATCAGCGCAAGATCCCGCAGTTTGTGTGCCAAAGGAGAATCCGCAGGCAGATGCGCTGCCGCCTTCTCCAGCGCAGCAGAAGAAACGGCCGCGCGGGACAGCTCGTCTGTCTCATCCAGCAGCAGTTTGCAAAGTGAAGTATCACTCTCTATTGAAAATCCGGTATCGGATTCCAACAGGCCATGCAACTCCCGCATGGTGCGCCACATAAGCAATGCACGGGAAGCACGCGTCAACGTGCCGAACGCCCGTCCACCGTAGCGATCTGACGCAACATCGCAAAGCCGCGTGAAACTTAATATTGACAATCGCTTTCCGGCCTCCGGCGGAAGCTCCGAAAGAATTTGGCTCTCGGCCGAATACAGCATCTGCTCCGGCACAAACAGGTATACCTGCCCGTTTCCGGAGGAGAGATCCTCACGGATACGCGCAGCCACAGTGTGCGTCTTTCCACTTCCCGGATTTCCAAAAAGCAACCTCAGCATTCGATATCCCCCGATTTCTTACAGGTATCCTGTGCCATACTCTCATGCAACTGCAAATTTCTTTTTTTTTTTTTTTTCCCTTCTTTTGAGAACGTCACGCCCTCTCCATGCGAATGCACGCTTTTTAAAATCATTCTCCGACATGCCGTCGAGTCCCTCGGCTGTCAAAAAAAGCATACGATCCTCAAGGAAAAAATCAATCGGCGTGTCATGCGCTCCGGAAAGTGCCACGCGATTGAGAGGGCAGGCCAACTGACATTCATCGCAGCCCCAAATCAATGCATGCCGCTGCAGGGCGACTTGCTCGCTTGCGGTCAGCATCCCTCTCTTTTGCGTTAATGAAGACAGGCATCCGCTGCATGCCTGCCCGCTTGCGTCTGCCGCCGGGCAGGCACGCAGGCAGGCGCCGCATCCGGGACACGTAGGCGGATTATCCGGAATATTATCCGATCTCTGACCGGTAACGGTTAGGTAATCCGCTCCGACAATCACCTCGGCTATAAAGACAAAACTCCCATACTCCCGCGTAATAAGCATGTGATTTTTTCCAAGCACTCCCAAGCCGGCCATCGCCGCCGCGTCCGATTCTGCAATCGGAGAGTGGTCTGAAAATACAGCAAACGGATACGCGGGGTACTTTTCGCGTAAAACCGGAATTATTTCGTCCGACAGCTGACGGACATACATATGATAGTCACGCGGCACGGCATACAGTGACAGATTTCGCTCAGGAGCATGAACATCGGCAGCGACCAGGTACGGAATAGCGAAGAACAATGCCGTCGCCGGAAAGGAAATTCCGAGCCGCTCAAGCAGATATGGACGTATAATGCGGCACGACTCCAGGGGAATTGGAAACACAGACGTACCCAGCAGTTCTGCCACGCTTTGCTGTATGTTTTGCCCCGGCATTATCCTTTCCTCCGTTCTTCAAAAAAGGCGCACCCGGTGAAACGGCTGGGTGCGCCGACGATTCAGCTTATAACTTGTCGACAGGGTACAGTATTTTGAGTTGATTTATCTTCTTCTGATACGCTTCCTGCTGCTTTGCCTGCGTAACCTGCTGATACAGTTCATCGCGGATATCCGAGTAGGAAATAGGCGTCGCCTCGTTTTTACTGTTTAAGCGAATGATATGGTAGCCGAACTGGGT
Organism: Erysipelotrichaceae bacterium; assembly: GCA_963609805.1. Taxonomy (GTDB): domain Bacteria; phylum Bacillota; class Clostridia; order Oscillospirales; family CAG-272; genus CAMEON01. The sequence continues at coordinate 1,141 of CAVDLN010000130.1, read as the reverse complement.
CTTGACAGGGCCTGTGATTTCGCCCTCTTGCATATCGAATACGGCTTTATCAAATTCGGGCACCATCTGGCCGCGGGCGAAGTCTCCGAGTGAGCCTCCCTGTTTACCGGACGGGCAGGATGAATACTGCCTTGCGGCATCTTCAAAATTTATTTTCCCGTTACGGATATCGGCCAGTATCTCAGTGGCCTTTTTCTCGGAATCAACAAGAATATGGCTGGCGTTAACGCTTTCCTCAGCCTGCAGGTCGTCCTTGTGGGCTTCATAATAAGCACGGACTTCCTCTTCGGTTACCCGAACATTTTGAACGCATTTTGCTATGGCGTATTCCATTAAAAGCTGATCTTTAACCGCGGCAAGCTGCTCTTTAAAAGCGGGCTCACGTTCATAGAGGTTTCTCTGAGCATCCAACAGGAACAGTCTCTGTGCAATAAGCTGTTCGAGTACCGCAGCACGTCCTTTGGGGGTATTATACGATTGCCCGTTTCGTCCCATTGCCTGAATAAAATGGGTTACATCCTCTTCCGTAATGGGTTTACCGCCAACCTGTGCCAATGCCTGACCGACAGGCTGCGCGTTCATGCTTTTACCCAGATCCCCGGGGGTCAAAATTGCCATTTAACTTTTCTCCTTGACGGGTGCGTCACTAAATTTTAAAGACATCAAAACGAGATTGCATTTTCGATATAAGCTTTCAGCTCGCCGACAGGCAGTCTCACCTGCTGCATGCTGTCACGATCCCGTACGGTCACGCAGCCGTCCGTTTCGGAATCAAAATCGTATGTGATGCACAGTGGCGTGCCGATTTCGTCCTGACGGCGGTAACGCTTGCCGATGGAACCCGTCTCGTCAAAATCCATGTTGAAATACTTGGACAGTTCCGTGTAAATCTCCGCGGCCTTGTCGGAAAGTTTCTTTGAAAGTGGCAGAACGGCTGCCTTTACGGGAGCCAGTGCAGGATGCAGATGCAGGACAACCCGGATGTCATTCTTTTCGGGGTCAACCACTTCTTCATCATATGCGTTGCAGAGAACGGCAAGCACGCTGCGCTCCACTCCCAAGGAAGGCTCAATGACATACGGAATATATTCTACCATATCCTTGCCTTCGCCTTCCCGGTATACCATCTTCTCACCGGATG
>CAVDLN010000129.1:0-3753 GCA_963609805.1 Erysipelotrichaceae bacterium | reverse complement strand
TCAGGGATTTCTCCGCCCGGAATTTCTCAATCGCGTTGATGAAGTCATCACCTTCAGCCCGCTCAGCCGGGACAGCTTTTCCTCCATTGCCAAAATAATGCTTGATGAGCTGAAGGACGCTTTGGGGGAAAGGGGACTGACTTTCACGTATACCGAGGAAGCAGCGTCCTTCATAGCGGAGCAATCCTATTCCGAGCGCTACGGCGCACGCAATATGCGTCGGTATATTCAGAGAAATGTTGAGGATCCGCTTGCCGAGGCTGTCATTGCCGATTACAATCGCACTTTAACACAGATTCATCTGTGCCTGCGCGACGGAAAACCGGCAATTGACACTATGTAAGGGGCATGACGTTCCGCTATGTCTATGTCAACTCATAAAAAGGGAGGCACAGTTCCGGGCGGAAGCGGCGCGGTCAAAGCAAACCGCGTGAGGCGGAGAGTCAACCCGGCAGCCGTTTCGGCAGAGGAGCTCATGCGCATACTGGGAACCGATGCTCAAAAAGGCCTTTCTCCGAGAGAGGCCGAGAAGCGCCTGTATTCCCAATCGGCCAAGAGGTGCAGTCCGCTGTTCCGCACGAATGCAATGACCCCTTCCGGATGTGTCAAACGGCTGTGCAGAGAACCCGTTCTGTGGCTTTATGCGGCCGTCTGTTTGAGTGCTCTCTTCTTCGGACGAGCTGCTATCGGGATCGCATGCTTGGGAATGACACTTGCGTACGGCGCGGTTTGCACGGCATGCTATGCACATGCGCAGCGGGTTGACGCAGTTATGCAAACCATGGAGGCGCCGCTCTGCCGCGTACTGCGCAACGGCATGATACGGCGCGTGATTGCAGAGGAAATCGTACGCGGAGACGTTATACTGCTGTACCCCGGCGATGTTGTCCCGGCAGATGCGCGCCTGCTGTCCGCAACGGATGACTTTTGTGTGACGGAAAGAGAACTGACCGGCAATCCTTCCGAGGGTCGCACGGTGCGGCTGAAAAAAAGGTCGGATGTCACCGTTTCCTATGCTGCGTCGTGCTGCTGCTCTTCGGAAAATATGGTATTCGCAGGCGGTGTTGTGGACAAAGGACGTGCACGGGCAGTAGTTGTCGCCACAGGTACACAGACCCATCTGGGGGCACTGACGGGAGGCATAAAGCCTGTTGCCCGCGGCGGAATGACAGCGTCCGTACGGCGAGCGGAAAAAATACTGAATGTCGTAAATCTGGCGCTTCTTGTCCTGGTTATTCCCATAACCGGAATCGGCATTCTTACGCTCGGAAATCGATACGATCTGCTGGATATCGTGCTTGCTGCGATGACGCCCTGCCTGACATCGCTGACCGGGCATCTTTTTATAAGACTGTCGTTTTTGGGCGCCTCTCTTCGCGCAATGTGTGCGGCGGATCACGATGCGGCCAATTCAGCGGAAATCCGCACTACGGAAACTTTGAATTCGCTGAACAAGGCGGACGAGCTGGTTTTGGTAGGCACGGCGGGACTGCATGACGGCGTTCCGCATCCGGAATTTTTGACTGTCGGTGCGGCACGCTTTGACTGTACCCGTCCGGAGTCCAATGCAGCTTCCGAGCGATTTGCGGCATTGGCCTATCTGTATCGGGCCGCCTTGCCGGATACCGTATGCGATTGCCTGCTTATCTCCGATCGGCGGGAGGAATTACTCAGGGAGCGCCTATCTCTCCTGGATGCGCTGACTGACTGGGCGGAGCTGTCCCCTGAGGGCGTGCTGACGCGTGTCAGCTCCCATACCGCGGTGGAGTCAAAACAGCAGGATGGACTGCCCGCTGTCGAGATCCAATGGACCGACGGGCACGCTTCGACTGTTTACCTGAGTTCGGATATTGAAGAGGCGATGAAGTGCTCATTTCTGCCGGGCAGCGGCGCGGTACATCCCGCAACCGCGGAGGAAAAGGAGGCTGTCCGATTATCCTTCCGACAGGCGACGCTGGCGGGACTGCGCGTATGTTTCCTTATTTCCGCCCGACAAGATGATTCGTGTCTGGAGGGCATGATCGCCTATGGCCCTCATTCCTGCCGCAAAACAGAGGGGACAGTTCGGACTTTGACTGCGGCCGGCATCCGCGTGACGGTGTTTCTGCGCGATGTTACGGAGGAAAATACGCGTATTCTGTCCGAATGCGGCATTACGTCATCCTATCCGGCTGACAGACCAAATCCGGGAGAGCAGAGAAGACCTGCGGTTCTGCTGCGGAAGAGCGGTATTGCTGCCTTTGAAGGGTGCAGCGAGGCGTACATATCCGAGTACATTCATGCGCGCAGGAAGGAGGGCGGACGCATTTGCCTTCTGACCGGAGAAAGCAGGGACAGACGGCTGCTCGAATCCGCTTATGTTGCCTGTACTGTCAGTCCGGGCACGTATCGGTCGATAATGGACTTCCGGACAAACGGAACGGGAATTGCCGGATTGGATCCGGAGGAGCACTGTACGATGGACGGTGATCGTGATTCCGTTGTCGCCTCTGACCTGTGTCGAAGACGTTCCGATATAATCGTCCGACGGGTCAACCATGAGGGCGGGGGAATTATGGGCGTCCGTCAGGCGTTTCTGGCTGCCGCACGGTACCGCGCATCCTTATACGGAGCAGTTCGATTCTTTGTTATATCCCAGCTGCTGCGGGTGCTTATGCTTGTTGTGCCGATTTGCATGGGAGCTGCACTGCCGAGCGCCCCTTGGCTTTTGCTGTCCGGGTTGGCGGCAGATACGCTTGCATTGCTGTCGCTGGCCGCAAATGACACTGACCCATCCCTGACGCGCAGCCGGACATCTTCCGCCGATTTTCGGACTATGCTTCGATCCCTTCTTCCCGATCTCATCGGGGCAGCGGCTGCCGTAGCCTGCCTGTGGACCGCGGCAGGAGTCGGACTTTTGCTGACGGTAAACTTCGGGACGGGAAATTTGGGTGCGTTTGCGGGTTTGTCTGTCCTTACCATCCAGCTGGCACTTTGCTTAACCGATCGAACACTTACGCGCAGTACCAGAAGCGGTTTCGGAATTCTCCTGCTTTTCCTCCTGCTTTGGGCAGGTTCACTGGCGGTAGCGCTCGGTTCGGGATTGCGCCTGTATTGGAGCTTGGTTTTTCCTCTCTGCGGAGGACTTCTGTTCACGGTATTCCGTGCGTTGGCAAGTTTGGCGATGCGCATACCGGAGCATGGTAGAAAAGGGAAGCCAGGGAATCGATGACTGAAATTGCTTTTTCCTGCAAACTTTTTCGCGGAAAACCTTGACTTTGGTGCCGGGCTTTGCTATAATAATGATGTCCGTTGGATTGTTCCATCGGGAAATAAATTGACGGGTGATAACGAAATTTGCGCCGCGCGCTGTACAGCCAATCGGCGCGGATCTCGGCAATTCCCGCTTTTCAAGCTGAAAAGGAGAGAAAGACCATGAAGAAAGTTTTTGCAATTCTGCTTGCATGTCTTGCTGTGCTGACGATGTTCGGCTGCAAGGGTACGGAGGAGAATGCGACAGAATCCGATGCATCCGCAACGGCTGCCGAGGAGAGTGCCACCGCTGCTGATGATGTGAAGGCAATGACCTACGCAGAGTTTATTGCTGCCGAAACCGACAGCAAGGTTACCATTGAGGCGTATGTGCAGGCCAAGCAGTCCTGGTGGAAAGATGATCAGGGTGTCGGTAAGGCAACCATCTACACGCAGGATCAGGACGGTGCGTATTTTATCTATGAGCTTCCCATGGAGGAGGATCAGTACAACAAACTGACG
>CAVDLN010000128.1:0-3858 GCA_963609805.1 Erysipelotrichaceae bacterium | reverse complement strand
GCATACCTGCATGAAGGATACCATCTTCACCAATGTCTGCCTGAATACGGACACCAATACGGTTTGGTGGGAAGGTCTGGATAAGAATCCCCCCGTTCACGCAATCAACTGGAAGGGTCAGCCGTGGGATTATCACACCTACGACAAGGCAGACAAGGTCAACACATCCGGTGCGCATCCCAACAGCCGGTTTACCGCCAAGGCTACCAACTGCCCCTGCCTCAGCCCTGCTTTCTATGAGCCGAACGGTGTTCCGGTGGATGCTATCATCTTCGGCGGACGCCGTGCCCGCACTGCTCCGCTGGTGTATCAGTCCACATCCTGGCAGAACGGTACGTTTGTCGGCTCCATTATGGCGTCCGAGACTACCGCGGCAGCTGCCGGTGCCGTTGGCGTTGTCCGCCGCGACCCGATGGCTATGCGTCCGTTCGTGGGCTACAACATGGGTGACTATTGGGCACACTGGCTTGAGATGGGCCTGAAGATTCCGCACCCGCCCAAGATCTTCCATGTCAACTGGTTCCGTACCGATGATGAAGGCAACTTCATCTGGCCCGGCTTCGGCGACAACCTCCGCGTTGTGCTCTGGATTCTTGACCGCTGCGCCGGCAAGGTGGATGCGGATATCACGCCTATCGGATACCTGCCCAAGGCAGAGGATATCTGCATCGACGGTCTTGACGGCATTACGATCGATACGATCCGCAGCCTGCTGTCCGTAGATACCGCCGCATGGCTGGAGGATGTAGAGAACATCAAGGCGTTCTATGCACAGGTCGGCGATCATGTACCGCAGGCTATGTATGACGAGCTTGCCGCACTGGAAGCCCGCCTGAAGGCAGCTCAGTAATATTCTTACCTTGCAAAAGTCGAATCCCCGCTCCCTGCTTTGGGAGCGGGGATTTTTTCTCTAAGGATGCGTTGCCGAATAAATCGGTGATTCCCCAAATCCGCCTGCCTTTCCTTGTGTGCGTCGTCTGTCCTTGACAAGAGGCGGCATTTGTGGTAGAATGAACACAGAGATATCGGCGGGAGGCACATATGGGGAAAAAACTGTTGCTGGAAATAACATTTGACGGGAGTGCCTTCTGCGGATATCAGGTGCAGACGAACGGACCGTCGGTGCAGGGAACGCTGAACCGTGCCGCAGCCGATCTGTTCGGGTTCCCGTGCGATATCACCGGGTGCAGCCGCACGGACAGCGGTGTCCATGCCCGTATGTTTTTCTGTACGGTCACGAAGCAGGGCACACGGGAACTGCCGACATCTGTTCCCGTCACGCGGATTCCGCAGGCACTTTGCGTCAGACTGCCCGATGCACTCTCCGTACGGCGTGCCCAATGGGTTCCGGCGGAGTTTCACCCCCGCTACGATGTTTCCTCCAAGGAGTACATATACCGTTTTCTTTCGTCACCCGTCCGCGACCCTTTTGAGGCGGGCCGCAGCTGGCATATTTCCGGGGCGCTGCCTCCCCATGCGGAGCGCATTATGGATGCGGCAGCGCAGGGCTTCGTCGGACGGCATGATTTTTCCGCCTGCATGGCAGCGGGATCGAATGTACATTCGACGGTGCGCAGTGTGATGAGTGCCGGAGTCGGGCGCAGCGGGGATATTCTGACTTTTCGCGTGCGCGCAGATGGTTTTCTCTACAATATGGTGCGTATTATGGCGGGGACACTGTATGAGGCTGCGGTCGGCCGTATTCAGCCCGAGACAATCCCGGAGCGGTTGGCGTCTGGGGATCGTCGGCTCATGGGCAGGACGGCGCCGCCCTGCGGTTTGTATCTGAATCAGGTATTTTACGACGATGCGGATGAACCGGGTTATCACGGTTATCACGGAGGTGATTGCCATGGCAGCTGACAGGGAACGCCCCGGTACAGGCGAGACTCCGCCGAACCGCCGCGGTTCCAGACGGATGGAATCGATTGCAGGTGCCGTGCGGAACGGCGTGCGGCGGCTGTTCGGGAAACTCCCGTTGCCGGAGGAAGGCAGAGTTCCGATAGATTTTTCCGCGCCTTCGGTTCCTTACTATGAGGATCTGGCGCGCAGGTTTCATCTTGCGCAGGTAATTCTGTATCTGGTTTTGTTTGTCTTTGTCGTGACAGCGGTTCTGAGCAGCAAGGAAAGCATCACCTATGCCAATCTGTACTATCTCGTCAAGGATATCAGTGCCGCATCGGAAACCGCCGAGGACGCCGCCGACAGACTGGAGTACCCGTCTTCCGATACAACGCCCGCTTTTGTCCGCTACCGCGGCGGATTGGTTGTTGTCGGCAGCCGGGAGGTGACGGTGCTCAGCAGTTCCGGCAGGCAGACAATGACGGCACAGGTGGATTACGGTACGCCTGCCGCGGATGTCTCGGAAAAGTATTTTATCACATACGGTCTGGGGGAGAACAGTTTTTCCGTTTTCAATGCCTTTGCAAAGGTGCACAGCGAGACAACGGATTTTCCTGTATACGGCGCTGCGGTTGCGGATGACGGATCGTTTGTCCTGCTTACGAGGTCGGAGGATTATACGTCGCGCGTTATATTTTATGACCGCAGCTGCGCTGTCCGCGCGAGCTATTACCTGACCGGGTATGCGCTGTCTGTGGCGGTCAGCCCGAGCGGGGATTTTGCCGCCGTTACCTCCGTGGAGGACGCCGACGGGCATTTCAGAAGCAAAATCAATATCTTCGGCTTGTCGGGGAGCATTTCCAACGAAACGGTTACGGTGGAGGACGCCATGGCGGGCGTGTGCGGCTTCGCCGCAGAGAATCGCGTGGCGGTGTTCTTTTCGGATCGGTTGATGGTTCTGCGTACGGACGGCGGCATTCAGGCGGAGGAACGGTTCGGGGACGAACTCCCCGCGATCTGTACGATTTCGTCAGGCCGCATAGCGGTGCTGCTGAAAAAGAGCGGAAAAATAGGCACTTACACAGTAAAAGTGCTTGACAAAAACGGAAATTTCGTGTATAGTAAAGACATTATCCCTGATGCGGAACCGACTGAGACGGCCTTTGGCGGGAATGTACTGTATATTCGCGCAGGCAGCTTTCTGTACCGCTTTTCCGGGGACGGGCGATCTGTCACCGCTGCACGCATCAGTCGGGATATGCTGGCTATTCTTCCCGACAGTGACAGCAGCCTGCTGGTCTGCGGTTCCGCCTTCGCGGTCCGCCTCTACACGAGTGACTTCTCAGAGCCCTGACATCAAGGAGGATTTCACCACCCGAATTCGAAAGGAGTTATATTTATGCAGTATGTAATCGATGCCCTTTTGGCTCTTTTCCTGGTATACTTTATCGTTCGCGGTTTCCAGCGCGGATTCTTCCGGTCGATTCTGTCTGTCGGACGTCTTATCCTTGCCATTGTACTGACGGTCGCTCTCGGGTCACGGGTTTCCCAATGGATTGACAGACAGTATGTCAATCCGTCGGTGTATGATAAGGTGCACGAAAAGCTTGCCGACATGGCTGAGGATGCCGGCGCACAGTCCGATGAGTTTCTCGCCGAGATCGGGGATAAGTACAGCGCATACGTTGACGAGGATACGTTGAATCAGCAGGCGCAGTCCGGCACCGAGTCCATGGACGAGATGGTGGAGCAGTATTCCGTGTCCATCAGCAACAGCCTGTCCAAAGCGATTGCCTCTGTTATCGGATATGTCCTGACTTTTCTGATAGCGTTTCTGGTGCTGACCGTTCTGATCTGGGTGATCGGAAAGCTGGTCAAACTTCCGCTGCTCAAGCAGATTGATAAGATAGCGGGTCTGCTGCTCGGAGTGGTTTCCGGCATCCTCGCCGTGAGTCTTGCGGCCACGCTGCTGTGGGCACTGCTGAATGTGTCTGACAACCTTGCCCTGTATGATCA
>CAVDLN010000127.1:0-3963 GCA_963609805.1 Erysipelotrichaceae bacterium | reverse complement strand
TACAATTACACTCTATTATACACCTTTTTCCCCTTTAATGCAATAGGGTAAGCACGGTTTTTCAATTTTTATTTTTTTCCGCGGGCGCGGGTGCGTCAAAAAATTCCCCAAAGGGGTTGACAAAACGGCAGGCATGCGGTATAATGTCGGTAGTTTCTGTGCGGGTATAGTCTAATGGTAAAACTCCAGCTTCCCAAGCTGGCCATGCGGGTTCGATTCCCGTTACTCGCTCCACATCGGACGCCGGCCCGGCATGTACCGCGGGCGGCGTCCTGTTTTTTATTTCCTTAAGGAAGGAGGCAGACTCCGTGAAGCGTCTGTTCAAGCGTCTGTTCGGTGATCTGAAAATGAGCTGGCCCGCCGTCGTGCTGTTTGCGGCGGCGGCAGGCATATACACGGGCGGAATTCTGCTCGTGACCCCTCTGAAGGGAACATCCTTTCAGGATATCGGCATTTCCTTTGAATGGTGGGTGATTTTCGCCGTCATCGTTGTTGTCAACTGCCGCAAAAACCTTGAGGCCATGCTGAAGTGCTTTGTCTTTTTCCTGATAAGCCAGCCCCTTGTGTACGCGGTGCAGATTCTGTTCGGCCCGCTTTCCCCAAGTCAGGCTCTGTACTACTATCGGAGCATGTGGCTCCCCGCCACGCTTCTGACTCTGCCGGGGGGATTCATCGCATTCTGGTGCAGGAAGCAAAACGCCGCAGGGGCGGTTGTTCTGGGTCTCGGAAACACGATCCAGATGTTTCTCGGTGTTTCCTATTTTGTCTCGGCGGTGCAGCATTTTCCGTACCACCTTCTGAGTGCGCTGGTCTGCTTCGGGTCGGCGGTTCTCATGAGCTTCCGGATTCAGAAGGAGAAAAAATACCGCCTGCTGTCCCTGCTGATTCCCGCCGTGCTGACCGCGGGGCTGGTTGTCTTCTGCCTTCTGAGCGGGCGGACGCTGGCATTCGGCGGCTGAGACGGTCCTTGCAAACGGAGGGTTTTGAAAAAATGAAGCATATCGCATTCGGCAGCGGGAAGCGGAACTTTGTGATTCTTCCCGGACTGTCTGTTCACAGCATTATGGGCGCGGAGGAGGCGATTGCGGCCGCCTACCGGGATTTTACGGACGGCTATACCGTATATGTGTTTGACCGGCCCGACGATATACGGAACTGCCGCACCGTCCGGGACATGGCGGAGGAAACGGCGGCAGCCATGCACGATCTGCACCTGACCGGTGCCGATCTGTTCGGTGCCTCGCAGGGCGGCATGATTGCGCAGTATATCGCCGTTGACCACCCGGAGCTTGTGCGCAGTCTGATTCTCGGCTCGACGCTGGCGCAGCCGAACGACACCTTCCGCACCGTAATCGGGGAATGGGTGCGCCATGCGGACATCCGGGACGAGAACGGTCTGCTGGAGAGCTTTGCCGACCGGGTTTACTCCGAGGCCACACTGCAGGCATACCGGGAAACGATTATCTCCGTCAACCGCGGCATATGTGAGGAGGAATTCCGCCGCTTTTCCGTACTGGCTGCCGCCTGCCTGTCCTTTGACAGCCGAGCGGAGCTTTCCTCGGTGCGCTGCCCCGCACTGGTTCTCGGTTCGGAGGGGGACAGAGTCGTGACCGCGGAAGGCTCCCGGCAGCTGGCGGCGGGGATCGGCTGTGAACTGTACCTGTACGACGCCCGCTACGGACACGGCGTATATGACGAGGCGCCGGACTACAGATACCGCTGTCTGGATTTCCTGCGGAGGCACTGACACTCCGACGATACAAAAAAGGCGCTGCCTGCGGCAGTGCCTTTTTTGTATCTGTATCCGGATTCCGCCTGCGTCAGAACGCAACCGTCAGCTCCTCACCCGCCGGGATCGGGTACTCCCTCCCCTTGACAAGCAGCGTGCCGCCGGCGCGCGTAGCCAGCACGGTGCAGCTGTGCGCATCCATCCGCACGGACACCTGCCCGCCCTCCGGCAGCGGCACGGATCCCTCTATGTGCTTATACATACCCCGGTCCGGGCGGACGGCAAAGGTCTCATACCCCGGCGCCGTCGGGTACACGCCGAGGCAGTACCGCCCCAGCAGGTAGATAGGTCCGCCGCCCCACGCATGGCAGAGCGAACAGCCGTATTTCTTGCCGTACATGCCGTAGTGCTGAATGCCGGTCTGCTCCGGGACGTACTGCTCCCAGACGGATGTCGCGCCCAGCGCAAGCATGCCGCCCCAGTAGGACTCTATCACCTTCTGCGCCTCGCGCAGTCTGCCCATCCTGCAGAGAGCGCACAGCTCGAAGAATTCGAAGTACGGCGTCGTGATATGCGTCACGGCGTCATTCTCCAGCACGCAGCGCACGATTTTTCGCGCGCGGGCAGGGGATACGAAATCATACAGAATGGCGAAAATATTGGCGTGGCGCGTAATGCTCTCCCTGCCGGTCGTATAGCAGTCCACGAATCCGCCGCGGTCCTCGCGCCAGTAGTCCCGCAGGATGCTGCGGCGCAGCTTGTCCGCCGCGCGGCGGTAGCCGCTGCCGTCCCGGCCGCACACCTCGGACAGCGTCGCCATGGCGTTGCGGCACTGCCAGAGAAGAATCTGCTCGGCGCACAGATCCCCGCCCTTGTCCATATCCGACCAGTCGATGAAAATCCAGTCGCCGGGGCGCTGGCATACATAGCCCGCCTCGTCCAGCCGGCTCTCGATAAAGTCGTAGAGCGCCTTGATCCTGCCGTAGTAGATCTCGATGAACTGCCTGTCCGCGGTGGCGTACCAGTACTCCGCCGCGCTGATGATGAGGTACATGGAGTAGTCGTTGATGGTGTTTATATGCTGCTCATAGGGCGGCTTGCCGAGCAGCGCAATGATGGTGCGCTTGCTGATGGCGGGATCGAAGTACAGGTACCGGCTCGCCATATGCGACTGGTAAGCGTCCCCCGACCAGCACCAGCGGTCACGCTTGATGCCGTCCAGGAAAAACTCGCGGGAGTTCAGGTGCAGCGTGTAGGCGCACATATCCCATATTTTTCCGACGCCGCGGCGGTTGCAGGAGAAGGACGCGCGATCCTTCAGCGGAAGATATTCATACTCCGCGTACACCCGCAGATTGCCCGCATCCTGCCGGTTCCCCGCACGGACGCAGAGATAGCGGAAGGCGCGGCCGACCAGCACATAGCTGTCCTTTCCGCTGACCGTCTCGAAAATCAACGCCTCGGCGGGATCGCAGGCCTCCTCGGCGGATTCGCCGTACACCACGCGGACGGCCTCCGCCGGATCCGCATTCTCCAGATGCACAAGGCCGAACATCTCCCGCCCGAAGTCGTACAGCGTTCCCTCGGCGGTATCTCTTGTCCCGACGGGGTCTCTCCGCTCATAGCAGAAGGCAAACTGCATCGGGTTGTCCGTCGGGCTGCTGTATGCGGGGTCTGTGCCGACGGGGATTTCCGGGCCTGCCATGTGGTTGGCGACCCACGTGCCGTCGGTTACAAGGCAGTCGCTGTTGATGTATATGCAGGGGAATCCCGTCTCCGCCAGCGTCACGACCGTGATGGTGTGGTCGCCGGGGGCGACCGTAAGATCCATGCCGAAGGGATAATGCACGCCGTCTATGCGGGCATAGCCCTTGTGCGGAGTAATCACCTTGAAGTGACCCTCCTTATCCAGATGAAACGACTTGCTGAAGCCCGCGTTCGGGTAAGGTGCCGCCAGCGCGTGGAAAATCGGGTAGTCGTGACCGAATTCCTCGCGCCGGTTGTGCAGTTTTATGCTGTGATACAGCTCAAAATCTCCGTTATACCAGATCCAACTTGCGCCTGCCATATATGCGTCCTCCACGTATTTTTCGGGGAAAACCTCCGGAACCACCGTCCGGACTCGCAGTCCCCCCCTGTGCCTGTATTATATCATATTTTTCCCGGTTGCGCAATAACTGTTATGCAATAACTGTTATGCAATAACTGTTATGCAATAAACGGGCATCTTATAC
>CAVDLN010000126.1:0-4000 GCA_963609805.1 Erysipelotrichaceae bacterium | reverse complement strand
GTTGGTCTTTTACAATTGAATACCCATTCATCAGGCACATTACCTGCGGAATGCCCGTGAGTAACGGGGGTAGCCGGCTTCATAAGTGCGCCATGACCTCTCAAAGAGCGAGCGATCAAACTTATATGAAGGAATTTGAGTAGCACTCAGAGGGTGGCAAGGACATACGCAGAGGACAATGATACTTTTGTAGCCGAAAGGCGCAACCGGCGGAGTACCCGGCGGTGGTGAGATTCCAATGGAGCAGGTGCGCTACCTGCCGCTTGATGACTTCCCACGCACTTGGGGTGTCAAGGACAAATAGAGTGTGAGAAGTTCTCGTGAACATACGCGAGAGCCGATACATACTTTATTTGCCTTATGGGAAGTACCGAAAGGTTTGGGTATTCACATGAGACAACTTAATTATTGAAAGGAAAGAAGCAGAAAATGACAAGAGAATACACAGTTTTATTTGACTATCAGGAGTTTTGCGAGTTGCTGGATCATATCCAAGTTTTGAGATCCCTGGCGAGTGAAAATAAAAGTGCCGCTCCCATGTATCGAGAAAAGATCAAACAGATTTGTGAGAGAGTAGAACGGGATTTCAGTGACAGTCATCATTTCTTTTCCGGTTGGGTTAATGGGAAATCCATTCTTCTCGAATCCGGATATGTAGTGTCTTTGAATGGGGACAGGAAAGTAATCTTCGTGTTCCTGATTCTGAATCGACGCCGAGAGCTTGGATTGCCGATATTCCAAAGTGATTTGGAGCAATTCTGCAAACTATGCAAACAAGCAAAAGTAGTGTTCCCGGAAAAATATTTCGCAGGAGTTTGAGAGCATGAGAGAAATTCACATCAATATTTCGGTTCCCGATGATTCGGACATCGATTCGGTTGTTATCAACTTAAAACATAGGGGTGAACCCAAAGAGTGCAACAACAGACCACGAAAGAACAATCATAAATTCAATGTTCCTGTAAATAAAGGATTTTCAGAAGAGCCTGACGAGGGTCTGCTGTACGATGAACTGTATTGAGGATGATGTTGTACTAATACAGATTTGAATCCCCCGATATGGTTGCCGTATCGGGTTATACATAAAAACAGAAAGGACAAATAAAAATGGACAAAGCGATTAAAAGAGGCGATTTGGTGTATTTGAACTTTGATCCCGTTGTCGGTTCGGAGCAGGGTGGCCTGCGTCCGGCGGTTGTGGTTCAGAATGACATGGGGAATAAGCATGCACCGACGGTTATCATTGCACCGGTCACAAGTAAAAATAAAAAAAGCAATCTTCCAACGCACGTTAAGCTGACGTCACACATTCTTGAAAGAAATTCAATGGTTCTCCTTGAACAGCTTAAGACTGTCGACAAATCAAGAATTGATTCCTATATCGGGACATTGAGCGATGAAGAGATGAAGATGATCGACAAGGCATTGAGAATCAGCCTCGGCATCGGCAGATATAAGAAACGGAGCGTATAATTATGGCAAATATTACGAGAAAGCCAAACGGCACATTTTTAATTCGGGTCTCCAACGGGATGAAAAACGGGAAGCAAGACCTTGTTTCCACTATTTACAAGCCTCCGGTTGGGGCAACGACAGCCATGGCGAAGAAAGCTGCTGAAAAGTACGCTGTTCTCTTTGAGGAACTTGTACATAGCGGTGGCTATGAGAAAAAACAGGCGGTCAGTCGGGAGATCAGGGCGCGTCGAAGAATGACCATCGAGCAATTCGTGCAGGATTATTATTATCCTTCCATTCAGAAGCATCTCTCTCCCACGACCTGTAGAACCTATGAACTGATCATTGACTCGCTCATACTGCCTTCCTTTGGAAGAGTGGAGCTTGAGGATGTGGATTCAACTCACATTCGGAGTTTTGTCGATTTTTTGTTCACACCCGAAGCAAGTGCCAAGGGAGAGCGTGGTCTGTCTCCGGCATCGGTCAAACGCTATTCAACCGTGTTTTCCTCCATTATTACTGAGGCATGGAAGCAGAAGTTTATTGAAACCAATCCAATCGGAAAAAATTATATCCATTATCCGAAAATCGTTCAGCCACAGTTGGAAGCCTACAGCGATGAAGAAGTTGAACAACTGATGCAGGCACTGGAGAACGAAGACATTCGCACAAGGGCGTTGCTGACGCTTGCGGTTACCACGGGTATGCGCCGTGGAGAACTGGTAGGGCTTATGTGGGATGACATTGATTTCGACAAGCAAATCATCACCATTTCCCGGAGCGTTTATAAGCCCAAGGGAGAAGAGCAAAGAATTAAAGCTACCAAATCCGTTAGCAGTAACCGGACGGTGTATATCCCCGAAAGCTGTTCCCGCATCCTATACGAACTCAAAATCCAACAAGCCAGTGACAAGCGACATTCGCAAGGGGTGTGGCTGGACTCCGGTTTCGTCTTTACGGACAAGTATGGCAAGAATATCAGCCTGTATGCGCCAACGCGAATCTGCGCTGAAGTACAGGCCAAATACGGGTTAAGACATTTGAAGCTGCATGGCTTACGTCATACCTGCGGTTCGCTGATGGTGGAGCATGGAGTTGACCCCGAAACGGTTAAAACCGTGCTTGGCCATGAAAGCCTCAAAACGACAAACAGATATTTGCATCCTTACGCAGAGAGCATGAAGAACGCATCAGAGAAAATGGAAAGAATAATTCGAGGTAAAGCAGATGGTGAAACTCCGATCCATCTGTCAGGCGGTGAATGATATCAGAGCATCAGACCCCGGAACCGCTATGACAGAAGGCTTTTTACGATTGCTGATTGAAAACGGCGACGTGTCTTACGAAATATGCGGTTCCCGGGTGTGCCTCAACATCGCTATTCTGTTTAAGGAATTGGCGTGTCTGTTTGAATTGGAATCTGCAACCATGCCAAAACTGCGTACTATCAAAGGCGCGCTGAAGGAAATAAAGGCTACTGATCCCGGGAGCGTTATGACGGATTATAAAATCCGTTGGCTGATAAAAAGTGGCCGACTGCGCAGTTACGCAGTCGGCACGAGAGAAATAATCGTTATGGAGTCCTTCGACGATGAAAATCTGCTGACACAGGAATCAAGAGAAGGATGTAACATTACACAGGGAATCAAGTT
This sequence comes from Erysipelotrichaceae bacterium, assembly GCA_963609805.1. GTDB lineage: Bacteria > Bacillota > Clostridia > Oscillospirales > CAG-272 > CAMEON01. The sequence continues at coordinate 893 of CAVDLN010000126.1, read as the reverse complement.
GAGTGAACAATACAGCGAATTGCTATCCAAAACCACTCAGTCCTATACGTGCACTCGAAGGCGATGAGGATCAGACTTCGATGGAATCAAAGCATTCGGCAGCTGCCTTGTCGGTTCTCTCCAGTGCATGAACATATATGTTGGTCGTGTCAATGGACGTATGTCCAAGTCTCTTTGAAACGGTTTTGATGTCGCATCCATTTGACAGCAGATAGGTTGCGGACGAATGTCTCAGCCCATGAAATTTCAGGTGACGAAAACCATATTTCTTCAAAAATTTATCGAATTGTTTGGTCGGCGTGTGCGGATGCATGACATGACCGCACCAGTCGGTAAAGAGGAACCCCTCCTCATGCCATTTCTCACCGAGCAAGGCTTTTTTACGGTCTTGCTCTTTTTTCAGTTCCTGCAGAATATCACAAAGAGCTTGTGGAATTGCTATCTGACGAATGCTGCTGATAGTCTTTGGAAGTTTGATTTCAGGCTCTTGCTTGGCGAGCTTGACAACACTTCTGCGTATATACATAGTCCGTTTTTCAAAATCAATATCTTCCCACTTCAGCCCGGCAATCTCGCCACGTCTGGCACCCGTATAAATAGCGGTGGCAATAACGGCGTGAATATGGATGGGTTCAAGCTGAGCCATTTTGAGAATTTCGGCAATCTCTTCGTTGCTGAAAGCCTCAACCTCCGGAGTTACGATTTTGGATATTTCCAAGCGGCGGGTGTCGGCAGGATTGGAATTGATATATTCTTGCTTCCATGCCATTGTCATGATGGACTGAAGAATGGTTAAATATCTGCGAATCGTAGCAGGGGCGAGTTTCTCGCCCTTTTTATCTACCCGACCGGATGGGGTAGCCAAGAAATTGATCAGCTCCTGAACATGATAC
>CAVDLN010000125.1:0-4040 GCA_963609805.1 Erysipelotrichaceae bacterium | reverse complement strand
GGGTATACCGGTGCGCATTTCCATGAAGTCCAGACAGCGGGAGACCAAGGCGCATTTGTTCGAGGAAGTCTTCGGTGACGAGGAGGGAACGGGCGGCCGGGACGACGGTTTGACGCGGCTGTCCGAGGCAGAGGAGATGATGATGGGCATTCTGCCTGATGCGGATGCCGACGGGGATCCCGCATCGTGCGAGGCGGGCGGAACGCCGCCCGCAGAGACGAAAAACAAGGCGGCGGAGGACAGCGGCATAGAGCTTGTCACGGAAGGAAGGATGACCTGCCAGGAGGACGAGAAGACAGGGGACCGTCTGTATGCGATAACATACGCGGAAAGCGAACTGACGGGGATGGAGGGATCACAGTCCAGCATTCTGTTCCGCACGGACGATCCGGGATTGGTCCACCTGATCCGGACAGGTTCCGTCAGCACCGCCCTTACTTTTCGGGAGCATTGCCGTGCCATCTGTGCCTACAACACGCCCTACATGCCTTTCCAGGTCGGCGTTCACAGTCTGCTTGTCAGCAATCGCCTGCTTGATGACGGGACGCTGACACTGGAGTATATCATTGAAATACGCGGAGCGCAGGCGGAGCGGTGCCGCATAGACCTGAAAGTGACGCCGCAGGCGGCAGAGGAGGGAAGTACAGATTGAGCCCGTACCCGACAGCCGCCGCGGCGCGCGGGACGATACCGAAATTTCCGCTTACCGGAAAGATTTTCGTCTTTTCGCCTTTACAAGCGCATGAAAATATGCTATAATACCCGTGTATGCGGATTTTGGACAAAGGTATCCGCACCGACAAATGTACTATTCTGCCATGAAAGAGGAACGGAAGAAAAATGGAAAACAAATTTCTTGTCGAGACGTCTGCACGCCACATCCATCTGACCGATGATGCCGTCCGTGTTCTGTACGGAGAGGGCGCAACGCTGATTGTCAAGAAGATGCTCAGTCAGCCGGGGCAGTTCGCATCGGCCAACGAGAAAATTAAGCTGGTCGGCCCCAAGGGAGAAATGGCTGTCAGCGTACTGGGTCCCACCCGGTCCAAGAACCAGGTCGAGCTGTCCTTTACCGACGCGCGTGCGCTGGGTCTGAAGGATGTTCCCGTACGCGAGAGCGGCGATGTCGCCGGAACACCCGGGCTGAAGCTGATCGGCCCCGCAGGGGAGCTGGATATTTCGGAAGGCGTGATTATCGCCAAGCGCCACATTCACATGACCCCCGCCGATGCGGAGGCTTTCCATGTGACCAACGGACAGATCGTCAAGGTGCTGATTCGTTCTGCCCGCACAACCATCTTTGATGATGTGGTTGTCCGCGTCAGCCCCAACTATGCCCTTGCCATGCACATTGACACCGATGAGTGCAACGCCGCTGCCGCTTTCGGCACGGTCTACGGCGAGCTGGTCCCGTAAAACCGACGTAAATCGGACAGAAAAGGGAGACAGAGAGAGGGAGAGGCATTGCCATGAGAATTCTGTTTCAGGGTGACAGCGTGACCGATGCCGGCAGGGATCGGGAGCACCCCGGCGATATGGGAGACGGATACCCGCGCTATGCCGCGGCGATGATTCAGGACAGCTATCCCGATGAAAGCTTCGAATTTGTTAATCTCGGCATAAGCGGGAACCGCTCGATTGACCTGGTCAATCGTCTGGAGAGTGATTTTATCGAGGTTCAGCCGGATATTGTATCGATTATGATCGGCATCAACGATGTCTGGCATCATCATGCGTTCCACCATATCGAAACCACCGACGAAGAGTTTGAAACGAACCTGCGGATAATTCTGACGGAGCTCCGCGAGCGGACGCATGCGCGAATCCTGCTCATCCAGCCTGTCCTGCTGTTCGGCGGGACGGATGCCATGAGGGAGGAGCTGCTGCGCAAGCAGGAAATTCTCGCACGGCTGGCCGGATCGCTGGCCGACGCGTACCTTCCGATGGACGACATCCTGCGGGAGATGCATCTCGATACTCCCACCGGATACTCTGCGGACGGCATTCATCCGAGCCCGGACGGCGCCGTGCTGATTGCGGAGTCGTACCTGCGTGCGGTTGCACCCCTGATTGAGGCCTGCCGCGCGAAAGAGACCGCCGTGTGACTGACCCTTGTTTTCCTTTATTTTTGCATATCGTATTTTATTAAACCGGAGGAGATAAACAAACATGAGCAATGAGAACACAAAGTCCTGCGCATATGCCATGAGCCAGGAAGTTCAGCATATGTGCACCGTTGCACAGGGACCCAATCATGGTCCTGCTCCGCTGCCCGAGGAGGGTAAGTGGATTCAGGCACGTCAGATTACCGATATTTCAGGTTACACACACGGTGTGGGCTGGTGCGCACCGCAGCAGGGCGCCTGTAAGCTGTCTCTGAACGTCAAGAACGGTGTTATCGAAGAGGCACTGGTCGAGACGATCGGATGCTCCGGCATGACGCACTCTGCCGCTATGGCTGCCGAGATTCTGCCCGGAAAGACGATTCTGGAGGCTTTGAATACCGACTTGGTGTGCGATGCCATCAATACCGCTATGCGTGAGCTGTTCCTGCAGATTGTTTACGGCCGCACGCAGTCCGCTTTCTCCGAGGGCGGTCTGGTTATCGGCGCAGGCATGGAGGATCTTGGCAAGGGCGCACGCTCCATGGTCGGTACCATGTACGGCACACGCGAAAAGGGCGTACGCTACCTGGAAATGACCGAAGGCTACTGCACACGGATGGCACTGGACGCAGATGACCAGGTTATCGGCTACGAGTTCGTGTCTCTGGGCAAAATGACAGACTTCATCAAGAAGGGCATGGAGCCGAACGAGGCGTACGAGAAGGCGAAGGGTCACTACGGGCGTTTCAATCCCGAGGACGGCGCCGTCAAGTACATCGATCCCCGCAAGGAATGATAAGGAGGATATATCAGAATGGTACAGTTTGAAGGAATCGAAAGACGCGAGGCGAAGATTCTCGGCGTCCTGAAGGAATACGGTATCTCCTCCATTGAAGAATGCAAGGCAGTCTGCGATGCCGCCGGCATTGATCCCTACACCATTGTGACCGAAACGCAGCCTATTTGCTTTGAGAATGCCAAGTGGGCATATACCGTCGGCGCAGCCATTGCCCTCAAGCAGGCTGAGAAGACGGGCGACAAGTCCGCTGCCACGGCCGCTGCCAATATCGGTATCGGTCTGCAGTCCTTCTGCGTTCCCGGCTCGGTTGCCGAGAACCGCAAGGTCGGTCTCGGACACGGAAACCTTGGCAAGATGCTGCTGTCCGAGGAGACGGAGTGCTTCTGCTTCCTCGCAGGACATGAGTCCTTTGCCGCCGCAGAAGGCGCTATCAAGATTGCGCTGAACGCCAACAAGGTGCGTGTAAAGCCTCTGCGCGTGATCCTGAACGGACTCGGCAAGGATGCCGCCATGATTATTTCCCGTATCAACGGCTTTACTTATGTGAAGACCGTGTTTGATCCGTATACCGAGACGGTCAGCGTTGTGAGTGAGCACGCGTACTCCGAGGGCCCCCGCGCAGCGGTTCGCTGCTACGGTGCGGACAATGTGCCGGAGGGTGTCGCCATCATGCGTCTGGAGCATGTCGGCGTATCCATCACCGGCAACTCCACCAACCCGACCCGCTTCCAGCATCCCGTCGCAGGCACTTACAAGAAGTGGTGCGTCGAGAACGGCATCAAGTATTTCTCCGTTGCTTCCGGCGGCGGTACAGGCCGTACCCTGCATCCGGACAACATGGCTGCCGGTCCTTCCTCTTACGGTATGACCGATACCATGGGAAGAATGCACTCCGATGCTCAGTTTGCCGGTTCCTCCTCCGTTCCCGCACATGTGGAAATGATGGGACTTATCGGTATGGGCAACAACCCGATGGTTGGCGCAACGGTTGCCGTTGCCGTGGCTGTCGAGGAAGCACTCAAGAAGTAATTGCTTGATTCTCTGAAAAGAAACCCGTTCCGCGTCAGCGCGGAACGGGTTTCTTTTTTGAAGTACGTATAAACAATGGATTTATTACGAAACGAATTGTATATATC
>CAVDLN010000124.1:0-4357 GCA_963609805.1 Erysipelotrichaceae bacterium | reverse complement strand
GTAGCATCCTTTGTGATATCTGAGGTCGTAACTACGAAAGCATCATCAATCAGTGTCAGGTCTTCCAATGTCAGTGTGACAACATCTGCCGAGTTATCTTTATTGGTGAGAGTCACCTCAAGAAGCTCAGGATAAGCCGTATACTCATATTCACCGATACTGGTCATCTGAATACTCAAGGTTTCCGAAAAACTATCCCAGAGATAAGCGTAGGTAGGTTCTGCCACCGAGCCGGTCAGTACATACTCATAGGTAGCAGATTCTGATTTACGATGCTCTTCATCTGTTACTTCAGGATAAGCAACTACCTCAATGCGGTAATCGCCATACCCGTAACTCATATCATCCGAGAGATTTCCTGTATACGTTCCGCTTCCATCCTCTGAAATGTTATTACTGATCTGGAGATAAGCATCTCCTTCAGCTCCGTTTGCATCATACATATAGACAATATAGTATCCGGCGTTTTCCACTCCCGAGAAAGTATAGTTACCGCCTTCGTCTACTGCAAAATCTCCCGGAACTTCCAATGCTTTTTTGTTAGAATCCTCGTCTTTGGATGTTGAAGCATCATTTCCGCCTATCGCCACAAGACGTTCGGAAATTTCATTGAAATATTGTGTTGAGTTTTCTACTATACTGCTTCCGCAGCCGGTAAGTCCTACACTTGCCGCCAACAGCAAAGCAGCCGTCATCCATTTTTTTTTTTTCATCACGCTTCTGCCTCCCTTCCCTTTTTGGTAAAGCAGGATACAATATTGCAAATAATAGCCACAATATAAAGTATGAGCAGGAGAATTACACGAACTACTCCACCTTCGGAATTGTACATGTGAAAGTTTCCATACCAATCTGCCCATACATTGTAGCTATTTACCACAAACAAACCCATGGCAAAGCTAACGCAGAATGTTCCGACAAGAGATCCAAATTCAGTAATCTTTGTATCTGCAAAAGTGTAACTGAGGGAAGCCAATGCTCCCAAAAGAAGAAAAATCGCTACCCCTGCATCCTCATACTGTGCGTAAACCGCTCCATAGATGCAGAATGCAATCATTGCAATTATTGCAATCACAGCGCCTGCCAAACTTGCCAAAGCGCTAAAACTCTTTCCTTTCAAGGTGAATTTCATCTCCTACGCCTCCTTCCTCTCACTTGCTTTTTTCTTGCCTGATGTAGCAATTGCAAGGACCGCAAATACTGCAAAGCCTAAGATTACGACCAGATTTACTGCAGTAAGTGCTGTCTCCCAAGCGGGCACAACCGTGATAACCGTTCCACCGCTTGCATAAGTATTCATTCTGGCTGAATGTGCCATTACGTACAAATTATGCTTTGCAGCCGATCTTAAACAACTTAACAGATAGCCATCGTCGTTTTCTTCTATATACTTAACAATCTGACTTCCGTTCCACCCCGATGAATCAAGGCATGAGAAGTCATAGCCTGCAACCAATTCTTCCTTGGGGTTGTTATAGAAACCAATATCTACATAACCATCGCTGGTCACATGGCCCTTGAATCCCCACTCACCGCGCAGTACATTGGTCAGCAATTCATCATAACTCTTTCCGCCTTCCGTTCCCATACGGCTGGTAGTCGTCATAACGCTCAAGGCTCCGCCTGCGAATGCACCTTCAAAAGCGCGAAGATAAATTTCTCTCACGGACTGCTCATTCGCAAAAACGTTTAAGCCCTGTCGTACCGTTTCATTCTCATTCAATGCCAAATGCTTGATACAATAAGCGGTTCCCACGCCCTGGCATGCCTCTGCTTCATAATATCCCTGCCAGTAAGCTACGGTACTGTCTTCGGAATAGTACTGACTGATACGTCCTCCGAAAGGTGTTCTATGCATGTTGCCGCCGCCGTACCATATTTCATCATATCCTTCAAGATAAGCGATCAAACCTTCATAATAACCTCTGTCTGTTGCCATGTCCGTATTCCAGGTTCTTGAAGTCGTCGGTTCTGAAATAAATGTAAAATCACCGCCTGCGTTGCTGCCGTCATCGATACAATTTCTACCGATAATTTCATATTCCGAAATAGTTGTGCTGGCTGTGTTGTCTGCCATCAAATCGCCCATTTCCTGAATTGTGAGCTGATCTACGAAATCATCCCAGAGTTCATCATCCAAATCAATATCAACCATATCCGTCAGTTTCAGACCATTGTCTGCTCCCTGTGTGAAATCCGATACAGAAGATGCGTCTGCAGGTGTTTCATAATCATAGTTGGCGTTTAAACCATCTATAATTTCCTGTGTAGCCTCAAGTTGATGAGCTTCCGGATAAGTTCCTTCCCAGTCATTTCTGCTTAAATAGGTCAAATCATAACCAAAAGAATTGATATCCGTAGCTTCAAACTGGTTCGTAACCTCAGCGTCCGTATAAATGGATGTGCTGTAGGTCTCAGTGTCCAGTTCTGCTTCTGTCCATGTATATGTCTTGGAAGCATCACCATCGGCAGTCATGCTGTCAGCCGTTGTGTATCCCTTGCTTGCCAAAATATTATTCATAGCTTCGTGAACGTCAGCGCCGATTGCAAAATAATAATCTCCGGCACTCATAATATAGGTTCCTGCCCCGTTGGTGTCATAACTTGCCAGGAAATAAGCAGGTACAGAAATGTACATCGTTTGACTTTCGCCCGCATCCAAAACATCTGTTTTGTCATAAGCAACCAACTCTACAGATGCTTTCTCTACTAAATTACTCTTCTCATAATCGCCATACGGTGTTTGTGCGTAAACTTCAATAACATCTTTTCCCGCAACATCACCGGTATTTTTCACAGTGACAGTAACCGTATATGAATCAAGGCTCTCATCATAGCTGACGGAATCCAGTGTCTGCTCGAAAGTGGTATAAGACAGACCGTAGCCAAATGGATAGCACATCTCGTCCTGATAGTTCCATGAGTTTCCCGAAGTAGATCCTACCGTGCTGTCTGCGTTTCCATTACCCATTACTACATCTTCATAACGGGTTTCATAATATTTGTAACCTACGTAAATACCTTCCATATAAAGCAGGTAATTATCGATATTGATACCATTGGAATCGTTGGCCGTTGTAACAGCCGCATTTACTTTGTCCGAATTCGTCCATGTATAATAGTTTTCTGCAGTATACAATGTAGCCGGAGCGGACAAAGAATTTGATGCGTAAGTATCTGTTAAATGACCGGACGGATTAACTTCTCCGGACAGTACCTTTGCCAAACCGGTACATCCATAACTTCCAAGCTCACCTGTTACTACTGCGGCGTCAATGTCATATTCTTCCAGGAAATTCAATTCCATAGAGAAATCAGAACCGATAATAACGACGATTCGATCAAAAACACCTGCTTCCTTCTGCTTTGCAAGATATGCGATGAGATCTTCCTCGTTCCGGCTCAAATCCAGGAAGTGGCGCGGTGTTCCGTCCTCATAGGTATCGGTTGCGGAATACATGCTCACGTCATTACCTTCACCGCCGTCTCTTGTAAGTACCACAACTGCCACATCGTTATAGTCGTTTTTCCATGTGTCCTCATGTGCGGTTACATTGGCGATTTCCGCCTCGGCTACAGCTGTATTGCTTGTGCTCTGCATTCCCGTATAAACGTCTGTACAAAGGACCTCATTGATATTGTCAGCTCCGAACTCCTCTTCCATAGCACTCAGGAAAGATGTAGCCGTCATATAACTTGCTGATTTGGCTGAAAACATAGGTCCGTTTACGGATGCATTCCCGAAGATAGTCATTCGACTGCCTTCTTTAATGGGGAGCGCATCATTCTCATTTTTCAAAAGAACGATTCCCTCTTCTGCTGTCTCTACATTGGAAGCTGCGGCATCTGCGTATACATCTACCAAAGCATCCGCGTTATAACCGTAATCATTCTCATAATAATAGGCCTCTGTACCGATTTCCTCGCCCTCCGTGTTAACGACAACACGAGTGGAAATTCCCATTAGCATGTTAATCGTACCATTGTACTTAAGTGCCAGATTCGTGACCGACACCGTAAGGCACGTAACAAATGCCATTACTGCTGCCAGCCCTCGAAATACTACTGACTTCTTTTTCATAATATTTTTTTCTCCTCCTTCCCTTGTTCTACCCATGTTTGAGTACATAAAGTTTGAATTTCTCGCATAGCAAACCCTCCTTACCGTTCTTTGCTACTTTTTTGGTATATTTACCCTATCACATTCTTTATGACTCACCTTTTTTTTGCACAAACTGCTTTATTTTTGCACAAACTGTAACTTTGATTAGCGACATTTACCTATCGCGCGAGTGCGCATCATTGGCACGTAGTGCCTTTTTTTGCTATATAGGGGATTGCGGAGCAATTTCCTATA
>CAVDLN010000123.1:0-4368 GCA_963609805.1 Erysipelotrichaceae bacterium | reverse complement strand
TGGTATGACTGACCAGGGCAAAAACAAGAAGCAATACACCAAGCGGGGATACCAGGAACTGCTCGATGAGCTGAGCCGCAGGCAGCATGAGGAAAGGGAAAAGATCCGGGAGGATATCGCGGTTGCCAAAAGCTACGGAGACTTGTCGGAGAACTCCGAGTATGATGCTGCCCGCACGGCGCAGGCTGAAAACGAGGCACGCATTGCGGAGTTGGAGGCGTTGATTGAAAACGCCGTTGTGATTGATGAAAACACGCTGGACGACGGCACGATAGGACTCGGCTCCATTGTGGTGCTGCATGACGAGGACGAGGATGAGGATCTTACCTATTATATTGTCGGATCCAACGAGGTCGATCCCTTCGAGCATAAGATTTCCGATCTGTCGCCGATCGGGCACGGGATCATCGGAAAGAAAGAAGGGGAATTCGCTGTGATCGAGGTTCCGAACGGGGTTAGGAATTTCAAAATCATCAGCGTCACGCGCCAGCTGCAGGAAGATTGACTGCACAATTGAGGAAAAATGCCCGGAGCAAAATGTATGCGCCGGGCGTTTGGCGTCGGAAGGGAAGGGAATGATAAGTATGGCTGATGCCGAGAACAGCAATGTCACCAACCAAGCAGAGGACGGAAAACTGTCTCCTGGAAGTCTGACGGAAAGCAGCCGCGCGATTCGCCGGCTGGATAATTTCTGGTACCACCACAAGTGGAAAGTAATCGTGGCGTTGTTTTTCCTGATTGTACTGGCGGTAGGTCTTGTTCAGATATTCTCCCGTGTTGAGTATGATGTCTATGTGACTGTGGCCGTACCTTATACCATGAATTCGGAAGAAAACGCGGAACTTGCCGAGCTTCTGCAGAAATTTTGTCCCGAGGATTACAACGGGGACGGCGATGTGCGTGTCTATGTGCAGGGGTATCAGGTTTACTCCGATGAGGAATACGAATCCGAGAAGTCATACTGGGAGGCGCAGGGCGAAAAATTCCAGATAAACAGTGCGTACAACCAAAATCAGATCAGTTCATTTGATCAATATTTAATGAACGGACAGAGTACCCTCCTGCTGCTCAGCCCCTATATGTACGAGACCAAGAAGGACAATGGACATCTTCTGTCGCTTTCCGAAGTGTTCGGCTCCGATTCGCTTCCCGACGGAACGTTGGAAGACGGATACGGGGTGCGCCTGTCGGATACGGATTTCTATCGGTACAACCCTGCCGCACAGATTCTGCCGGCCGATACGATTCTGTGCCTGCATGCGCCGGTTCTGTCCCTGACAAGCGGGAAAAAATATGACGACAGTGCGGCACGTGAACTGTTCCGCGCCATCGTTGATTACAAGGTAAAGGAATAAATTGCATTTGCGTGTTTCCGCAGCGGAGCAGCACATGCAAAGGAGAAGAAAAGCGCAAGCCGCAGCAGATTCAAACGTCTGCTGCGGCTTTCTTGCTGTTATGTACCGGTTAATCTATCCGTATTTTTCCCGGTTATGTCACCCAGTGTTACTTATCTGCCGGTCTTTTCCGAATGGACGACAGTTTCGGCATTTCCTCCTTGACCTCTTCTGTGTTTAGCCGTTTGTAAAACTCAAAAATTCCACGGCTCACGGATTTTTTTTGAATATACTACTGATTTTTCTCTGTTTTTGCGGTAAAATTGAGTTGTCGAAAAGCAATAAAACGCACAAAAACAGGAGAAAAAATCACGCGAAAGAAAAGTGTGCAAATGTCATTGCCCGACATCTACGAGGAACACATCGATTTTGAAAATATCATCCCCGACTGATTTACGATACAAATCATGTCAATTTGCTTGCAATGTTGAAGTTCCAAAGTGCGGTCTAAAGCAACCGGGGCGGCTCGCAGCTTTTCCATAGCCGAATATTCAAAGTGAGGATAATGTATATGCGAAAGAGCAAGAGCCATATTCGCTTCATCACGCTTCTGCTGGCGGCTCTCATGCTGCCGTCGTCGCCGGCCGTGCTGGCAGGATACGCCGACAGCGGGAACAAACAAGGCCGCAACCGATGCGGAGATATCCGGAGCAACCATTGTATCCGACGAGGAGACAGCGGAGGAGACAGAGACAATGTCCCCCTATGAGAGCATAGAGAAGACAAAATCTGTACTGTCTCATTTAAGGCATCACCGCCTCCTTAGATGTCAAGCCTCAGGATCTGTGCGTTTATCCGGAATCCGTACTTTCTCATACAGATGTATTGCGTCGTTTCCGGCTGCGACCTTTACCTCGATGCTGTGCACATTCATCAGTCGAAATGTCTGCATTGCCCAATCCATAAGGGCTTTTCCGTACCCTTGGCCGCGATATTCCGGCAGCACAACCAAATAATCGAGCCTGCCCGCTGCGGCGGAAAAATCCAGCTTGCAGAATCCGATGATCCGATTCAACTCTTCCGCAACGGCAATTTCGGAGCATCCGCTCGCAAGTGCCGCTGCGAACACGGCAATTGTCTGCTCGTACGGCCTGCTCGGATAGGCGCCGCCGAAATGCAGCGACACCGCATTGTGATGCTTTGCCAGAGCGGCAAGACAGTCGAGCAACCTGTCGGCCTCGCCGGCATCAATGGTTCGAATCGGCATGGATTTTCCCTCCGGGCAGTTCCCTTGTGTACTTTCTCATTGTTATGACGGCATAGACCATGACAAGCAGCTCCGTAATGGGCATGGCAAGCCATATGGCATCCGCATCGATGACAGCCGGGAGCAGCAGGATCAGAATGCCGCTGATGACAAGTCCGCGCGCTACCGATACGATGAACGCTGCCGCCGTTTTCATGATCGCCTGGAAATAGTATGTCGAGAAGATGTTGAGTGGCAGCAGCAGGAAGGACAGTGCATAGGTGCGGATAATGGCGGGTGCCATAGCCAGTATTTCAGGCGTGGGTGTCATGAAAATGCGAATACAGACGTTTGGGCACGCCATGCTGAGTGCCGTCCAGAACACGCCGAAAAATGCAGTTGTCCATAGTGCCAGCCGAAGTGTCCCCCGGATGCGTTCGCCTTTCCCGGCGCCGAAATTTGTGGACATAATCGGCTGAGACGCCTGTCCGACGCTGTACGCACTGCACTGGACGAAGGTGCTGACCTGAATAATGGGACCGTAGATCGACAATGCGTTTGCGTCGAGGTATTTCATGATCTGACGGTTGAACAGAACCGTCAGGATGCCCATTGCCACATCGATAAAGAATGTCGAAAACCCGGTAACGGAAATTTCACGGAGCTTTTCGGGAAGCTTCTCCGGCCGCACCAGCCGAAGCGTATTCCGACGTCCGATAAAATGCGTCATCATTGCAAGGAACGAGATGCCGGAACCGATGGCTGTCGCAAGTCCAGCACCGTAAATACCCATGTCGCAGGTAAACACAAAGAAATAATCGCCGAAGACATTGAAGATACCGCCGGACAGCACGCCGAGCGTCGCAAGCCCCGGATTTCCGTCGTTGCGCAGAAACGCTGCCAGCATCTGATTGAACAGGAACAGCGGAAATACATACCGGATCGGGCGCATGTATTCCCGCGCCAGAGGGAGCAGGGAAGCATCCGCACCGAAAAAGGTCAGAATCGGGCGTTCAAACCATATAATGCCTGCCCATGAAAGGAGGGACAGAATTACCGCGCCGATGACAGCCGATGTGAAATACTGATTCTCGCTTCCGCTGCTTTCTTCGCTGCCTCGTTTTGCACTGAAAAGCACGCTGCCGCCGACGCCCATCAGCAGTCCCAGACTGTATATGACGTTCCATACCGGCGCAACCACTGTCAGTGCTGCCGTTCCCTGCGGTCCGTGGTACTGCCCGACCATGGCAGTGTCCACAACGGAATAGATGGACGAGATCAATGCGCTGCCAAATGCCGCAGCCAGGTATTTGAAATACAGGGGCTTGATTTTTCCGTTCAGAAGATCCATGTTGCATTCCTCCTTATCGCCTATCGCTTATCGCACGAAAAAAGCCGGACAGGAAGCAGACATCTCAGTCTGTCTCTTGTCCGGCTGTCGTTTCTTTGAACAACCCGCCCTCCGAGTTACGTGGAGGCATTATATCCCAAAATAACCGCATTGTCAACCCCTCCCGATGAATTTTACTTTTTCCGCACATTTGCATATAATCCGATAGCGGCTACTTGACTTTTCTGTGCATGTGTGATACAATGAGTGCAGGACGGACGCTGTACCGGATACTGTTTCCCGCATCAGGCGGCGGAGGCAGGCTGCCGCGGTGCGCCGATTCCCCAATACCGCACAGGAGGACTTTCCCGTGAAAAATAAAGTTGCCGTATCCCTTGTAAGTGCTGCCGCAACGCTTACGCTGGTTTTATCGCTCATTGCATGCAGCGGAACCGAGG
>CAVDLN010000122.1:0-4405 GCA_963609805.1 Erysipelotrichaceae bacterium | reverse complement strand
CCTCCTATTGCAGAGCGGCTCAGCCAAGCTGCCGACACTGCGTAATGGAAGTACAGTATACCACACATTTCTCAATTTTGCAAGATGTAAAGTAAAAAAATTCAAAATCCAACTTCTCCCCCGTCCGCACTGATCCGATTCAAATCGTACGGTGTTGCCTGATACACAAAATAATTCAGCCAGTTTGAATAAAGCAGGTTGGCATGAGACCGCCACCTGACAATCGGTGTTTTCGTTTCGTCGTCACTCGGGAAATAGTTCTTCGGAAGCTCGATCGTCAGTCCGGCAGCCTTGTCTCGAAAGTATTCCTTCGCCAACGTGTCGGAGTCGTATTCACTGTGCCCTGTAATGAAGATCTGCCTTCCGCGATCTGTCATCAGCGCATAAATTCCTGCCTCATCGGAGGAAGCGAGGATCTTCAGCTTATCGACCTTCTCCACATCCTCACGCTTTACGGTAGTGTATCTGCTGTGCGGCACATAGAAAACATCGTCAAACCCACGCAGAAGTATCGCCGAGCGGCGTTCGACTCTATGTTCAAATACACCGAAAAGCTTTTTTTCGAGAGGGTACTTCCTGATTCCAAAATGGTAATACAGCCCCGCCTGAGCTCCCCAGCAGATATGGAATACGGATGTTACATGCGTTTTGCTCCACTCCATGATTTCACAGAGTTCCTGCCAATATTCGACTGTCTCAAACGGCATGCGTTCCACGGGAGCCCCCGTGATAACCATGCCGTCGTAGTTGTTGCCCCTGATATCGTCGAAAGTCTTATAGAAGGCAAGCATGTGCTCGAACGGTGTGTTCTTTGACTCATGGGTTTTCGTATGAATCAATTCCATTTCAACCTGAAGAGGCGTATTTCCGAGCAGCCTCGCAAGCTGCGTTTCCGTGGTGATTTTTGTCGGCATCAAATTCAGAATCAGAATTTTCAGCGGACGAATATCCTGCCCTTCGGCGCGTGTCTTGGTTATTGTGAAGATATTTTCTCTCTTCAGTGTGTCGGCTGCGGGGAGACCGTTGGGTATTTTGATAGGCATTGTTCCGCCTCCTTGCGGTTATTTCTGTGACTTCTCCAGTGCCTGCTCAATATCGGCAAGAATATCGTCGACATTCTCGATGCCGATGGACATGCGGATCAGATCGGGAGAGACACCTGCGTCAATCAGCTGCTCATCCGTGAGCTGCCTGTGCGTTGTGGATGCCGGATGGAGCACCGAGGTGCGCGCGTCGGCGACATGAACAACAATCTGGGCGAGAGACAGACTGTCCATAAATTTTACGGCAGCATCCCTTCCTCCCTTTACACCGAAAGATATTACACCTGACTGCCCATTCGGCAGATACTTTTTCGCAAGTTCGTAATCGGGAGAGGATTCAAGTCCCGGATAATTGACCCACGCAACTTTATCGGAATTTTCAAGATAATGCGCGACGGTAAGCGCATTCTCGCTGTGACGCTGGATACGCAGCGGAAGGGATTCCAAGCCAAGGTTCAATATAAAAGCCGACATGGGTGCAGGAGTCATGCCAAGGTCACGCATAAGCTGCGTGCGCGCTTTTGTAATGTACGCCTTGCTGCCAAACGATTCGGTATATACAACGCCGTGGTATGACTCATCAGGCGTAGACAGCTCCGGATACTTGCCGCCTGCAGTCCAGTCGAATTTTCCGGAATCGACGATCACACCTCCGACAACGGTAGCATGACCGTCCATGTATTTGGTCGTTGAGTGAATTACAATATCAGCCCCGAATTAAAACGGGCGGCAAAGAACCGGTGTGGCGAAGGTATTATCGACAATCAGCGGAATACCGTGCTTGTGAGCGAGCTTGGCATACCGTTCAATGTCAAAAATTTTCAGGACAGGGTTTGCAATCGTTTCGCCGAGGAAAAGCCGAGTGTTTGAGTCAATCAGTTTTTCAATCTGCTCGTCGGACATTTCGGGCGTTACAAAACGAACCTCAATGCCCATTCTTTTCATGGTGACGGCAAGAAGATTCGTGCTGCCGCCGTATATCGTGGTCATGGAGATAATATTTTGCCCGCACTGCGTGATATTGAAAATGGAAATGAAGGTTGCTGCCTGCCCGGCAGATGTGCACAGCGCTCCGACACCGCCTTCCATATCGGCGATTCTATCCTCAACAGCAGCAACAGTCGGATTGGAAATGCGCGAATACATGTGTCCGTCTGCTTTCAGATCAAACAGCTTGCCGAGGAACTCGGACGAATCGTACTTGTAGGTCGTTGATTGCCAAATCGGAAGAACGCGCGGCTCTCCGTTTTTCGGAGTATACCCGGACTGAACAGCTTTTGTTTCGATTTTGTAATTTTGCTTACTTTCCATGCTTCTGCCTCTTTCTCTTTCATGCGTTTTTGAATAATTATTAAGCTTATGAAGTAATAAAGACATCTCTTTGCGAATAATTATACCATGATAGTGCCTTGCTGTCAATAGTTATAAGCCGCTGTATCGTTTCCGCTACGCAAATAAAGCCGCATGGTCGGCTCTTTCCCTGATATTTTGGCATCCGATCCGACCGCATGAAAAAAGCAAGAAAGAGAACAAGAAAGAGAAAACGAGAGAAATCTTTCGAAATCTCCCGTCTTCTCTTTTCATGTGGACCAAATCTGATTGCAAAACATGGCAGGGGCAGGAGGACTCGAACCCGCGACCCACGGTTTTGGAGACCGGTACTCTACCAACTGAGCTATACCCCTGTGCAACAACGCTATTATATCACAAGAAAAGCGAAAATGCAAGTGCTTTTTTTGAAAAAAAGAAAATTTTTATTTTGCCCTTACCTGTTACTTGTAGCGTAGCAGTTTCGTTTATCAATTTTGCATCCGTTTTTCAATTTACACAAAAATTTCAATTAACTATTGAAAAAAGTATAAAAATTTGATATAATCAGGCTGATGAAAAAAATTATTTGAAGGCTCATTTTTTTCGATTGCGTATGCATCTGATCAAGGGACGCCGACACAAATGCCGAAGTTTCGGCCCGCGGTTAAATCAAAATAAGAAAGGATTGAATGTATGATGCAAACTACACGAAAGATCGGGACCACCTCACGCGGTATCCGATGCCCTATCATCCGCAAGGGTGACAATCTCGCCTCCATTGTAACAGAAAGCGTCTTGGACGCCGCCCTTTCCGAGGGTTTTCCCATCCGTGATAGGGATGTAATAGCGGTTACCGAATCGGTCGTGGCCCGCTCGCAAGGCAATTATGCCTCCGTGGATGACATTGCCTTTGATGTTCGTTCAAAGCTCGGAGGAGAAACCGTCGGGGTTCTCTTTCCAATTCTATCCCGCAATCGATTCGCCATATGCCTTCGCGGAATTGCCAAAGGATGCCGCAAAATCGTATTGATGCTTTCGTATCCTGCTGATGAAGTCGGAAATCAGCTTGTCAGTCCGGATCAAATCGATGCAGTCGGAATCAATCCGTACTCCGATGTGCTTTCATTGGAAAAATATCGGGAATTGTTCGGATCCAACCCGCATGAATTTACGGGGGTGGATTATGTCAGCTACTATGCAGACCTTATCCGCAATGCGGGTGCAGAGTTGGAAATTGTGTTTGCAAACCAGCCGCGTACTATCCTGCGTTATACGGATGTTGTGCTGACCTGTGATATCCACAGCCGTGCACGTACCAAGCGGATCCTGCGCAGCGCCGGAGCGCGTATTGTCCTTGGTTTGGATGACATTTTGAATGCTCCGGTTAACGGGAGCGGCTGCAACGAGCAATACGGGCTTCTTGGCTCTAATAAAGCGACAGAGGATACAATCAAGCTGTTTCCGCGTGATTGCAAATCCCTTGTTTTGGATATACAGTCGCGCATTCTGCAGGCAACCGGAAAGCACGTAGAGGTTATGGTCTACGGAGACGGCGCATTCAAAGACCCGAAAGGCAAAATATGGGAGCTGGCCGACCCTGTTGTTTCTCCTGCTTTTACCGACGGATTAATTGGCACGCCGAACGAATTAAAGCTCAAGTATCTGGCAGACAATCAATTCAGTGACCTGTCCGGCGAAGCATTACGGGAGGCTATTTCCGCAAGTATTCGCGCCAAAAGCGAAAACCTGAAAGGAAATATGGCCTCCCAGGGCACGACACCGCGGCAATTGACAGACCTTATCGGGTCGCTTTGCGATCTGACATCCGGGTCGGGCGACAAAGGCACGCCTGTTGTGCTTGTGCAGGGTTATTTCGACAATTACACGAGCTGAATTTTACGAGATAAGGAGAATTGGAAGTATGAAAAGCAACAATGTCCGTCCGGCGACTCTCGCACGCATTACAACCGCAGCGGGTGCGGAAAAATTTATCGATGAACAAATTTCCGCCCTCCGTTCGCAAATCGGAGGCAAGAAAGTCCTGCTGGCAC
>CAVDLN010000121.1:0-4474 GCA_963609805.1 Erysipelotrichaceae bacterium | reverse complement strand
GCCGAAGAGATAGAGATCGATGCCCTTGGTATTCCACAGGATGCGTGTGGTAAAAAACGCGATAAACATAAGCAGAGCAAGACCCCATGTGACAAGAGAGAAAATCGGGGGTCTGCGGCGGTATCTGAGAAATTCGCGTATTGCGTGAACCACCCCGACTATGGCCGCAATCAGTATAAGTAAGAGAAGTAATCCAAAAACACCGATCAGTGCAATTTCCAGAATCTGACTCATGAAACCATCCTTTCTCTGTTAAAGGAATGCTGCTTTAATCGGCAGCACATCTCGACGCATCCTTCCTTGCCTGCCGTCGGCCGAGAACCGTGCAGTACTTCCGATGACTGAATTATTCCGGCTCGCAGTGCATAAAAATCGTTACAATTATAACATGAAGAATTCCTGTTGTCAATAGAAAAGACATGAAACGGGGCACTCCTCGGCGCTGCAAAGAGACGTGACCGTTTCCCCAAAAAGTATCACGGGGAGGCTTCCTTTTCTGCGGTTACGATGCCGCGGCGGTCCGCGGCAAAGGAGAGACCGAGCAGAACGTATACCGGAATCAGGAAAAACTCATCGAAAAGCAGCATATCCAGTGCCATCCAGGGGAGGAATGCGCCGACGCACAGCAGGAGGGCATACTTCCATCCTGCGGACGGGAGCTTTCCGTCCGGGAACATGCCCGTCAGCATATTTCCCATCCACGCAAGCAGGGCGGGAATGCCGAGCAATCCGAATTGGTACACGGACTGGATGACGGAATTGTGAGATGCCTTGCGTAAGAGGTTTATGCTCGTGTATCCGACTCCGAACAGCGTCAGCACAAGATCCTCCGAGAAGGCGTACAGATATTGAAGCCATAAATCTGTGCGGTTTGTGGTCAATCCGGCGACGCCTTCCCCTTCTGAGAATCGGGCGTCAACAATCCTAAGCAACTGACGGAAGGCAGGTGACAGCAGGATGAAGACACCTGCGCACAGCAGGCCGATCAGTACCCGTATTCGTTCGGTCCCGTATCCGGAGCGCTCAAGCAGAATCGGAAGCCAGAACAGGAGCAGGCACGCTACGGTTATGATAAAGGTTTTGGAGGCGGAAAGCAGGCCGCAGTACAGCAGCATAACCGAGACAACTGCAAGAAGAAACTGCTGCAACCTGTCTTTTTCGCAGGACAGAAGGACGAACATTCCGGCCAGGCAGGCGGAAATGTGTGCGGCGTAAAAATTCGGGTCTCCGTAAAAGCCGGACAGACGGGTAACCGTCAGGTATGTTTCCACCACGATATACTGAGAAATATTAGCATAGTGCGCCGTGAAACGGGCCGTAAGCGCCGCGGTTATGATGCCGCATGCGAAGAACAGCGTGGCGGATTTAAAGGAAATGCTCCGCGCACAGCAGCGCGTGACGCAGGGGAACAGAAAAAGCATAATCAGGAATACAAGGTAGTCTTTGGTTATGGAATTTCCCTGCAGAATTTTGGAGGCCAGGGTCATCGCCATGATGCAGGCTGCCGGGACAACCTGCCGTACGGTCAGCTTCATCCCGCCCAGCGCCAGCGCAAAAAAGCAGCAGACAATAAGACCGATTGTGTATACGGATATGCTGCCGGGGGCCTGCTTCATAAGCGGGCTCCACGGCAGAAAGAAAAGCAGTACCGGGACAGCCTTGCTCTGCCGGCATCCCCATACGATGACCGCAAGGCAGGCGGCCAGTGAGAGCAGAATCGGCACTGTGCTGCCGGATATATGGGCAACGACGACCATGGCCGATGCAAGCACGCAGGCTGCCGGGAGCGCCGCCGGGCGTTCCCACAGCTTTACCCGTTCAGTTGCCGCCGGTTTCCGAATTTCCATCTTTTTCCTCCGGTGTGCGCTGTCCGCCGCGGGGCGATGCGTGTCTGTTCAGGAGTCTGCGGGCCATGGTAAAGTCGCGGTAACCACGCCCCAGCATATGTATGTCGCTTCCGAGGTAGGGGACATAGCCGTCGGCAATCCAGGAAAGATACGGCTGTCTGCGGAACGGCATCCGCAGACAGCCGACATTCAGTTGGAGCGGTATGCCTTCCTCTATGAGCTGCCTGATGTCCTCCGACGGATAGCGGTCCGCATGTGCTATGACAATGCGGATATCGTCTCTTTCATGCAGCCGCTGCAGGGTGTCCCATATGGTACGATTCCATGGTCGAAACGGAAGTTCCAGCAGAATCTCGTTGCTTCCCTCCAGGCAGAGCTGCGGAAGTTCGCGCATGCTCTCCATGCCGTCGCAGATGAGCACCTCTGCGCCGAGGCGAATCGACGGCGCGCCTTCCGGACAACATTCGCGGAGCAGTTCCGCTGCCCGCATGCGGCGCTCCAGAAAGGAGCCGACATTTTCCCGCTGCGGATAAAAATGGGGAGTGGCGCAGACCACCGAAATTCCCGCGTTCCGTGCCATTTCCAGCTGTCGCAGGGAGGTCTCTGTCCCGTCGCTCCCGTGATCGCACCCGGGCAGGACGTGTGCATGGTAATCCAAAGCAGTGTCGGGAACACGGAAATTACTTTTTCTCATACGGGTTTGTGCTGCCGTACCGAGTATCATACCGATTATCGTATCGATAGTATTTCTTGACAGATTTTACATCCACATTGTTCAGCACGACACCGCACAGATTTCCGCCTGCCCGCCTTACATTTTCCGCCGCGTTGTTCAGCGCGTCGGTTCCCGTGCTTCCGGATTTGGCAACGAGAATTACCCCGTCAACCATAGTCGATACGATCTGTGCGTCCGCAACGGTATTGATAGGCGGTGTGTCAATGAAAACATAGGCATAGTCCCGCGCGCACCCGGAAACAAAGCGTTTCATCCGGTCGGAGGCAAGCAGTTCCGAGGGGTTGGGGGGAATGGTGCCGGTGCATATCAGCGACAGCGGCAGATCCTCAGCCCGTGCCGTTTCCAGCGGTCGGATGGAGGCCAGATAGTCGCATAATCCGCCGTTTGTCCGGACTCCCCAGAGCAGCCGCTGCGTCGGTTTGCGCATGTCGGCATCGATCAGCAGGGTGCGCTTTCCGAGCATGGCAAAGCTGATGGCAATGTTGGCCGCCGTCAGGCTTTTTCCGTCGGACGGTTCGGGGCTTGTTATCGCGAACACACGGCAGGCAGTGCCGCCGTCCTGTGTCATGCAGAACATAAGGCTGGTGCGGAGTTTGATGTAAGCCTCCTTGACGGCAAAGGGTGTGTCATCGTTGAGCAGCCGCTTGCGGTTGTTCAGCAGGATTTCACGGTTGGTCTGTCGGACATTTTTCCTGAGTAGCTGCAGGATTTCCATGACGGTCTGCTCTCCCTTCTGTTAATTTCCAATAGGCATACTTGCCTTCCGGTACTTCTATAGTCGGAATTTCTCCCAGTACCGTGATTCCGGATATGTCCTCTGTCAGGTAAACTGTTGTATCCGAAACCTCCCGCAGCACAATAATGATGCAGGCGACGATTACGCCTATCACGGCACCGATCATGGTATCGAAAGCGGTGCGGGGTGAGGATTTCTGCGTTGCCACGGCAGGGCTGTCCACCACCTCAACGCCGCCGGCTTTTGTGATGCGGACTATTTCGGTAGGTGCAACCAGAACATAGGCGTTTGCTATCCTGCAGGAAAGTTCCGCGTCGGTCGAGGTCACCACCACCTGTATGATCTGCGTGCCGGACACCACGGAAACCGACACCATTTGACTCAGCTTTGACAGTGTGATGCCGTCCTCGCCGGACAGCTCACCCAGAACCGCCATCTGGACGGAGTTGCTTTTCAGAATCTCGGAGTATGTGGCGGCAAGGTCGGAAGCGGCCTGCAGATCCCCGGCACTTACATGGTCGCCGGATGTGGAACTGGTGCCGTTATACACATAGAAGCTGGCGTGCGATTGATAGGTCGGGGATACGAACACCGATACGATGAAAAGCATGGCCAGTCCGGCTGCCAGCCCCGCCAGCAGCAGCCAGTGAATTTTTCCCGCAAGAAGTTTCAAAAGGTACAGAACCGAGATTCCGTCCCCGTCTGTCTGTTTTCGAATAGGCTGATTGTCGTTCATAAGTCGCTGTTGACGCCTCCTTATCATGCGGACAGCATCGGATGCTGCCGCTGTTTCTGTTGTTATTGCTGTTGTTCTTTGCTGTCTGCTATCGATTCCGGAGTTCGCGCAGTCTGCGCGGATCCGTTCCGCGTAGCATCATTTTCCCGACCGGGCGCAAGACCGGAAGGGCAAAGCACAGAACAACATTCACGAAAGCCTGTGCGCCGACCGATGCGATCGCCGCGCCCTCAATGCCTATCAGCGGAATGAGTGCGCTGTTGGCGGCTATATTCAGAAGCGCTCCGGCAAGGTTGATTTTCCACAGCAGAGGCTGCTTCTGTTCGGCCAGTATCCAGATATTCCGGACGCTGCCTGCGTACGCAAACAGCATATTCCAGCCGAGGATTCTCAGGGTCGGTACCGCGGCACTGTATGCG
>CAVDLN010000120.1:0-4480 GCA_963609805.1 Erysipelotrichaceae bacterium | reverse complement strand
CGTTTCCTTTATGGTTTCGTGCTTCCCGCTTCCCGTGTTCGTAATAACGATACCGGCCAGCAGAAGAACGGCAATCAGGAGGAAAAGTACGATAGTCACTGTTTTTTTCTTTTTGCTCAAGTAAGATCTGCTCCTTTCCAAAAAAACAATGCCCCCTCGCCGTCCGACAGTGGCGAAGTGACATTTATTGTCTCTGCGTTATATACGGTTATTCTTTTACGGCGGCTTTTTCAGGCCTGAACATCACCCTGAACAGCCTCCTTGCAATGGGTCCTGCAATAAACAGCTGCACCGGCAGCGCCATGACAAAGTTGCGGCAATAAGTCATCAGGTAATCCGGGATAAACTGTGCGGTGAAACCGTAGCCGTGATACACTCCCAAAATGCTTGCGAGTGCCACCTGGCATACAACAGTTGCTATCTGGATTGCAAATATAATGAAAATCGGTCTGTCACCGGGCTGTACTACGCGGAAAGCAAGTTTTTTCGCAATAGGACTCGATATAAAGAAAGCACACAGAAAAATGATTATAAACTCGATCCACATTCCCTTCAGCGCAGCCCAAAAGCTGCCGTTTGTGAAGGAACCGCTGCCAGTACGGTATTATAAAGCGTCATGATATAGACCATAATCCATGCGGTAATCGCAGTAAATACAACAGATTGAAATTTTGTTTTCGGCATCTTCTTTTCTCCGTTTCTCTTTAGAAATATTCCGAGCTTATTCAGCCGCTTCCTACAGGTTAATACAGAAAATTTCAGTTAATCATGGTATACCTCCCTCAAAAAAAAACAAATGCCCTCCCGCCGTCTGACAGTGGCGGAGTGACATTTATTGTCTGACAATATCAAAATCAAAAAACAAGCCTCGCAAGCATTCGATGCCTGCAAGGCTCATTTTTTCGGCGGATATTATAGCACAAATTCGGCTCGAATGCAAGTGGAAATTTTCACTTTTTTGATTTCATTTTTTTGATTTTTTGTAGGAAACACAAATGTCCTCCCGCATGGCGTAGCCCATGCGGGAGGACACGAACATATCCATATCGATTAATTTCCCGCAAGCGAGAAACGTGACCAGAACAGATTATGGTCGGACTCGATTCCGACGCGCATACCGCCCACAATAAGCGTCATGGCTGAAGCGTCATACACGATATTGTCAATAGCCAACGGGGGTTCATGAAATGTTTTGAATTGCGTATCGATCAATCTGTCCGGCTCAAGTGCATTGGCCAGTGCAGCACGTCCGTCCAAAAGCGGAAGCATCTCGGAATATGTTTCCGTATTGAAATCTCCTGTCAGTACGAACGGCTCATCGATCGGCACACGGCTGATTTCATCCCGTAAAGCAACTATTTGCGGCGCCCGGCTTGCGGGAGATTCAAAAGCTAAATGCGTGTTGAACAGGTGTAGCAAACTGCCGGCATGTCCCCCTTCTTTCAAGCGGATAACGGCATGCATGCAGGACCGCGGCTCCTCCCCTTGCTTGTGAGGAAGGGGGGAGCAGGTCAGGCGCTCCGGATACACGGAGGGAAAACGGGAAAGGAAGGCTATTCCGTACTCTCCACCGTCATACGGCATTACGGGAGAGAACCTTCCGTAGTGCCACCCGAGCAAGTGCAAAAGTTCGCTTAATCCGTCGGTACAGTCGGCACGGTGCGTCCGTCTGTCGACTTCCTGCAGCCCGACTATATCTGCATTGCTTTCCCGGATCACACCGGCAAGCCGTGCCCAATCGTAACCGACCGCAGCACCATGCAGTATGTTGTAGGTCGCGACCGTCAACTCCATATCAGTACTTCATATCACGATCCAAAAGATCGAAGGTCACACCGCCGACGTGCGGCTTGCTTTGCTTCTCAACGCGCCGCTTCTGCAGGAATTTAATTCCGACGGAATCCTGCTGAAGCGTTCCCAGCATATCCTCGATGCAGAGTCCTGTTTCGCTTCCGTCATCGGACGTGTAAAACTCTACGCGAACCTCCGCTGCGGTCATCGACAGCTGATTGGAGAGAGCATAGCGATACGGAGACATCGTACTGCTCAGTTCGAATTCCACCACGGAAGCGGGCATCTCGCAGCCGTTGTTATATACAGAGAATTTAACATAAGCCTTTCCTGCGCCGGTATAGGATGCGCGCAGCGTAATCTCCACCATATCGGAATCCTTGATGAAAGGTGTGAGAACGCCCGTCGAATAGATGTTTGTGCATCCCTCCATCGGCTGGCTGAGCGAGTCAAGCGTTGTAACTTCCACGTAGGAATGGAACGGAACCACATAAACCGTGCCTTCCCATTTTCCGTCCGATGTCACGGACTTGAGCAGTCCCTGCCCGTTGCTTCCGTCTCCGTCGCCGATTTGAATAATATTGTATGTCTTGCTGCCGTTATATACGCCAACGGAGGAAGTTGTGCCGCCGGTATAACCGGGACGGGGCATATTCTTTTCCGCAAGTTTCTCAATGGCTGCCTTTTCTGCATCCGACTGGCTGTCACTGAAGGTAATGTGGTGCAGCATGCGGACGCCGTGATTCCATAGGTACTCCAGCTGCTTATAGGCATCGTTTGCGCTGTCCTGCAGGGAGCAATACTCGCCGATGGTGATATTCCACTGACCTGCACGGTTTGCAACATTGATCCAGTTGGAAGGCGTGCTGGCGACATACCCGTAACGTGTACCGCCGTATGCAGTGCCGCAGGTCAGAACCGCGTCAATCGGGGAAAGTCTGGTGTCGGCCTCCCCTAAGAAGCCGCTGACTGCGTCGCCTTCGGGGATGGAATGTGCCGATATAGACTCAGGCGGATATCCCGCAATGAGAGCCTCACGGTATGCTTCCATGATGCGCTTGTTGACAATGTATCGATTATACAGTGTCCATTCGGTGAAATAGGCGCCCTCGTAGGCATCCCAATCTCCTCTTCCCTGCTCACGGGGCGGGTCAATTTCATCCACACTGGCAAATGTTGTTCCCATTTTTTCGTTTATCTGTTCCAGTGTGCCGTACTGCTGAAGCATATACAGGCGGAAACCTTCTATCATATGCTGGTTGTAATCGCCTACCGAACCGGCCACGTTGATCTCCTGCTCATGCACGGGAGAAACACCAACCAGATGCTCGGGATTTCCGTTCTCGCCGCGGAATTCTACCACCATGCAGCGGAGGAAGGAACGCAGCGGATACAAACGGAGCTTGGCAAGATCCAGAATACCGTCGGCATATGTTCCGATGTAGAAGCTGGAATCCAGCTCCAGATACTCGGATGCCTCGCCGTTCTTTCCGACGGAAATATAATCATGCGCTCCGGTGTAGGGATTTACATAGTTCTGCAGGTTCGCGGTACCGGAAATCTTATTCCAGCGGTGCGTAAAGCACGGTTCCAGGAACATGTGAATTGAGCGATAGGACTGAATATAGTTTGCCGGCGTATAGTTGTAAGAGCTATAGGTTGCACTGTCAAAGACAGCGTCTACCTTTTTGGATGTGGAGGCGCTGCCCAGTGACCCCATAACACCGTTGCCAAGGTCACAGCGTATATGCTGGAAGGAGCCTGAGCTTACATACGTATCATCGTTGTCATTCCAGTAGCGGGCTGTATAGAATACATTCTCGCGGAACGCAACATCCAGCATGCCGCTGTCGGTTCCGTCATAGTTGTATGAAATTACGAAGGAACGGTTTTCCTCACCCTCTACCTCCGGCAGCGTTACAATGTACCGCTCGCCGATGTTTGCGGAGGCATAGACGCCTGTTGCTATATCCGGGAGAGTAATGCCGCTGTTTTGGAACTCAGCAGTGCACGCTTTGCCCTCGTAGACAGCCTGCGCAGCCTTGAAGTGCAAAATTACAGTATCCTCCGTGCCGTCTCCGGATGTACGGACCGTGGCGGCAACCTCGCGCGTCGCGTCGGAGGATGCAGGCAGTGCGAATGAGCAGTCCAGTGTGCTCTTGCTGATGACCGAACCGTCCGCCAAATCAATAAGGAGCATCGGCAGCTCGCCGTTTTCGTTCATGGTCTGTGAAAGAACCAGAAGCGACTCATCCGCCTTTCCGGCGACGAAATGCCCTGTTAAGATAGTATACGGCCCTTCCATGACAGGGCTGACTGTAATCTCCATACGGATGGTTCCGAATGTATCAAACACACGGATATCGCCGTTCTTCCCATCGTGTACAACAAAGGCTGCCGTTGCGATCAGCGTTTCGTTGCCGACCTTCGCGGCCGCAACCTGCACGCCGCCTCTTACGGACGGGTCAAATGCCAGGAACTGCGCCGTAACCGTCTGCTGCTGGTTCAGCACGCGAACCACCGTATGATTGGCATCATTTGAGCTGTCGCCCATAAAGTAGCCCTCGCCCGCTACAATGCTCGGCCCCGCGGAAACACCGTCAACCGCACCCAACTGAGCGAAGTACACGCTGGACTGTACACCGAGATTCAAATCCGGGGCCGTATAATAGACTGCATTGTTCTGCCC
>CAVDLN010000119.1:0-4489 GCA_963609805.1 Erysipelotrichaceae bacterium | reverse complement strand
CCCTGCCGCTGGCACTACACTCTGTATGAGGAAAAACGCCCTGATTTTCCAATTCCGATTGAGCAGACAGACCTTGGGACATTCATCATGTCCTCCCGGGATATGTGTATGATAGAGCATATCCCCGAGCTGATGGAAAGCGGAATTGATTCATTCAAAATAGAGGGGCGCATGAAAAGTGCCTATTACACTGCCGTCGTAACCAATACATACCGCATGGCAATGGATGCCTATACGCGAAACCCGGCAGGATATCACTTTGACCCGGCCTGGCTGAACGAACTGGAAAGTGTCTCGCACAGGGAGTATGCGACCGGTTTCTATTTGGATGATCCCATGAAGCAGCCTCAACTGGTGCAGGGAGGCCGCTATATTCAGGAAAAAGCGTATTACGGAACGGCGATTGCCGACGATACACCGGATGCGGCGGCAGAACTGAATGCCATTTGCGCACGCGGAATCTCCCCCTCAACCCCATCCGGACGGCTGTACAGATTTGTCGAAAAAAATCGGGTTCTTGCAGCGGACCGCGCCGAGATCCTGTCCCCCGGGCAGACCGGAAAGCCGTTCTTTGTGGGTGAGCTGTACGATACAACCGGCTGCATACGGGCAAGCATTCCCCATCCGGAAATGATCTTTTGGGCGAGGATACCGTACACGGTGAAAGCAGGAGATATCATGCGTATCGGGAGATGCTGAGAAAACAATCGTCATTTGACACGGAAAGGAATTTCGCATATGAATACGCTGATTGAACTGCTGAAAGCTCTTCTGTTCGGCATTGTAGAGGGCATCACTGAATGGCTTCCGATCAGCTCCACGGGGCATTTGATTTTGCTTGATGAACTCGTCAAGCTGAAGGTTTCGGACGAATTCTGGAGCATGTTTGAGGTGGTAATCCAGTTGGGTGCCATACTGGCTGTCATCGTACTGTTTTTTCACAGACTCAATCCCTTCTCCGCCTCCAAGTCCCCTGAGCAGAAAAAAGAAACGTGGGTCCTGTGGCTGAAGGTAATCCTTTCCATCATTCCTTCCGGAGTAATCGGAATTCTGCTGGATGACTGGATGGACGAACATCTTCACACGGCAGTCGTGGTTGCCGCCGCATTGATAGTATACGGTGTTGCTTTCCTGTTCTTGGAAAAGATGCGTCCGCAGAGCGGGGCAAGCATAGATGAGGCGGGAAAGATCAGCTACCGAACTGCCTTTTTCATCGGCTGCTTCCAGGTTCTGGCCCTGATTCCGGGCACCTCACGATCCGGCTCAACTATTCTGGGTGCTATGCTTTTGGGCCTGTCCCGCTCGGCTGCCGCAGAGTTTTCGTTCTTTATGGCAATCCCTACCATGGTAGGCGCAAGCGGAATCAAGATACTTAAATTTGCCGTCTCGGGTACGGCAATCAGCAGAACGGAATGGGGAGTTTTGACTGTCGGATTTATTTCGGCATTTCTGGTCTCTTTGGCGGCCATCAGGTTTCTCATGGATTTCGTCAAAAAGCATTCCTTCTCTGCCTTCGGCTGGTATCGCGTCGTGCTCGGACTGCTGGTGCTCGCCTGGTTTTTCATGATTCGTTGAATTGACAGGCCGGGTTCATAATGACAGATGAAATCTGAAAGATGAAAAAAGAAAAGCTCTGTATTCCCTTCCCTGTTATTGTTGAGGGCAAGTACGATAAAATACGACTCTCGAACATTATGGTCGGACAGATTATCACGACAGACGGGTTCGGCATATTCCGTCAGGATGAAAAGCGGCAGCTGCTGCGTAGGTTGGCCGAGATTTCCCCGTTGATTCTCTTAACAGACAGTGACGGAGGCGGGAAAGTCATTCGCTCACACCTGACGGGGATGATCCCGAAGGACAGGCTCATTCAGATTTACATTCCGCCCGTCCCCGGCAAGGAGAAAAGGAAATCCGCTCCGTCAGCCGCCGGTCTTCTCGGCGTGGAGGGCATGGACGACAGCATTCTGTACGAACTTCTGCTGCCCTACTCCGTGCAGACCGGAACATCCGCTGCTGCGCGCATCACGGACAATCCGCTTTCCAAAGCCGATCTGTTCCGCGACGGACTGACCGGATGTCACGACAGCGCCGCAAAGCGGGCTGAATTATGCCGGCGCATCGGTCTGCCGAGCGGAATGACATCCGGAGCACTGCTTGCTGCTCTTCGCATGCTGATGACATACGAAGAATACCTCCTGCTGGTGAATCGGGATTAGACATAACAACGCATCTTCCGTGCACAGACAGTCACGTCTCCGTTTCTGTCTGTTTTTTCAAAAAACTTGACTTTTTTTGCGGCACGTGGTATACTGAAACGCAGAAAACCATAAGCAAACCCAATAATCATGCCGATAAAAACGAAGGAGATACAGACCATGAACGACAACTACATTCTGTTCACAGACTCCGGATCCGACATTCCGCCCGCTCTACTTGCCGAGTGGGGAGTCGGCTACCAGCCCCTGACTTTCCGCTTTGATCACATTGACAAAGATTTCAGCAATGACGAGATGGACATCAAGGAATTCTACAAACTGATGAGGGAAGGCCATATTGCCAAAACATCCGCTGTCGCCTCCGCTGCGTTCGAGGAAAATTTCGAAAAGCTGCTGGCGGACGGAAAGGATATTCTGTATCTGGCGTTTTCTTCCGGGCTTTCCGGCACATGCGGAAACGGCCGCGTGGCGGCGGAAGATGCGGCAGCCAAATATCCGGACCGTAAGATTATTGTAGTAGACACGCTGGCCGCCTCTGCCGGCGAGGGACTGCTGGTATGGCTTGCAGTGCAGAAAAAGAAATCCGGCGCATCCATGGAAGAGGTGGCACAGTATATCGAGGACATGAAGCTCCATTTGTGCCACTGGTTTACAGTTGACGACCTCGTGTACTTGAAACGCGGCGGACGTGTCAGTGCGGCTGCCGCACTGGTCGGCGGCATGCTGCAAATCAAACCCGTCCTGCATGTGGACAACGAAGGGCATCTAATTAAAATGTCAACGGTGCGCGGACGCAAAAACAGCATCCAGGCGCTGGCGGATCACTACAAGGCGAGCGTCATGGACAAAACAGCCCCTGTATTTATCTGCCAGGGCGACTGCCGTGAGGATGCGGACAAACTGGCGGCACTGGTTGTGGAGGCAGGCGGCCCTCAGCCGGAACAGATCGTATTCACGGGAAGTGTCATTGGATCGCACTCCGGTCCCGGCACACTCGCGCTGTTTTACCTCGGGACCGAACGGTAAAACCGTATGCGCTGCTGTCACAGGAGAACATCAAGGGAAACATCAGCCGATATCTGAAGACATCGGCTCCCTTTCCCTGCGAAGCGGTGATGATGTGCAAACCAAAAGGAGTCATACCTATGGAAACCGTAAAAATCAGGTATTATAAAGCGGAAGATGTACCTGCCATGGCGGACATTTGGAATCAGGTTGTGGAAGAGGGTACTGCATTTCCGCAGGAGAGCAAACTTACCCCGAGCGATGCCGCAGTTTTTTTCGCATCTCAAACCTATTGCGCCGTTGCCGCGGGGATGGAATCCGAAAAGATTTACGGGCTGTACATTTTGCATCCGAACAATATCGGACGCTGCGGGCATATTTCCAACGCCAGTTACGCCGTTGACAAAGCTTCCCGCGGTCTGCATATCGGTGAGCAGCTGGTGCGCGACTGCATCCGGCAGGCAGGTGCACATGGGTTTCGGCTGCTCCAATTCAATGCCGTCGTTGCCGACAATATTCACGCCCGCCATCTGTACGAACGCATCGGGTTTCACCTTTTGGGTACGATTCCCGGCGGATTCCGCAAGGATGACGGAAATTTTGCGGACATCTGCCTGTATTACATTGAAGTGTGACAATATGGGTTTCCGTCACAAACAATTTTGCGCTCATGAATGAAATAAGGGGAATCCCCTTTCCGGATTCCCCTTCCGCCGTATTTGCCGGCTCTTACACTCGAATGCGTCACGGATGTCCCGTTTCCGGCGGATCCGTGCTGCTGTCGTCGGCATCCTTTTCACCGTAGTGATGCCATTTGATGCTGTTCACAATGGCAAGCGTCAGGACAATCAACACACCTGCGGTAACCCACGTCATAATGCGGGTCAGGAGTGCTTCCTCGCCAAACACCGCCTTGCAGATCTGCCACAGGCATATCTCAACCCCGCAGCAGCCGAGTATCTTTACCAAGCGATTTTTTACCAGCCAAATTACAGTTCCCAGCGCGGCAACACAAAGCCCCTCCACTACCACTGCGCCTACCGGAATCGATTGCGCAGTGCAGAATACGGATACATAGTTTGATAAGGAAAATCCGGAGCAGAACAGTTGACAGCAAAACGGCATGGAAATCACCTCAGTTCGCAAAAAATGACGATGCCCGCACCGATAAACCTATACACAGTATACCACATTTGCAGAAAAATATTTCATTTTTTTCAAAAAAACTTACTTTTTTCAAATTTTCGTATAAATGCACATAAATC
>CAVDLN010000118.1:0-4537 GCA_963609805.1 Erysipelotrichaceae bacterium | reverse complement strand
GGACAGGGTCGGGTCGTCCATGCTCGCGTACTTGGTGAATGCGCGCAGTATTGCGGGCTCCAGCTCCCGATGAAGCTCCTTGCAGTTCATGCGAAGACTGGTCGTCAGGCGGAATTTGGCATCGGGCAGTCCGCGGAAGAAATACGCACTCCGCAGCCGCCCGATGTCCTCATTGTATGCCTGATCCGAAATCAATCGCATGACACCTTCAATGCTGTCTATTACGACGGTTTCAATCATGGCCTGCCGTCACTTTCTTATCGGATATTTTCGTAGCCGATCAGCGTTTCAAACAGGCACTGCGCATAGACACGTGCGAAGAAATCATTCGGGTGATTGATATTGTTTCCGGTATAATCCCGGAAGTCCTTATGCTCCAGTACGGCCTTGCTGACGGAGGTCATGCAGGCGACGGCGCAGGAGGAACCGTCCTCGCGCATCGTGGTTGCCAACTTCAGCAGGTACTTCTCCTGCGTGTGCTGGTTGCCGTACCAGCCGTTGCTTGCATCCGGGTTGGGAACCATGGTGGATACGAGCAGCAGACCGGCCTCCGGCGCTTGCTCTATGACCTTCTTCAGAATTTTCTGCTGTGTTTTCGATATTGTACTTCCGGCGGAGCCCGCATCATTCATGCCGAACGCCAGCACAAACAGATCGCAGCCGTATGTCTCGATAAAGGGCTTCACATAGGAGTCATAGTTGCTGAGACCCTGCTCCGTGTTCCAGCCGCCGACAGCCGTGTTAATGTAGGTAATTGTACCGCGGGCGTCCGCAACCTCGTAGTCCACGCTGGGGATGCGGCCGTTGTTGGACAGACCGGTCATGACATAGTGGATGTTGTACCCGAACAGATCCGCCAGAGACTGTGTGAACAGCAGGGCGTAGCTGTACTGCTGGGGCGCGTAGTTGTAGATAAAGCTTGCGCTGGCTCCGTAGGTGATGCTGTCTCCGTAGAAAATCAGCGTTACATCCTCGCCGCGGTTGAGTTTGTCAATCAGGGCAGGGAACTGTGCGGCCTCGCAGGTCTGCGTGTAGCCTTCCCATGTGTCCGAGTGTGTGTAGGTGACGTTGACCTGCCAGTCGGTCATGACGCGTCCTTCACCCCAGTGGGTATATGTGTTCTTTCCGTTGTGCTTTGTCATAAGCAGGGAGGAGGAATCAGCACCGTAGTACTTTTCCGATGTGATAATCGGCAGGGAACCGCCCTCCAGCGCCACGATTTTTCCGTCAGCCAAGGCATAATCTACCCCCTCGGTATATACCTTGCTTCCGTCGTAGCTCGTAACGGATATAATACTGTCGGCCTTGTACAAAAGGCTTTTTTCCTCGCCCGCATCCAGAAACATGACAGTCTCGTTGCGGACCTCATTTCCGCTCCACAGGGAAACCATCAGCTCGTTCAGAGCACCTTCCCGTATGTTCAACTCGATTCCCTCCGTCTCTGTTTCGGCGTCCGTGTCCGTCCCGGAGGCGGCTTCCGATCCCGGTTCCGATGCTGTTTCGTCAGACTGCGGTTCCGTTTTGGTATCGACCGATGTTGAGGCCGCGGTCTCGACCGTATCTCCCTGACAGGATATCAAGGCCCCTGCCAGACATACCGCCAGAGCGGCGGCGCACAGGATAAACAGATGAAATTTTTTCATGTTCATGGTTCCTTTCCTTTTCGGTATGAAGCCGTTGATTGGGTTACTTCCCCGTAGAGCCGAATCCGCCGGTCCCGCGGTCTGTCTCGTCCAGCGAATCGACCTCGGCCACTGTCGGCGTGAGGACGGGCAGCAGCACGACCTGCGCCACCCGGTCTCCGGGATTTATCACGCGGGACTCGTCTGCCTGGTTATACAGGAAAATCAGCCATTCACCGCGGTAATCGGAGTCAATGACCCCGACTTTGTTGGCGGGGGCCAACCCCTGACGGCAGGCAAGTCCGCTCCTTGCAAATACGAGCCCCACATATCCCGGCGGAATCGCGGCGGCAAGTCCGGTTCGGATGCAGCCGGTCATGCCCGGCGCAATGACTGTGGGCTCCCCTGTGGGGAGAGCATACAGATCGGCACCGGCCGACCCGGATGTGGCGTAGGTCGGCAGAATGGCAGACGGATCGAGTTTCTTGAATTTAAGTGTTTCCATGCCGTCTCCTCATTCCGAAACGGTTACGGTATAGCTTCCGGAGCCGTACACCGCACTGTGACCGCCCGCGCTGAACCGACAGGTGGTGTTGACAGGGATGCGGATGCGGTAGACTGTGCACGAGTCCTGACGTGCAAAGGATACCTCTATCGTACCGTAGGGCGTCTCATAGGATGCGTCGACGGAGGATATGCCCTCAAAGCGGTCCGGGCGTATTTCAAATTCGGAGAAGCCCGGCGTCAGCGGACGGATGCCTGCCGCGCAGCGATACAGGAAGTATGCAAATCCCGCATGCATGGGATGGTTAAGCGAGACGGTCCCTTTTTCCCTCGGCTGTCCGATGCATTTGGTTTCCAGACACTCAAACAGCGAGGTTGCACCGTCGTCCATCATGGTCCCGAAGCTTGTGTGCCTGCGGTTGAACAGAATCCGCAGGGCGAGATCCCCGTACCCCTCATCGCAGAGAGCCGGTATCAGGTATTTGTTCCCGTAAATGCCGGTGCTCATGGCGCAGTCGTCTGCCAGGATGAGATCCGTCAGCGCTTTAACGAGGCTGTCATGCTCACCGTCCGGGTAAAGACCGGTCTCCAGAGCCACTCCGCAGCTTCCCCACGTGCTGTACCGGTGCTCGTCCGGTAGCCAGAAGGCGCGGATATACGCTTCCTTAATGTCGGAGGCAAGCTTTCCGAAGCCGTCCCCGCCGGGCAATCCCAGCTCCTCGGACAGCTCACGCATGCGGCAGCATACTTCATAGAACATCTGTGTCGACGATTCGGGTACCGGAATGCGGCGGTCGCTGTTTTTCCCGACCGGCGGACACCAGTCGCCCAGCCCGCGCGTGATGATGAAGTCCTTGGCGTCGGCCGCCTCGTGCTCCACCCAGCGGCACATCAAGTCCCAGTTGTCGTCAACAACGGCACGGTCTCCGTAGTAGCGGTACATCCAGTAGGGAATCAGCACCTGCGCGCAGCCCCAAAGCGGTGATGCCTCTCCGCAGCCGCGTTTTCCGGGCGCTATCATCTGCCAGACTCCGTATACCTCCGTTTCGGTCCGGATGTCGTGCAGATACTTTTCGTAGGATGCCTGCATTTGGTAATTCATAATGCCGGTATTGCACACGACCTGCGCGTCGCCTAGCCAGCCGCATTTTTCCCGGCCGGGGCAGTCCTCCGGGAATCCGTGATAGTTGGAGCGGAAGGTGGACATCATGATGCCCTGCAGTTTGTCGATGTCCTCGTCGGAGCAGCGGAAGCTGCCTGCCTGCTCCAGATCCGTCGACAGAACCAATCCGACGGCAATATCGGTGTCCGGGTTCATCCCGTATTTGCGCAGATCAAAGTAGCCGGTGATTTCCACATACCGATAGGCATGGTACGTAAAGCGCGGGCGGTAAACCTCTCCCTGCGCATCCCCGCGCGCAATGTACACATCCTGCTGGATGCACTGTGTTGCGAAAGAACCTATGGAACGGAAGTCGAGGCTTCCGTCGGGGTTTATTGTCTCGGCGAAGCGGAAAACATACTGCGCGCCGCGTGAGGACGGCCGCAGGTGAAACTCGGCTATGCCGGCCGTGTTCTCGCCCATGTCTATAATCCACGCACCGTCATCGCGTCCGCTGACCTGCTTTACGGACTGCGCCCGCAAGGTACGAACAATCCGTACGGGCGGCATGAGGCACAGTTTCAGTGTACCCTTCGGGACGGGGTCTGCCTCGACGGGTGACCAGCCGTCCTCATCCCCGTCCGGGGCGGAGAAATCCGGTGTCTCCAGCCGGGCATCGTAAGTTTCCCCGCCGTACAGGTTGTTCAGCACAACAGGACTGTTCTTGCATGTCCAATTCTCCGTGTCGGTGCAGACCGTCTGTCTCTGCCCGTCCTCATAAAGAATTTCAAGCTGTGCGCAGAGGCAGGGGTCTCCGTACTTGAAACCGCCGACACCCCATACACGGCTCTGGGCGTACCATCCCTCGCCCAGCAGGGCGGCCAGTGCGCAGCGGCCGCCTCCGGCAGGCAGAAAGCCGCTCACATCGTACACGCGGTACAGTACTTCCCGCTCGTAGTTGGTCATCGGCGGGTCTATCATGTCCTCGGACAGCCTGCGTCCGTTGATATAGTACTCGCCGCAGCCGAGTCCGCTTACATACAGCCTCGCCGTACGGACCGGGACGGGGCGCAGTTCAAACTTGGTGCGCAGGTACGGTGCCCAGCCCTCAATGGGGCGGCGCGCCCGGATCCATACCGCACTCCAATCGCCCGGGTTCAGCGCCGTGGCGAAGCTGTGCGTTATTTCGGCTGTTTCCCTGGTCGAGTCGGTGACGGAAACGGTCAGGCGGAAGTCGGTCCGGGACGGCAGTGTCAGGGGCAGCGGTATTGCGGCGGATTGGGCACTTTCCAGGATGCCGGAGTCCCAT
>CAVDLN010000117.1:0-4569 GCA_963609805.1 Erysipelotrichaceae bacterium | reverse complement strand
CTGCAGGTCTGATTTACCGTTTCCGCAAGGACAGGGCAGGCGCATTCATGGGAGCCATGGGCGGTGCGGTGCTGGCTTCCGTCATGAGTCTCCCGGTTAACTATTGGATTACGTACCCGGTTTACACAAATTTTATGCCGATGGAAGCCATTATCGGCGCGTATTCCGCAATTATTCCGGCTGCCAATACACTTTGGAAGGCACTTTTAATGGTCAACCTACCTTTCACGTTTGCCAAGGGCCTTATCAATGTGGCAGTTACTTTTGCTTTGTATAAACGCATATCCCCGCTGCTTCACGGAACCGGCAGACGCGCAGGACGCAGCTGACGGTCGGCTCCGGTGAAAAAAGATGAGGCATCAGAATCGAAGGAGGGTACCATGATATCTGCTAAAGCCTTTGAGAAAAAGGCACTGGTTTTCCTGTGCCTGACTCTGCTTTTCGCCGTGCTGGCGACATTTGCAGGATCGGCCGCCGACGGCGGTGACGCGCAGGATGCTGCGTCAGCGGATGCGTCCGCGGACACGTCAGATGCCGTCGAAACGGAAACATCCTCTCAAAGTTCCGGCTTTACAGGTGCTATCAAGACTTTCTTTCTGGAGACGGTAGGCAAGCGCTGGTGCGTTTTCTTCTGCTCCATGATACCCATTATCGAGCTGCGCGGTGCCGTTCCGATGGGGGCTGCCTTCGGACTGCCGTGGTGGCAGACATTCCTCATCAGTGTGGCGGGGAACATGCTGCCGGTTCCCTTCATCCTGCTGTTTATCGGGGCGATCCTGCGCTGGATGGCCGGCTGTCGGGTCAAATTTTTCAATCGGATTGCCGGCTGGCTGTTTCGCAAGGCCGAGAAGAACCGCGAAAAGGTGGAAAAATACGCCTTCTGGGGGTTGGCACTGTTCGTCGGTGTTCCGCTTCCGGGAACGGGCGCATGGACGGGCTCGCTGGTGGCGGCGGTTATTCATCTGAAATTCTGGAAGGCGTTTCTGTCCGCGCTTTTGGGCGTACTGGCGGCGGGCGTTGTCATGACGATGCTGTCCTACGGAATCGCTGCGATTTTCTGACTAAATCAGGTTACTTTAAAAAATTAAAATTTGCGATACGAAGGAGAAGCAACATGAAAACAGGAAAGAGAAAACAACGCCTTGCTTCCCTGCTGCTGGCAGCCCTGATGCTGCTTTCGTCGCTGACCGTGCTGGCAGGCTGCGCCGACAGCGGTGACGCGGCGGCAACCGGGACAGAATCAGGGAAAATAACCGATTCCGGGGAGACGGTCACGGAGGCGGAAACCAAGAGCGCACCGTACACCGATCTCGCAAAGACCAAGTACAACAAGAATTTTGTCATTCTCAACCGTTCGGACACCAAGTATAACTTTGAAGTTGACACCGACGGTCAGGAGAGCAGCCTGCTGGACGAGCTGCTGGTGGAGCGCAACACGGTTGTGTCCGAGGACTACGGCATCACGTTCGAATACCAGTACGGAACCGACTATATTGAGGTCAACAATCGCGTGAGTCAGCAGTCATTGACAGGTCTGGATGATTACGACGTCGCGATCGGTCATAAGCTCTCCATGACCACCTGTATGGTCAACAACTATTTGGAGGATCTGTCCTCCATAGATGCTCTCAGCCTGACCGAGGAGTGGTGGGATCAGGGCTGCCGCACGAACCTGACGATAAACGGCAAGCTCGGTATGATGACGGGCGATGTACTGCCCAGTTCGCTTCTGATTTCCGGCTGCATGGCGTTCAACAAGAAAATCATGTCGGAAATGGGAAAAACCGAGCCGTATGGGATGGTGCGGAGCGGAGAGTGGACGCTGGATGCTTTCAATACCATGACAAAGGACGTTACGGCGGACCTGAACGGTGACGGTGATATTGACGCGCAGCATGACCGCTACGGGTTGACCTGCTGGATGATGGACGTTCCGTTCTGCCTGTACTACGGTGCGGGCGGTATGTTTGCATCCATCGGGGAGGACGGTCTCCCGGAGCTTTCCTTTGAGGATGCGGACGTTATCAACAGATACGAAAAGATATATCAGACCCTTATCGGACAGCAGGCCTACTTCGTGACGGATTTGTCCATATATGATACCGTTGTTGAGACTTTCTCAACGGGGCATGCCCTGTTCAGCAACACCTCACTGGGACAGATCCGCGGTTCATTTTCGGATATGACGGATGACTACGGAATCGTTCCGATGCCTAAATACGATACAAACCAGAAGGAGTATCTGTCCTTCGTCAACGGAGCATCCCCCTTCGTCATGATTGTGAATACCGAGAGCAATCCCGAGTATGTCGGTACGATCCTGGAGGCTATGGCGAGATACAATTACGAGAACGTCTCGACCAAGATGTTCGAGATTATCACCAAGCTGCAGAATGTCCGCGATCAGGATTCCAGCGAAATGGTTGACCTTATCATCCGCAACCGCGTGTTTGATTTCGCGTACTATTTCGATCTGAACGTCTCCAATGTGGTATTGGACCAGCTGAAGGAGAAAAAGGCCGAGATTTCCTCTGCCTTGAAAGCTTCAAAGAAGACTTCAAAGGGAGAGTTGAGGCAGATTCTTAAAAATCTGAAGAAAAGCTGACAAATATTCGCCGACCGCCCGGGAATCCGCTGATTTATTCGGCAGCGCTTCTCTAAAAAACGGCGGCCGAGGCAGGGGCAGAAAAGGCTGCCCCTTTTTGAGGAAAGGCACGTGTAAAGCGTGAAATGAATACTCCGGGCGGCCGCTCTGCGCGCGGTAATAGGAACATGTAAGGAGAAAAATATATGTTGAAGAGTAAGAACCGCGTTCGCTTCATGACGCTTCTGCTGGCAGCCCTGATGCTGCTTTCGTCTCTGACCGTGCTGGCAGGCTGCGCCGACAGCGGGGAAGGGGACGGGACAGGCGCCGCCACGTCCGCGTCGGATGTCAAGGAAACGGCCACCGAGGCGGAGACAAAGGATGTCCCGTATTCCGATTTTGAAAAGACAAAGTACAACAAGGAATTCGTAATTCTGAACCGAAAAGAACTTGGCACGGATTTCGAGATTGATAACGAGGGAGACGAAAGCAGCCTTCTGGATGAACTGATCGTAGAGCGCAACACAGTTGTGTCCGAGGACTACGGCGTTACATTTGTCTATGAATACGGGACGGATTACAATGATGTTAACTCCCGCGTAAGCCAGCAGTCGATGAACTCACTGGATGACTATGATATTGCCATCGGTCACAAGTATTCCGTAACATCCTGTCTTGTAAACAACTACCTTTACGACCTCGCAGACATCGACACACTTGACCTGTCGGGCTCCTGGTGGGATCAGGGCTGCCGCACCAACATGGTCATTGATGGGAAGGTCTACATGATGACAGGCGATATTCTTCCGTCCTCCATGCTGATTTCCTCCTGCTTTGCCTTCAACAAGCGGATCATGAAGGAGCTCGGCAAGACAGAGCCGTATGCGCTGGTCCGCGAAGGAAACTGGACACTGGATGAGTACTGTACTCTTACCCAAGATGTTACGCGGGACCTGGACGGCGATGGTGTGCTGGACTACAACAAGGATCTATACAGCCTGTCCGCATGGAAGATGGATGCGCCCTTCTCCCTGTTCTACGGGGCCGGCGGCATATTCAGTTCCATCGGAGAGGACGGAAACCCCGAGATATCCTTTGAAGAGACTGACATCGTTGACCGCTACGAGAAGATTTACGAGGCTGTTATCGGCCGACAGGCGTATTACGTAAAGGAGGAAAGCAACTCCGCTTCCTCCTTTGAGATGTTCGCTGCGGGACATGCGCTGTTCTATGATACGACGCTGGGCAAGATCAAGTCCTTCCTGACGGACATGACGGACGATTACGGAATCGTTCCCGTTCCCAAGTATGACGCCAACCAGAAGGAGTACCAGTCCTTTGTCAACGGCGCGTCCGGATTTGTCATGATTGTGAATACGGAAAAGGATACGGAGTACGTCGGCACGATTCTGGAGGCCATGGCAAGATACAACTATGAGAATGTCTCCACAAAGATGTTTGAGATTGTCACCAAGCTGCAGAATGTCCGCGACCAGGATTCCAGCGAGATGGTGGATTACATCATCCGCAACCGTGTGTATGATTTCGCCTACTTCCTCGACTTGGATGTCTCCAATGTGGTTCTGACCCAGCTGAACGACGGCAAGCAGGAAATCTCGTCCAAGCTGAAGAGTGCCAAGAAGACATCACAGAATGCGTTGAAGCTGCAGATTAAGCAGATGCAGAGAAAGCAGAAAAAAGGCTGACCGCAGTTACTGCTTTGCTTTTCGGCATTCCTTCCGTATACTGCGCTGCGACAAGACTGCAAAGTTGGCTCTTTTTGCTCTTGACAAGCGGAGGGAAAAAATGTATAATTAACTGTGAATGGATGCTCTGCGTGATGTTTTGCGCGCGGAGACAAAACCTGTAAGGAGGAAGATATATGCTAAAGAGTAAGAACCGCGTTCGCTTCATGACGCTTCTGCTGGCGGCCCTGATGCTGCTTTCGTCTCTGACCGTGCTGGCAGGCTGCGCCGACAGCGGGG
>CAVDLN010000116.1:0-4646 GCA_963609805.1 Erysipelotrichaceae bacterium | reverse complement strand
ACACGGCCGAAAACCTGCTTCTTGGCCTCGGCCACATAGGCATTTCCGGGGCCGACAATTTTATCCACACGGGGAATGCTTTCCGTGCCATACGCGAGAGCGGCTATCGCCTGCGCACCGCCTACCTTGAATATCCGGTCAATCCCCGCAATTTTCGCTGCGGCGAGTATCGCCGGGTTTACCTTGCCGTTCCGGTCGGGCGGTGTCACCATGACAATTTCACGGCATCCCGCGATTTTTGCCGGAATCGAATCCATGAGCACAGTAGAGGGGTACGCCGCCGTTCCGCCCGGAACATACAGCCCGACGCGTTCAATCGGCATGACCTTCTGCCCTATTATAACTCCGTCCCGCTCGTTTATGACAAAGCTCTGCCTTACCTGTGACGCGTGAAATGTGCGGATATTGCCGGCCGACTCACGCATGACTTCCAGCAGGTTCGGATCGATCGCCGCGTACGCCTCCCCAATTTCCTCGGCACTGACCTCAAGAGATTCCGGGTCAACCTTATCGAATCTGCGGCTGTACTCACGCAGCGCCGCGTCGCCGCCCTTGGCAACGGTGTCTATAATTTCCCGCACGACCGCGCCGACCCCCGCGTCAATGTTTTCCCGTGCAAATATCTCGCTGTTTGCGACCTCGCCGTATTTATATATTCTTATCATTCCCGCAGTTCCCTTCTCTCATGTACTTTTTTTGACTTTGCGCACGCTCAGACACATGCCGCTTTTCTCATTTTTTCCGCAATCCGCAGGATGCTGTCCCGTTTGAACTGATAACTTGCCTTGTTGGCAATCAGTCTCGCGCTGATCGGCAGTATCTCACATTTGACTTCAAGATTGTTCTCCCGAAGCGTTGTGCCTGTTTCGACTATGTCGACGATAACATCGGACAGGCCGAGGATCGGCGCAATCTCTATGGATCCGTGCAGTTTGATTATATTTATGTCCCTGCCGATCGACGAATAGTAATCGGACGCGATATTGGTAAACTTTGTTGCGACACGCAGGGTTCGCTCTCCGTCATCCGAGAAACTCACGGGAGCTGCGACCGCCATGCGGCAGCGTCCGACTCCGAGATCGCACAGCTCGTACACATCCGGGCTGTACTCCAGCAGGATATCCTTTCCCGCAACACCGATATCTGCCGCTCCGCGCTCAACATATATGGGCACGTCAGAGGGCTTTACCTGAAAATACCTGACGCCGACTTCCTTGTTTTCAAATATGAGCTTGCGGCCGCCGTCCAGTATTTCGGGACACGGAAATCCCGCCTCGGCAAACATCGTATACACCTTGTCTCCGAGCCTGCCTTTGGGAAGTGCTATATTAAGCATTCGCCGCTTCCTCCTTTCCGCTCTGCGTCGGGTCCGCGCATCCGTCAAGTCTCACAAGGGTTTTATATCGGAGCCTTTGCGGAATGCTTCTCTCGGCTCTGACCGTAAGTCCGCGGCCGACAAAATCGTTCACCGCCGACACAATATCGGCTTTGGCTGTTTTCTCTCCGTACAGAAGCAGGATATCGGCATCATACCCGCCGCGCGGCGACTCAAGCTCCGACAGCATATCCAGGTACAGCGCAAATCCGATGGCGCAGGCGCGGCGTCCCATCTTCCGCATCAGGCGATCGTACTGCCCGCCGGAAAGGATGCCCTTGCACACACCCGGCAAAAATCCCTTGAAAACAAAACCGTTGTAGTAATTCATATCGTTTATCACCGAAAAGTCAAGCTCGATCCTGTCACTGTGTGGAGATAGCTTCAGAAGCTCTGAAAGTTCACGGATTTCCGCCAGTGCCGGGGCAGCCTCCGGCGGGCAAACCACTGCCAGACTGTCCAACACCTCATCACGGCTGCCGGCTGCACATATCAAAGCCGACACGGCCCTTTTCGAGGATTCATCCGCACCGTACTCAGACGCAAGCCGCAAAAGGTCATGCGCATTTTTCTGAGAGAGAAGCGCCAGTGCCTTTTTTGTAAAGGCCGGGTCGGACGATATCATACCGAGTACGGCACCGGACAGTCCCAGGTGTGATACCTGCAGCACGAAATTGTCGGAGATTTGCGCAAGACTGTCTGCTGCCAGTGAAATCACCTCAAATTTGTCGTAAAGATCTATGTCCCCGATGCACTCGAGTCCCGCCTGCATGATTTCCTTATACTGCCGGGTGCGTTCGGATACCCGGTAGACATTCTCGGTATACGAAACCTTTTGCTTGGTTCCCGGGATATCCTCCCCGTTCTTGATGATAGACAGTGTTACATCCGGCTTCAGCGCAAGAAGCCTGCCGCTTGTATCGTTGAATGTAATAATCCGGTCGCTTACGAGGAAGTCCTTGTTCCGTATGTACAGTTCATACTCCTCGAATTTGCTCATTTTATACTGCAGGTAACCGTACCGCCTGTACAGTGACCTGAGCTCAATGGCGGCGCGCTCCTCGCTCTTCAAGAGGGATTCCTCAATCATATATTCCTCGATTCCTGTGCAACGGTATAATTTTTTCACACACTTTATTGCTTTACTTTGCTAATGCGTTAGCATGCGTGTATTATACCACCGTGCGGACAAATTGTCAATCAAACCGCGAAAAAAAAATTTGTAACTTTCCACAAAGTTTTTGCCGCAAATCACCGCTTCAAGTGTGAACTGCAGCAACATAATTGAATTTTCGGCGTAAAATGTTACAAAAACTGTTGACAGATCACAAAAAAATACGTATAATTAAAAGTGAGCGTTTTGTGAATCAATCGTGTGCATTTTTTTCTTTTTCCCGGATGCCGAAAATTAATTTAAGGAGCGTGTCCCCCTATGAAACGTTTGCTGTGTGTCGTTTTGGTTCTGTGTATGGTTCTGTCCTGCCTGACCGTATCTGTGGGTGCAACCGTGGACAACGCCGGACGGACTGTTCGGAATTCAAGAATTTACACACCGCGAGGGACAGCCGTCACGGCATCCGTAACGGCCGGAGACTTAACCGACGGCGAGAGAGCGGCTGCGGAGTCCGTGGAAGAGGAGTATACGGCGTTGGGCGCCGTATGCCTGGGGGACGCCAGCCTGCGCTACAATTGCCACACCTATGCATGGGCAGAGCGGGATACCGACCTTGCGTCCTTTTGGATTGACTCGGTCGGTTCATACATACAGGACGGAAGCTATGTCCGCATCGATGAGCCGGAGGTCGGCTGCATCGTGCTGTATTACAGCACCATGTCTATTGACTATGTGGAGATTCAGGAGGACG
Source organism: Erysipelotrichaceae bacterium (assembly GCA_963609805.1). GTDB lineage: Bacteria > Bacillota > Clostridia > Oscillospirales > CAG-272 > CAMEON01. The sequence continues at coordinate 1,406 of CAVDLN010000116.1, read as the reverse complement.
GCAGTGAGATAACGGACTCCATCATCAGCGTCCGCTCCTATACCCACTCGGGTGTGGTGACGGAAGTTCCGGAGAACTCCAAGGAGCTGTCGGATATTACCGTTGTGTCAAAATGGGGCAGAGCCGGGCTGTTCAGCCACAAGGGGGATGTGTGCCCCTACGTTATGGAAGTCGACACGGCAGAGGCATGGTATAACGATACCTCGCTGCTGCGCGGGCGGGACGGATTTTCCGATGTGGAATACTACCGATTCAACGCGGACAACTACAGCGGTCTCGCCATGCGGGAAACAGGGACCCAGTTCTCCGGCGCCAAGAACGGGCTGTGGCATGACGCGGACGGGGAAATCCGTTACTATGTAAAGGGCACGGCACAGTATGTCGGCCTTGTTTCGGACAGCAGCGGAAACTTCTATTACATCGGCGAGGACAAGAAGGCCGTGCGCGGCGAGTCGTGCTTTATCGACCGTTTCCGTGCCAACCGGCTGCTTCCCGCCGGAATATGGACTTTCGGCGAGGACGGCATTCTGGTCGGAGCGCCGACCCTGCTGGCGGGAGACGACCTTCTGAACGGATTGGTTCGGCTGTCACGCGGGATCGTCCAATATCTGCAGAACGGCGAGCCGACCTTCGCAGGGCTGGTGCAGAGTGATTCCGGAGAATATTACTTCATCGGTCCTTCCCGACAGGCCTTTGCCAATACGACATGCACCATTCCGGAAAAATATACCAACGGGCTGCTGCCTGCAGGAACATACAGCTTTGACAGTGCCGGACGCATTGCTGTTCTGCCGGAGCTGCTCGCCGGTGACGATTGCAGAAACGGTCTTGTCCGTATGCCGGACGGAACAGTGCAGTACCTGAAAAGCGGTGTAAAATCATTTGCCGGTCTCGTTCAGAGTGACACCGGCGATTACTACTTCATAGCGCCCAACGGGCTTGCGGTTACGAACACCCAATACGGATTTTCGACACAGTATGCAAACGGATTGCTGCCTTCCGGGATCTACACCTTCGATGACACAGGCAGGATCACGCAGCTTCCCGAACTGTTGGGCGGTGAGAGCCTTGTCAACGGCCTGGTTCGGCTGCCCGGCGGCAGCGTGCGGTATCTGAAGGACGGCGAGCCCACCTTCGCCGGACTTGTGCAGAGCACGGCCGGGGACTACTATTTCATCGGGCCGTCCCTCAACGCCGTTGCAGGTACACGATATACCTTCTCTTCGTCCTACTCCAACGGCCTGCTCCCCGCAGGAACCTATACATTCGATGAAACGGGAAAAATCGCGCAGCTGCCGGTTCTGCTCGCAGGAACGGATCTGCTGAACGGTCTTGTCTCTCTCCCGGACGGCAAAATACAATACCTTAAGAACGGAAAGGCTGTCTTCGCAGGACTTGTTCAGAGT
>CAVDLN010000115.1:0-4675 GCA_963609805.1 Erysipelotrichaceae bacterium | reverse complement strand
TAAAATTTATTTTCCGGTCTGACAGTGCAGACCGGTGTCTCATGCAAAAATACAAAGTCAACCTTCGGGGCACCCTGTATCAATGTCCAAACCGTGGAAGCCATATCTCCCGGCGGCACGCAGTCAATGTGGTCAGTATGGAAGCATGCGGTTACGCATGTACCGTGATTGTCGGGGAAATCCTCCCGATTGTGTGACTCCACGGTAAGATATCCGCCTGTCTGCTCCGCTGCCAATCGAAGAAGCGGAAGGCCAAGTCCGACCTTGCGGGTCGTGCGTGTGGTGCAGAACGGATCCGTCACATGCTGCAGAAAATTTGGTTTCATGCCGCAACCGTTGTCCTCAACAACCATTATCCTCAAATTGTCCTTCTCCGAAATTGTCAGTTGAATCAGATCGGCGCCCGCTTTTATCGAATTTTCAGCTATGTCAAGCAGATGCAATGCCAGCTCTTTCATAGACGACCTCCGTTTTTCTCACCGGGATTCCGGATGCCTTAAGAATCTGAATAAAGCGGTGCGTACCTCATCCGGCGAGCCGTTTCCAACCTCCAGTTCCAGCGAATAGCAGGCATCGGGAATATCTTCGAGTCTGTGCGCATCCGAACCGAACAGTGCGTGAACCTTCTGCAGCTGCGGATGCAAATGCCGCAATTTATCCTCAAGAGTCATATCCCGGAACTCCGCAAACCGAAAGTACGGCGACTCCGGGAAGCACCCCAGAACCGCAAGAATTCCGTTCGCTTCACGGTCAATATGGGCCGGCCAGCAGACGCCACCCATTTTCAGGCACAATCCGACCGCCTCCTCAATTGTCACGTTTGTGGCATTGGGAAGAAGATACGGATCACTGCCAATGACTCGGTCATTGACGTCCATGACAAGCTGTTCACCGAAAATATCCGGTCGATTTTGAAATTTGCAGCGCTTACCGTCTATAATGCTGTCGAACAGGACCGCATCGTTCTGATGTTCAAAGAGGCAAACCAAATGTATATCCTCAGCCGTTGTCAATTCCATACCGGACACAGCGGTAATGCCGAAGCGATCCGCCGTCTGCGCAAAGCAGGCACAATTACGGCAGCTGTTATGGTCGGTCAGTGCCACGATTTCCAAGCCGACCAGACTTGCCATCCCCGCAATGTTTCCCGGTGTCATATCGTTGTCGGCGCACGGGGACAAACAGGAATGGACATGGAAATCGTAATAAAAAAGTCTTCTCACTTCGTTGGTTTCGAAAGGCAGGCCGACAGAGCAACGGCAGTCTCATAAGCCGTCCGCTGCGTGGAGAGAAAACAGATTTCCTGCTTTTCCGCAGCATTTCTTACATCGTCAGTCAAAGTAACATTTTCCGCAAGGATAACACAGGATACTCCCGCAAGCGATGCGACAGCCACTGTATTGATATTTGACATAATTGTAATCCATGCCTGCCCGCATTGCGCACGTCCCATAACCCAGCTCAGCAGGTCTCCGACGTAGCCGCCGGACACATCTCTGTCAATGTCACGGCAGGTCAGGCGTGTCAAATTCAATTCCTCCGCCAGCCGACTTATGGTCATATAATTTCTCCTTTCACCCGGAATCGGAGTCTATGGAGCGACTTTTTTCGACAACGCAGTCGTTCCGGTTCGCAATTCCGCGTACGATATCCTCTGCGAAAGCGCGGCAGTTCGGTGCACCGCACGCACCGCAATCGATCCCCGGCAGCTCATTGCGCAGCTTCTGAATCTGTGCCATCATACGGAGAGACTCGCCGAAGTTTTCACTCAGGCGTTGTATCGGCCGATAGGAAGGCATAGACTCAAAGAACCAGTCGTCCGGGATGAATTCCTTTTCCTCACCACGGAGGATCGCCTGCGTAACGGGAAGGTAACGCCGAAGTGTCTGCAGACGGGCCTTGGCAACGAAGGGATTTTCGACAGCCATGACACCGCCGACGCAGCCGCCAGGACAGGCATTCAATTCTATGAATTCCAGCGACGGAAAGTTCCCGTTATCCAACTGATCCAGTACACGGTTGACGTTTTCAATACCGTCTGCCGCCAAATACTTGTCATTGAACAATGCAGCCGACTCACCGCCGGAAGTTGCCCAGCTGACGCCGACGCGCCCGGCACGGGATGCCTGCGGCGGCGTTTTTTCACGATGCATGACGCTCAGCAGGCTGAAGTAAACATCGCTGACCGAAATTACCTCGTCCACCCTGCTCTTGTAATTTCCAAACCCGCCACGGACATAGCTCACTTTTGCAGGGCACGGCGAAATGAAAATCACGCCTATATCGTCATCCGACAAATCAGGTCGCTTCTCCTTCGCGCTGCGTCGCGCCATAACAGCCGCTATCTCCATGGGCGGAAGCAGCTGCAGAACATGTCCGCACAATGTCGGATACCGCAGGGAAATCAGCCGCAGAACAACGGGACAGGCAGAACTGATCACAGGCTTGACCACTCCGTCGGTTTTCAGGTACAGCCGCGTATAGGCTGATACATATTCGGCAGCCTCCGCAACCTCCACAACATCGTCGAATCCTATGTCGCGCAGCCCTTGCAGAACAAAATCAACATCCCCCAGCTCCTCGAAATGTCCATACAGTGAGGGTGCGGGCAGGGCAACCTTCCATCGAAAGCGGGAAATTGCTTCCAAGCGGCTGTAGGTGGCCTTCTTGGCTTTGTTGGGGCAATAACGGATGCATAAACCACAATCCAAACAGCGATCCGGATTGATTACGGCATGACCTTCCTGAATGCGGATAGCCTCGGTCGGACAGTGCTTCAGGCAAGTGGTACATCCGGTGCATCGTGACACATCCAGGGATACCGAATGCTCGTATGTGTGCATACTGTCATTTCCTTCTTTTCACTTTTCGCTTTTTCGGGAACGATCGGTATAAAAGTACGAAATCGGTATATCAGAGATTAACCCGCATGATAATAGTGGTTCCCTTCCCCACCTGCGAATCAATGGTCATGTCATCCGAGTAGCGCTTCATATTCGGCAATCCCATGCCAGCGCCGAATCCGAGACTGCGGACGGCATCCGGAGCGGTTGAATATCCCTCCTGCATGGCAAGGTCAATATCGGCAATGCCCGGTCCGTGATCTTCCAAACGGATGGAAATATGATCCTCACAGATCAGCACATCGGCGATGCCGCCCCCCGCATGTATGACCATATTGATTTCACCTTCATACATGGCAATGGATACCTTCCGGATAATCTCCGGGGCTATGCCCAGCTGGCGCAGGCTTTTTTTCACCTGAACGGAAGCCTGGCCGGCAGAAGTAAAGTCTTCCCCGTCTACGGCAAATCGGAGATGCAATCCCCCCGGCTCAGGATTCATGAGTAACCCCCAGCCCGGCCGCATACAGCTTGCCGCATGCCTCATACATTCGCTTGCGGGTAGCCAATATGACCATATGGCATTCCCTTGCCAGCCGTATAATGTCCTCCGACGGCATTTTTGAACGTACGAACACAACACAGACCATGTCCATCATCTCTGCCGTCCTTACAACCTGCGGGTTGACCAGACCGGTCAGCAGCACAGCCTGATCCTTGACATACGCCAGCACATCGCTCATCATGTCACTGCCGCAGGCAGAGTTAACCTCCCTGTCCATATATTCCTGCCCGCAAATCACTTCTGCGTCGAGAAGTTCACGGATAACTCCGATTTTCATAGAAAGCGTTGCCTGCCTTTCGAACGTTATAGCAGTTCCATTACATGAATTTACTTAAGATTGCAGTAGCCTCTCCCTTTTTCAAGCGCCCGTAAACCTCGCCGTTCACGGTCATGACAGGTGCCAATCCACAGGCACCGATGCATCTCGTAGCCTCCAGTGAGTATCGTCCGTCAGCCGAAGTGCTTCCGACCGGCACGTTCAGACACTTGGAACATTCCTCGATAATCTCACCGGAACCCTTGACATAACAGGCAGTACCAAGACATACTGCAACGGCGACCTCGCCGTCCGGATTCAGCTTGAACTGTGCGTAGAAAGAAGCAATACCGTAAATTTCCTCCAGCGACACACCGGTGCGCAGGGAAATAATCCGCTGCACCTCAACAGGCAGATAACCGTAAATTTCCTGGGCTCCCTGCAGGATCGGCATCATCGCGCCCTTTGTACCCTTATGGGCATCAATGACGGCAATCAGCTTTTCCTCCTGCTCAGGGGTTCCGTGAAAATCAACGGTAGTTAGTTTTTTCTTCATGCAAACAACCTCCCGCTAAATTTGTTGAATAAATTCCTTTGGAACGCTCAACGGAATTATTATAGCATAAGTGCAGGAAAAAATCCAGTGTTTTTGAAAAATAATTATCAAAAATGACGCACTTCAAGAATCGGTTTTGAGCAAAAAAGCAGATGCATTCCCTTTGCAACACAAAAGCCGGGGCATCGCTCCCCGGCTTTTGTGCCTCAATAAATCAATTTTCAGTAAAATTTTTCGTCCTCTGCAACAACGTATTCCTTCATCTTGTGCTGAAGATAGCCTCTGTTATTGGTTAGGTACGATTTAATATTGTCAATATAATCCGTGTTGGCTGCATCGTCATAAATTTTCAGGAGATCATCCGGCATATCCTTTTCGCCGGCTTCCTCCAATTCATTCGCAATATGCTTAACGAGACGGCGGTCTGCTTTCGTAAAGAGAACCCAGCACTCATC
>CAVDLN010000114.1:0-5067 GCA_963609805.1 Erysipelotrichaceae bacterium | reverse complement strand
GAGGGAGTTCAATCTCGACCTGATTACCACGGCGCCCAGTGTCGTCTATGAAATCACAAAAACCGACGGGACTGTCGTCACGGTGGACAATCCGTCCAACTATCCGTCGCCGGACGTTATCCGGGAGGCAAGGGAACCGGTCGTCAAGGCAAATATCATCACGCCGACGGAGTACGTAGGCGGTTTGATGGAACTGTGTCAGGACCGGCGGGGAGAATTCATTGACATGAAGTATCTCGACCCTACCCGTGTGGAGCTGCACTACCATCTGCCGCTGAACGAAATCATCTATGATTTCTTCGACGCGCTCAAGAGCCGCTCGCGCGGGTATGCCTCGCTGGATTATGAGATGCTGGGGTATCAGCCTTCCCGTCTTGTCAAGCTGGATTTCCTGCTCAACGGCGACCAGGTGGATGCGCTGTCCTTCATTGTGCATGAGGACAAGGCCTATGCCCGCGCCCGCCGCGTGGCGGAAAAGCTGAAGGAGAACATACCGCGCCAGCTGTTTGAGATACCCGTGCAGGCGGCGATAGGCTCCAAAATCATTGCCCGTGAGACCGTGAAGGCAATGCGCAAGGATGTGCTTGCAAAATGCTACGGCGGTGATATCACGAGAAAAAAGAAACTGCTGGAGAAGCAGAAGGAAGGCAAGAAGAAGATGCGTCAGCTGGGCTCGGTGCAGGTGTCGCCGGAGGCGTTCATGGCGGTTCTGCGGCTGGACAGCGACGACAGCAACGGCGGCGGAAGCAAGTAATCCGCCGAAACAACGGAAAGGAGTATTCCCATGTCAAGATACCTTGTCAAGGACAAATTCACATACGAAAGAATCCCGCAGACCGACTACAGCTATAACCCCGACTACCTCCCGTATTCCTGGATTGACGGCCGCACGCAGTCGCACAATGCGATACTGCCGCTCTTCCGGTCGGAAACGGTCGCGGAAATAGGGGAGCTGACCGCGCGGCACGGAGAACCCGCCGAGCTGACGCTGACCGATTCCGTGCGGGACGCGCTGACAAAATCCTCCGCCCTCGGTGTGACCCCTGCCGCCGACGGCGCGGTATACCGTGCCACCTTCTTCGGCAAGAACGGTGAATCCTTCTCCTCGGTGGGCACTGCCGGTGCGGGCAGGACCGACCTGTTCTCCCTCTCCCGCATGGATTTTACACCCGTCCGCTTCCGATTCGAGACGAACGGGGAATCGGTTACGGCTGCCCTGTCGCTGGCCGCCGTGTGGAACACACTGGGCGAATGGGGCGGGCAGGCGCATTTCTACACGCCGGAGAACGCCGTCCTGACGGACCGCGGCAGTGCCATGGCACTGACCGTGAAAGGACGCGGCGGGTTTGTCAGCAGAGATCTGCCGCGTGAGCGCGGCGGCTGCTACAGCATGCTGATGCCCCGCCGGAATACGGTGTTTATGATCCTGTCGAATCCGGACAGACTCTCCTCCGCCACACTGTACTTCACATCCGAGACGGCTCCCGCGTATGTCCCGGAAAATGCCGTGACACTGCCCCTGCCGCAGGATGACGGGAAGCACGCCCTGTACTTCAACCTGTCCGCCTGCCCCGGCTGTTCGGGACGCCTGACCGGCTTCCGGTTTGAGGCCGAAGGAACAGGCACGCTGCTGCTGCACGGCTACTCCTTTGAGCAGGAAAAACCGCTGGAGGTTCCGTGCGCCTCGGTTGCATCCTGCATCGCCGATGCCGATACCATGACGCTGGCCGTCGCCGGATCCGTCTGCCTCGAGCGGCTGCCGGAGGCGTATGCGGGCGGGCGGCTCTGCCTATATGCGGGCACCATGGCAGATGCGGAAGGACTGGGCGCATCCCGGGAAAAAACCGCGGGGAAGGCCGCGGTGGGGAGCATCCCGCTGTCCGAGGTGCTGCCGGACGGCAGTTTCCGCATGGAAAACCTGCCCCTGCGTCTCGGAAAAACCACCCTGCTGCCGTATCAGCTGCTCCTGTTTGCCGAGGCGGAGGGACAGCAGCCGCTGTGCGTCACCGACCGCTTCTATATTGACAACTACGAGGTTTTCGAGAGCAACCCCTATGCTTTTGATTTGCCGGAGTACTCCGTCCGCGTGACCGATTTCGGCGCATACGGCGACGCGGTGCACAACGACACGGATGCGATTCAGGCGGCGCTGGATCATGTGTCCGCCGCCGGAGGCGGGCATGTTATCCTGCCCGGGAGCAACGACCGGTACGGACGCCGCTACATCATTACGTCTGTTCTTCTGCGCGACAATGTGGATCTGCACTTTGAGGACGGAGCGATTCTCTGGCAGTCGCAGCGCCTGGATGAGTATACCTATCAGCCCGCCGTCGGGCATGACGGCGTAATTCCCGGCATCAACTGGACGCATAATCTGCACGTGTCCAACCTGCCGCTCCTGCAGGGAGCCAACCTGTCCCATCTCAAGATTACGGGACACGGCAGCATCCGCATGCTGGATACGGGTTCCGAGGAGGGCGTGGGAATGCCCGGCTATGCTGCCGGATGCCGCCGCCGGATTCACTGCATTCCGCTCGGTCTGTTCTGCTGCACCGACGTGGAAACACGCGATTTCGAAATTATCCGCTCCAACAACTATCATACCGAGTACAATCACTGCCGGCGCGTGTATGTCGCCAACGTCCGCCTGCATGAGGTGAAATGCGTCAGCGGAGACGGATTCGGATCGTGCGGCGCGCAGGATATGTTTATCAACCGCTGCTTCATGCAGTCCAACGACGACGGTGTCGTCATGTCCTGCCACTACTATGACCCGCGCGGCATTCTGTGGTGGACCAACTCCAAGGATGGAGACAACAGCTGCCGCAACTTCACCGTCCTGCACTCCTATATCAATTCCGGCGGAGGCAAGGCGCTGGCGTTCATAACGTGGGGTACCAGCGACCCCAACCAGGAACGGGAGGAAATCAGCGGCATATATGCCACCGACAACTACCTGACCTCCGTCAATCCGGTCGGCGCATGGTACGACAATCCCTACAACGGCAAGCAGCCCTTTGACAATTCCGAAACCGACGATTATTCGCCGGTCAAGGATGTGCGCATTTTCGGCAACCGGTACGCGGGGAATTGCACGCTGGGCCCCATTCAGGCTACCAATACGCTGACAGACTGCGGCGTCGGATCAACGTCGAATTTCCGCAACGGCGATTTCTCGCTGGGCGGAATGGCGAACTGGACCATGTGGAAGAACGCCGCGCAGGACTCTGTCGGCACTGTAATATACGCCGACAAGGAAAAGGGGCGTATCTGCCGCTTTGACTGCGGCCGCGCCGCCGCCGCGCAGGGACTGCGTCTGGAGGCGGGACAGCATACCTTCCGCTGCGAGCTTCTGACCGGCGCGGGCGGAGCGGAGCTGTTTGCGGCACGCATCCCGTCGCCGGGAACGCCGGGCGGCGGGGATCCCCATGCGGTCGGCGAGGTGCTGGCATGCAGCCGCGTGGTATGCGGACGCCCGACCGAGGTGTCGCTGACCTTTACGCTGACCGATGAAGCGACGGATGTGTTCGTCGGACTGCGCAGCCCCGCGGACGGCGCGACGGCACGGGATTTCGCCGTATTCGATGCCTGCACCATGGAAAGCCGCGTGGATCGGGAGGCCATCTCCGCACAGCGCCGGGAACGGTTCCTGACAGCCGTGTCGCAGTACTTTGATGTGTCCGGGTTCGGCGTTGACGAGGAGGAGGGCAAGCTGTACCTTCGGACGGTCGACGGACAGGATCGGGACGGGGACGGACGGGTGTACCTGCCCGCGCGCGGGGAGTACAGCGCGTGCGTTCTGAGCAGCGCCGTCCGCGCGAATGCCTATGATCCCGGGGCGGGACGGTGCGGATTCGGATACCGGTTCGGAATCCGGGACGGCGGAGCACGCTATACGGAGCTTTGCTTCAATGCGGCCGCCCGCATGCTGACGCTGACGGATGTCGGCCCGGACGGGGAAAACCTGCTGTACAGTCGGGAGAACTTCTTCTTCACGTCGCTGGACTTCCATATCTTCCGGCTGGAAATCGGCAGGGATACGGTTGCCGTCTGGGTGGACGGATCCCTGTACACGACGGTTCCGCATACGGCGCACACAGGCGGCGTGGCGGCATTCTATACGGACATGGACGCGTCGGTGTCGGAACCGACGCTGAAATAAGAGTCGGATACGGAGCGGAAACAGTATGACGGAAGACGAAAAACGCCGCGCGGGAATCCTGTTTTTCCCGGGAGACCCGGAGCTGAAGGCGATCAAGCGCCGCACGCACAATCTGAATCTTGACTACAACGCAACCTACGAGGACGAGACCGAGAAGCGTGCCGCCATTCTGGCGGAAATGCTGGGAGATCTGGGGGAGGGAAGCTTCCTGCAGGGGCCCATTACCTTTCATTACGGAAAGCATACCCATATCGGCAGGGAATTCTTTGCGAATTTCAATCTGACAGTGCAGGACGACGCGGATGTGTACATCGGGGACAACTGCGACTTCGGCCCCAATGTGACCATTGTGACGCCGCTGCATCCGATGGTGGCGGCGGAGCGCGCACACATGAGGACGGCAGACGGAGATATGCGGCGGCTATGCTGGGCACGGCCGGTGCACATCGGGAACCGGTGCTGGTTCGGAGCCGGCGTGACGGTATGCCCCGGGGTGACGATCGGGGACGGGTGCGTCATCGGCGCGGGAAGTGTTGTGACGCGGGATATCCCGGCGAACAGCTTTGCAGCCGGCGTGCCCTGCCGTGTTGTCCGCACTATCACAGAGGCGGACAGCATGAAATACAAACCGGAAATTCTGGCGGACAACACCGTGCTTGCCGACCCGTCTGACACGGAGGCATAGTATACGGTTTACGGTTTACAGAGTGAAGCCCGTTCTGCGGCGATTGCCGCAGAACGGGCTTCTTTGAAATGTTGACTTCCTATTTGCCTATGCTTTACAGAGAAAGAACAGGAACGGATTCACCGAAAAGGTCGCTATTCGTCTTCTCCGGAAGAGTAACCGCTGCACTGTCCCGCAAAGTCACTGCTTCTGCAGATCGAACAGGACGGTTTCCTCATGG
>CAVDLN010000113.1:0-5128 GCA_963609805.1 Erysipelotrichaceae bacterium | reverse complement strand
CCGCCTGGCCGAGCGTGCGGTGTATCGGTATACCATTGCGGAAAATTCCGCCATGCAGCGAAGACGGGATTATACCGATGCATACGGGGCCGCACTGCGCGCCCTCCGCGGGGCGGATGACGGGTTTCCGCCGATCGGGGAAGATGTGCTGGCGGTGTGGGCATTGGAATGCTGTACCTATATCCTGACCAACCCGTCGGTCACAGACAAATCCTACTCCGCGTTTTCAGGCTGGATGGCCGGTTTCGCCCGCACGGAGCTCTGCCGCACCGCCATGCAGGCGGCAGAGCTGCCCCGGACGGTGATCAGCCGCAAGCGGCGCATTCTTGTACGGGCAATGCATTCGGGAAGCCCGCGCTTTCTCTATGCGCTGCTCAAAACATACAACGGAAGAAAAAATCGCATGAAAGGAGCGGCACATGACGGAACTGCAGGAAGTGGAGCTTGAGCTGCTCCGTCAGTTTCTCGCTGTCTGCGGACAGGAGGGGCTGACCTACTACATGGTGTGCGGCAGCGCACTGGGCGCCGTCAAATACGGCGGGTTCATCCCGTGGGATGACGACATCGATGTGGCACTTCCCCGCCCGGACTATGAACGGTTCTGCCGCGCGGCGCCCTCTCTGCTGCCGGACTGGTGCTTTCTGCAGAACTACCGTACCGAGCCGCTGTACTACCGTCTCGGCAGCAAGCTGCGCGATTCGAGGACAACCTATATGGAAGCCATGGCAGATCGGCTGAATATCCACCACGGCGTGTTCATCGATATTTTTCCGCTGGACGTTCAGTGGAACACCCGATCCGAGGAGCGGGTGTTCCGACGACGGCTGGCTGATTTTGAAGCCGCGCGCCGTGTGCGGCTGCATTACCGCCGCCTGTCGCCCGCCAATCTGCCCATGGTACGCACCAATCTGTATCGCGCGCTGTTTCTGCTGAGCGGCCGCAGAGGCGACACGGCAGCGGAGACGGAGGCCTTTGACAGCTACATATCCTCCTTTTCACCCGATAAGAGCATCGTCTGGTGCAATCACGCCAATTCAACCTCCCCGACGGAGTATGCGCCGCGCGAGCAGTACGGCAGCGGTGTTCCCTTCCCGTTTGAGGGATTGACCGTGCGGGTGCCGTCCCAATACGATGCCTATCTGACGCAGAAATACGGGGACTGGCGTTCCGATCCGCCACCCGAGGAGCGAGTCGGCCACCATGCCTGTGTCGTCTGCGATCTGCACCGCCCTTACACGGAATACATGACCGCAGGACGCCGTGGCAGCGGAAGAAAAGGCGGAAAGGAATGCTCGCCATGATATACCGCATCTGCCGAAAGCTCCGGGCTGCCCTGTACAACGCGCTGGTTCAGCCCGCCATACGCCGCTCCTTCGCCGCCTGCGGGCGGGGAACGAGAATCTCAGAGGGCGGAGATTTCTATCCGCTGTCGCACATTCACATCGGAAGCCATGTCAGCATCGGCCCGGACGCACGATTCTGGACATCCGTTGCACATCTCTACATTGACGACTTCGCCGTCTTCGGCCCGCACGTGACCATCATTACGGGTGATCACAGAACCGACGCCGTGGGAAAATACATCGCGGAGCTGACAGACGCGGACAAGCTTCCCGAAAATGACAGCGATGTCACAATCGGAGCGGGCGCGTGGATCGGCGCCAATGTCACCATTCTGAAAGGCGTGCACATCGGCCGTGAGTCCGTCATTGCGGCGGGAAGCGTCGTGACGCATGATATTCCCCCTTACACCGTTGCCGCGGGTGTCCCCGCGCGCCGCATACGGGACAGATTTAGCGCAGAACAGTTGAGCCGTCACATTTCCGAAATCGAATCACGGGAAAGGAACCCGTCCCGCAGCGGTGCGCCGCAGCAAGTCCCGAAAGATTTATGAAAGCCACGAATCCCCATATCCGTTCATACCAAGGAGACATAAGCCATGAAACATCTGTATTCCAAACGTCTGTTTATTCTTGTTCTGACCGTGCTGATGCTGAGTCTTGTTCCGCTCACCTTTTTGTCCGCACTGGCCCTGTCGGATGAAAGCAGTAACGGTGAAAGTGAGGAAGACTTCGTGATCACATGGGTGGTCAGCGGAGTCGAGTACGAGGAGTATTACGCCTACGGCGAAACACCCGAACCGCCGGCAGGCATAACATCAACATACACTGACGAGAAGTTCGTGTACACCTTCGACTATTGGAAATCGGATTCCGGCGAGACAGGCATCCGGCCCGTCACGGAATCCGTAACATATACAGCTATATTCAGTCAGGAAACCCGCAAGTACACCATAACATGGTGCAACTGGGACGGAAGTGTGCTTGACACAACCGAGGTGGAATACAGCCAAATGCCGTCGTATGAAAAAGAAGACCCGGAAAGGCCGAATGACGACGATGTTTGCTATGCGTTCAGCGGATGGACTCCGACGTTGGAAGCGGTACATGGTGACACGACCTACACCGCAACCTACGAGGAGGAATACGCGGACGGCTGGCGCGAAATTGACGGAAAATACTATTACTACATCAGCGCAATGAAAATTATCGGCATATACGAGTGCCCCTATCCCGATGCGGACATTCTGCCCGGCTACGCCCGCGATGAGGAGGACTATACCGTCAACCGCCTCTCCAACCCCGACAATGTCGAGCGATATGTGTACCCGGACGGAGAAACAGCCACCTTTTTCTTCGATTCGGACGGCGCGCTTATGACGGACTTCTGCGCGACTTACCCGGATAAGAGCGGCATTATCCGCTGGGTTCAGAACGGAATGGTCATCTGGCATGCGGGACTTGTGAAGGACGGCAGCAACTACCGCTATTTCAAGCGAAACGGCATGGTGACAAACAGCACCGTATATGTTGCCAAAACGAACGGTCTGCTTGCCCCCGGCACATACTCCTTTGACGAATCCGGCTATCTGATTCAGCGGAGCGGAATACAGAAAGACGACGACGGAAACATATGCTACTATGAGAACTTCCTGAAAACCGCCGCGGGACTGGTTCGCAGCAGCGACGGCAGCTTCTACTATATTGCCCCCGACAAGAACGCCGTGTGCGGGTGCATTGTCTACCTGTCCGAGGACAAGGCAAACGGTCTTGCGGATGCGGGATACTACTATTTCGGAACAGACGGGAAAATGCTCATCCATGACGACGGACTGTACGAAATGAACGGCGAGATCTACTACATCGAAAACAATGCACTGACCGACAAGGGTCTTGTAAAGGACGCGGACGGCAGCTACTACTACATCACGAGCGCACTTACGGCGGCAAAGAATACGGACTGCTATATTCTCTCCGCCAAGGCCAACGGACTGATGCCGGAAGGCATGTACGCTTTCGGGGAGGACGGGAAAATGACCGTGCGGAACGGTGTTCTGCGGGTTCTTCCCGGCGACGGAAACGAATACCTCTTCTACTATGTGGACGGCGTCAGGCAGATCGGCAGCGGACTTGTCCGGCTGGAGGACGGTGACTATGTCTACGTCAGCACGGGTGCGGATCTGGCCGTCGGAATACGGTACGTCTCCAAAACCAACGGATTGATGGACGAGGGCTGGTATCTGTTCGACGAAAACGGACGGATGGTTCTTTCCGAGGACGGCCTCCTAAAGACGGACGGCTGCATCTACTATGTTGAAAACAACGCTCTTGTCGCAAAGGGACTTGTCGAGGCAGACGGGAATTTCTACTACATAGCGAGCGACCTTAAGGCTGTGTGCAATGACCTGCACTATGTTTCCGAGGAGCGTGCCAACGGCCTGATGCCGGCAGGCACCTATCTGTTCGGGGAAGACGGAAAACTGACCGTGCGCAGCGGCATCTGGCGTGAAATACTTGACGACGGAAACGATTACCTTTTCTACTATGAAGACAATGTGCGTCAGAGCGGACTGGGTCTGGTCCAGCTGGAGGACGGCAGTTATATCTACGTGCGCTCCGGTTCGGATCTTGCAGTCGGCAGCTATTATGTCACAAACACCAACGGCCTTCTGCCGAGCGGCTACTATGATTTTGACGCCAACGGCAAAATGGTGACTTCCTCCGCCGCGGAATCTGATTCGTCCGCTTCCTGATGTCGGCGGTGATTCCTATGGCATCACCCGCAGTCCCCTTCTCCGCGAAATCCCCGCAGGTATGCATATGGTAAGAAATAAACGCGAAACCGGTAAAGTTTTCCGCAATGCATCCTGGCTTATTGCCTGCCGGATCGTGCAGGCGCTGCTCAGCTTTGTCATCGGGACGCTGACCGCACGGTATCTGGGACCGTCCGGCTACGGCATCATTGATTACGCCGGCGCCATCGTTTCCTTTATGGTTCCGGTGGTTCAGCTGGGAATCCGTTCCACGCTGGTACACGAAATCATTTTGGCACCGGATTGCGAGGGACAGGTCATCGGCACCTCGCTCTGCATGAGTGTCGGGGCCAGCTTTCTCGGGACAGCGGGAGTAGCCGCCTTTGCGGGCATCGCCAACAGAGGCGAGCCGGAGACGATTCTCGTCTGCGTTCTGTACAGCATTTCCCTGCTGTTCCAGGCAACGGAAATGCTGCAGTACTGGTTTCAGGCCAAGCTGCAGTCCAAATATGTTGCGGTCACCTCGCTGATTGCCTACGCCATTGTTTCCGCGTACCGCTGTTTTCTCCTTATAACGGGAAAAAGCGTTTACTGGTTTGCCCTGTCGCAGGCACTCGACTATATGCTGATTTCCGCCTGCCTGTTTTTCCTGTACCGGCGGCTGGGCGGACAGCGCCTGTCGTTTTCCCGCACACTGGCAGCCGAGCTTTTCAGGCGGAGCCGATACTACATCCTGTCAGGCATCATGGTCACCCTCTTCACGCTGACCGACCGGGTCATGATCACGCTCATGATCGGAGAGGAGGAAAACGGATTCTATTCCGCAGCCGTAACCTGCGCCGAAATAAGCCGGTTCGTGTTTGCCGCCATCGTAGATTCGGCGCGCCCGTCGATTCTGGAGGCCAAAAAAGCCGGCGCACCCGACTACAGTCAGCGCATCTGCAGACTTTTTTCCGTTATTTTCTATTTATCTCTGGCGCAGGGATTGGTACTGACCGCCGCCGCGCCGCTTGCCGTACACATCCTGTACGGTGA
>CAVDLN010000112.1:0-5181 GCA_963609805.1 Erysipelotrichaceae bacterium | reverse complement strand
GATGAAAGACAAAATGGTTTTGCGTGAAGGCAGCGGGGACATCCGCATTCTGGTCGGCATGGCAACCTGCGGTATTGCGGCAGGGGCACGGCCTGTGCTTGCTGCTTTTGTTGAAGGAATTAACCGTGAGGGCCTTGCCAATACCGTTATGGTATCGCAAACCGGCTGCATCGGAATCTGCCAGTATGAGCCGGTTGTTGAGGTTTTCCAGGCCGGAAAAGAAAAGGTAACTTACGTAAAGATGACTCCGGAGCGCGCAGCAGAGGTCATTGAAAAGCACATCAAGGGCGGCAAGGTTGTGAAGGAGTACACCTTCTCTGCCGCACAGAAAGCATAAGCAAGCAGGGGAGGAAATAAGACATGATTCGTGCACACGTATTGTGCTGCGGCGGTACCGGATGTACCTCATCCGGAAGCCAGAAGATTCAGGAAATCTTCAAGCAGGAAATCAAGCGGCAGGGACTCGATGAGGAAGTAAAGGTTGTGCAGACCGGGTGCTTCGGTCTCTGCGCTCTGGGTCCGGTCGTTATCATCTACCCGGACGGAACGTTCTACAGCCATGTTACGCCGGACGATGTTGTTGAAATCGTTGATGAGCACCTGCTCAAGGGAAGAATCGTTGAGCGGCTGGTTTACAATGAGAAGTCCTCTTCCGTCGAGCATAAAGAGGATGAGCACGCTGCACTGAGCGATACCGTATTTTACAAGTCGCAGCTGCGTGTTGCGCTGCGTAACTGCGGCGTAATTAACCCGGAAAACATTGAAGAGTATATCGGCATGGACGGCTATGCCGCTCTTGGCAAGGCACTGACCGAGATGACGCCGGACGAGGTTATTCAGACAATTCTGGATTCCGGTTTGCGCGGACGCGGCGGTGCAGGATTCCCGACCGGTATGAAGTGGCGCTTTGCGGCAGGAAACCGCGGCAAGGTGCAGAAGTATGTATGTTGCAATGCCGATGAGGGTGACCCTGGTGCATTTATGGACCGCTCCATTCTGGAGGGAGATCCGCACGCCGTCATCGAGGCCATGGAAATCGCAGGTTACGCTATCGGCGCGGATCAGGGCTATGTGTATGTCCGTGCCGAATATCCCATTGCAGTGAAGCGTTTGCAGATAGCCATCAACCAGGCGAAGGAATACGGACTGCTGGGCGAGAATATTTTCGGAACAGGATTTAATTTCAATCTGGAAATCCGTCTCGGCGCGGGAGCCTTTGTCTGCGGTGAGGAAACGGCACTGATGACGTCCATTGAAGGAAAACGCGGTGAGCCGCGTCCTCGTCCGCCTTTCCCGGCTGTCAAGGGATTGTTTGCAAGTCCTACCATTTTGAACAACGTTGAAACCTATGCCAATGTTGCGCAGATTATTCTGAAGGGCGCCGATTGGTTCCGCTCTATGGGAACAGAAAAGTCCAAGGGAACAAAGGTATTTGCGCTGGGCGGAAAGATCCGCAACACGGGTCTTGTGGAAGTTCCTATGGGAACCACGCTCCGCCATATCATTGAGGAAATCGGCGGAGGCATTCCGAACGGAAAGAAGTTCAAAGCTGCGCAGACCGGCGGACCTTCCGGCGGATGCATTCCCGCACACCTTATTGATACACCGATCGACTATGATAATCTGATGGCCATCGGATCCATGATGGGGTCCGGCGGACTGATTGTCATGGATGAGGACAACTGTATGGTCGATATTGCGCGGTTCTTCCTGGAATTCACCGTGGATGAGTCGTGCGGTAAGTGTACTCCCTGCCGTGTCGGCACCAAACGCCTGCTTGAAATTCTTGATAAGATTATTTCGGGCAACGGCGAACTGGAGGATATTGAACGTTTGGAGGAACTTGCCAATTACATCAAGTCCGCTTCTCTTTGCGGACTCGGACAGACGGCGCCTAACCCTGTTCTTTCAACTTTGCGGTATTTCCGTGATGAGTATATTGCTCATATTGTTGAAAAGCGGTGCCCGGCGGGCGTTTGCAAAAAGCTTGTTCGTTACTCGGTCAAGGCCGATTCCTGCATCGGCTGCGGCAAGTGCGCAAAGAACTGTCCTGTTGACGCCATCAGCCGTACTGACTACATTGCGCCCGGACACAAACTCGCATCTATGCAGATTGACACCAAAAAGTGCGTGAAGTGCGGTGCTTGTATCAGTAACTGCAAGTTCAACGCTATTACCAAAGCCTAAAAAAGGAGAATTGTGGTAGAATGGAAACTCTGAATGTAAAGATAAATGGCAGACCTTATGCCGTCGCCAAGGGGTCCACGGTTCTCGAAGCCGCAAAGGCGGCAAAGATTGACATTCCAACCCTTTGCTACCTGAAGGATATCAATGAGATCGGCGCCTGCCGTCTGTGTCTGGTGGAAGTGTCGGAGAACGGGAAGCCGTTCCGTTTGGTAACCGCCTGTGTTTACCCCTGCACGGAAGGCATGGAGATCAAAACAAACACGCCGCGGATTATCAATTCCCGTAAAATGAACCTCGAACTGCTCCTGTCCAACCATAACAAGAAGTGCTTGGAGTGCGTTCGCAGCACCAACTGCGAACTGCAGACCCTGTGCCGCAAATATGGGGTAACGGAAAGCAGATTCCAAGGAAAAGTGAATCATTATGAAATTGACGATAAAACCCCTATCATCCGTGACAACAACAAGTGCGTGCTTTGCCGCCGCTGCGTTGCAGTTTGCCAGAAGATTCAGGGGGTCGGTGCCATCGGAGCCAATGACCGCGGCTTTGATACACACATTGCTTCCCCCTTCGAAAATCCTCTTGCATCCACGTCCTGCATCAACTGCGGGCAGTGCATCGTTGCCTGTCCGGTCGGTGCTTTGTATGAGCGTGATGACACCGATAAGGTATTTGAGGCACTGGCAGACCCGAAGAAACATGTTTTGATTTGCACGGCTCCTTCCGTTCGCGCACAGATCGGCGAGTGCTTCGGATATGAACCCGGAACCGATGTCGAGGGCAAGATGGTCGCTGCCGTCAAAGCACTGGGATTTGAGGGTGTATACGACATGAACATGACCGCAGACCTTACCATTATTGAGGAAGCAACGGAACTTGTCGGACGCATCCAGAACGGCGGCGCACTCCCGCTTATCACGTCCTGCTCACCCGGATGGATCAAATACTGTGAGCATTATTTCCCGGAGATGACAGAGAATCTGTCCACCTGCAAGTCCCCTCAGCAGATGTTCGGCGCTGTTGTCAAAACCTACTTTGCCCAAAAAATGGGCTGGGATCCGCAGGATATCTTCTTTGTGTCGGCAATCCCCTGCACAGCCAAGAAGTTTGAGGTAGGCAGAGCCGATCAGTCGGCCGCAGGAAACGGCATTCCGGATGTTGATGTGGCAATTACTACCCGCGAACTCGGACGTATGATTCAGAAGGCAGGCATTGATTTCCGCAATCTTGACGATGAATCGTTCGATGCGCCCTTCGCAATCGGATCCGGCGCAGGTGCTATTTTCGGAGCAACCGGCGGTGTTATGGAAGCCGCACTGAGGTATGCTGCCGAGCTGATTCTCGGAACGAAACTTGAATCCGTTGATTTCCCGGAAGTGCGCGGCACAGAGGGCATCAAGCTGGCATCCTACAAGTTGGGTGACCTGACAGTAAATGTCGGCGTTGCATCCAGTACGGGGAAGGCAAAGGAACTGCTGAATCGTGTAAAGTCCGGAGAACTGGATCTTCAGTTCATCGAGATTATGGGCTGCCCCGGTGGCTGCGTCAATGGCGGCGGTCAGCCGATTCAGCCTGCACACGTTCGTGCCAGCATTGACCTGCGTGCCGTACGTGCCGCAGTGCTCTACAATGATGATAAGTGCAAGGATCTGCGCAAGTCGCAGGAGAACTCGGCTGTCAAAATGCTGTATGACGAGTTCTTCGAATACCCCAATTCCGAAAAAGCTCACCATGTACTGCATACTTCTTACATCAAGAGAGGACTGTAAGTAAGCGACTGATAGACCGTGGATTCCTCTTGTGCACGGCAGCAGAAGAGGATTCCGAACAGTAAAGACCCGATAAATAAGAAGGGCAGCTCGGATTTGACGTGTAATTTTCGCTCAAGACCGGAAAATGCGCAAAAAAGATTTTCCGGAAAACAGGGAAAGGGACATGCGTCGAATCCCGAGCTGCCTTTTTTAATTTGCATTTCCCTTGACAAATTCCGGCATATATGCTACAATTACGCTATCAAAAACGGCGATGGTAGCCAGTCGTCGCTCGGAAAGGTTGGTAGATTTACATGGACAATACGGCTAAGACAATGGATAAAATTGTCGCGCTTTGCAAGACCCGCGGGTTTATTTTTCCGGGATCGGAAATATACGGTGGACTTGCGAATACATGGGACTATGGTCCCCTTGGCGTTGAGCTGAAAAATAACGTTAAACGCGCATGGTGGAAGAAATTCGTACAGGAGAATCCGTATAATGTAGGATTGGATGCCGCAATTCTTATGAATCCCCAGACATGGGTCGCATCCGGACATTTGGGAGGCTTTTCGGATCCGCTGATGGATTGCCGTGAATGCCATGAGCGTTTCCGCGCCGATAAAGTGATTGAAGACTGGTGTGCCGAAACCGGTTTCGAGCTGTCCAAGCCTATAGACGCATTCTCTCAGGCAGAGATGAAGTCTTTTATTGAGGAGCATAATATACCCTGCCCGACCTGCGGAAAGCACAACTTTACGGATATCCGCCAGTTTAACCTGATGTTCAAGACGTTTCAGGGCGTTACCGAAGACGCTAAAAATACGGTGTACCTCCGCCCCGAAACTGCGCAGGGAATTTTTGTGAACTTTAATAATGTCCAGCGTACCACCCGGAAGAAACTTCCCTTCGGAATCGGTCAGATCGGAAAGAGTTTCCGCAATGAGATTACCCCCGGCAACTTTATTTTCCGCGTGCGTGAGTTTGAACAGATGGAATTGGAGTTCTTCTGCAAACCGGGTACGGATTTGGAATGGTTCCAGTACTGGCGCAACTTCTGCCACAACTGGCTGCTGTCAATCGGGTTGAAGGATGAAAACCTGCGTCTGCGTGATCATTCTCCCGAGGAATTGTGCTTCTACTCCAAGGCAACGACTGACTTTGAATTCCTGTTCCCGTTTGGCTGGGGAGAGCTCTGGGGCGTTGCCGACCGCACGGATTACGATCTTACACAGCACCAGAA
>CAVDLN010000111.1:0-5340 GCA_963609805.1 Erysipelotrichaceae bacterium | reverse complement strand
GTCATGTTCTGGTAGATGGCGTTGGCGGTACCCTTGTACCAGTCCGCGCGGTTCTGCCCCTGATAGGGCGGCAGGATCATGACTCCGCCGAAGGCACGGTCCAGATCCCACGGCAGTCCGTTGCCGATGTACTCATTGAGCACCAGCGGCTGGTACTGCGTCAGCACGCCCACCGTGTCAATGCCCGAATTGACGCAGTTGGACAGGGTAAAATCAATGATACGGTACTTTCCGCCGAACCGGACAGCCGGCTTGGCGGTTTTCTTTGTCAGTGCGTACAGACGTGAGCCCTGCCCTCCGGCAAGCAGCATCGCCACGCACTCCTTTTTGCGGAACATCATGGATTCAGCCTCCTTATCAATTTACGGTATACGGTATACGGTTATCCGAAAATCACCGATTCACTCGGTAAGAGTTTCCTTTACGGCGGGAATCCCGTCGCTCTTGGCGGCCTCCGCCGGCGCAGGCTTTCTGCGGGGCGGGCGCGCCTTGTCCGGCAGCTTGCGGCTGACCCGTACGGGCGCCAGCATGACGCACGCCATGGGCGGTATATCCAGCGTCAGGGAGGAGGACAGGCTCTCCCCCGCCGGATCGCGGGGCGCCGTCAGCGGGTCGGGGTTGGTCATGCCGCCCCCGCCGTAGGCGGTGTCGTCGGAATTGAACACCTCCCGCCACTGTCCCGCGTACGGAACCGGGATCGAATGTGCGGGACGCGCCACCGGCGTGAAGTTGAGCACGACAACCAGCTCCTTCCCTTCCCGGGATATGCGGCGGAATACGTATATGCTCTCCGGCGCGTCGGAGGCGTCCAGCCACGCGAAGGACGACGGCGGATCCGCCGGATTCTCGTCCCACAGGGCGGGATGCTCCAGATAGAAATTCTGCAGCGCCGCATAGTAATGCTGCAGCGCGGCATGCGCCGGATAATCCAGCAGGAACCACTCGACGGCCTTGCTCTCGCTCCACTCGGCGAACTGTCCTATCTCGCATCCCATGAACCACAGCTTCCCGCCGGGATGCGTCATCATGAAGGCGGCGAACACCCGCGCGCCCGCGAATTTCTGCCCGTAGTCGCCGGGCATTCTGTCCAGGAACGATTTCTTCCCGTGCACCACCTCGTCGTGCGATACGGGGAGTATGTACTGCTCGGAGAAGGCGTAGTCAAACGTATGCGCCAGCATCCCGTGCAGGTGCTTGCGGAACAGCGGATCCGTCCCGGCGTAGCGGAGGGTATCGTTCATCCAGCCCATGTTCCACTTGTAGGAAAAACCCAGGCCGTTCTCATAGAAATCCGTAATGTGCGGCCACGCGGTGGATTCCTCCGCCACCGTCATGACATCCGGGTGATCCGCGTGCAGATCCCGGTTGAGCCGCTGGAAAAAGGCTATCGCCTCCAGATTCCCGTGGTCTCCGAAGCGGTTCGGCTTCCACTCGCCGGGCGCGCGGTCGTAATCCAGATACAGCATGGACGCGACGGCGTCCACCCGCAGTCCGTCCGCATGAAATTCCTCCACCCAGTAGTAGGCGTTGGAGAGCAGGAAGGACACCACCTCCGGCCGTCCGACATCAAAGCAGCAGGTTCCCCAGCCGCGGTTCTCCTGCCGTGTCGGCTCGGTGTACTCATAGGTCGGCTCGCCGTCAAACCGGTACAGCCCGTGCGCGTCCTTGGGGAAGTGGGCGGGCACCCAGTCCAGCAGCACGCCGATTCCCGCCCCGTGCAGAATATCCACGAAGGCGCGGAAATCGTCCGGTGTGCCGTAGCGCGCGGTCGGGGCGTAGTAGCCGCATATCTGGTATCCCCATGATCCGTCGAAGGGATGCTCCATGACGGGCATCAGCTCGACGTGCGTGTACCCCATCTGCTTTAAGTAGGGCGCCAGCTGATCCGCCAGCTCCCGGTAGCCGAGAGACGTGCCGTCCGGCCTGCGCATCCACGATCCGAGATGTATCTCATAGATATTGAGCGGGTATTTCCGCCCGGAGGCGGCATGGCGGCGGCGCTGCGCCATCCATCCGCGGTCGTTCCACGGGTACGGCGTGCGGCGGCGGAAAACGGTGGCCGTTCCGGGAGGCGCTTCCATCGCCTGCCCGTAGGGGTCCGCTTTCATGTGAATGTTGCCGTCCCGCCCGAGAATGCGGTATTTGTACAGCGCGCCGTCCGGCACGCTCTCTCCCGGCAGGGCCAGAACGTATAGGCCGCTCTCCCCTTCCCGCTCCATGGGAATGCCGCTCTCCCAGCCGCAGAAGGAACCGACCAGCTCCGCCCGCACGGCGTGCGGCGCCCATACGCGGAACACGATGTGTCCGTCCTCCTCATGCGCGCCGAGGTACTCCCATGCCCTGTGCGCGCTTCCCTGCCGGAACAGGTACTCGTCCATCTCCCGCCGCAGCGGAGTTCCCTCCCGCCGCGCGGCCGGCGGATGCAGGGACTCGGGTCGGTTATCAGCCGTCTCCCGGCTGTTCTCTGTTATCATTCGCACAATAAAAAAAAAAAAAACTTGTATCTAATTGTATTATATCACAATAGACTCGTCCTGTCAATCACCCAGCGGGCGCTTTTACCGGGATTTTACGGTTTTTGCACCTTTCCTTTTCCGTCCCGGCCTGCGCCCGGATGGCGGCATGTTTCCGCGGCATGACACCCGCGGCCCGCTTTTTTCCTAAAATGCTTGACAAACCGTCCTTTTTGTGCTATACTTCCGCCCGAACTGCATAGAGAATCGGGGGTGCTGGGCTGTGATGCCCGGCTGAGATGCGCCAGCGCGCGAACCCTTTACCTGATACGGATAATACCGGCGTAGGCAGCATTTTCGGGGAACACCTTTCCTGCGTGTTCCGTTGTGTAACCGGCGGAGATTTTCCGTGCGGTTACTTTTTTTCGGAGGTGTTCGTATGAGAAACGAACGGAAAGAGGCTCTGCTTTCGCTGGTTGAGGGCGCCATGATGGTCGCGCTGGCAACCGTGCTGAGCCTTGTCAAAATCATCAAGCTGCCGTGGGGCGGCGCGGTCACCCTGCTGTCCATGCTGCCGCTGGTGCTGTTCAGCATCCGCCGCGGCGTCATCCGGGGGCTGGGCGCGTCCTTTGTCTATGCCGTGCTGCAGCTGATGCTGGACATCGCGGAGGTCGCCGGCTGGGGTCTTACGCCCGGCGCGCTGATCGGCTGCCTGCTCCTCGACTATCTTGCCGCCTTCACCGTTGTCGGCGTCGCGGGCTGCTTCCGCAGCCGCGGAACGGCGGGTCGGGTCGGCGGCGCGGCTCTGGCGCTCGGCCTGCGCCTGCTCTCGCATTTCTTCAGCGGTGCATTCATCTTCGCGTCCGCCGGCAAGGTCTGGAACATCAATATTTCCAATCCCTACCTGTACAGTCTGGCTTACAATGCCGCCTACATGCTTCCCGAAATCGCCTTTACCTGCATTGCCTGCTTCATTCTGTTCAAAATCCCGTCCACCCGCAGGCTGCTTGACGGGAAAACAAGCTCTTGACGAATACAAAAAGGCAGAATAACTCAAAAAAGCAAAGCGGTCCCTCCGGAAAGGGGCCGCTTTTTCTATTGCGCGCAAAGTCCGCTTTGCGTGCATGCCTCCGCAAAGGCGCGGAAAATCCGCCCCGCGTGGTCATCGTCCCCGCAGGGGCAGTATATCTCCGGGTGGAACTGCACAGCCAGCAGAAACCGCCGGCGGGGGTCATGGAACGCCTCGATGTACCCGTCCCCGGACACGCCGTCCGCGACAAGTCCCGGCGCCAGATCCTTCACGTTCTGGTGATGGAAGGAATTGACATAAATCTCTCCCCTCTTCCCGCAGATGTCGTAAAGCGGCGTTCCCTCGGTCAGCCGTATCAACTGCGGACGTTCGGTCCCCGGCACGTTCTGCCGATGGCCTTCGATATGCTGGTACAGCGTCCCGCCCAGCGCCACATTGATGGACTGTATGCCCCGGCAGATGCCGAGAATCGGCTTTCCCGAATTGTAGACGGCCGGGAACATGGCGAACTCGAACGCGTCGCGCGCGTCGTCTATCTCCACGCTGTCAAACTGCTTGGTCTCCCCGTAGCGCACGGGATCCACGTCCACGCCGCCCGAAAAGAGAAATCCGTCGCAGCTGTTCACATACTCCTCTATCCGCTCCGCGTCCGTGGTGTACGGCAGCACGGCGCCCAGTGCGCCGCCCTGCCACAGTGCGTTGAGATATCTCACGGGCGTGCGCAGCTCGCCGCCGTCATGGGAACCCAAAACGCCTATTACGGGTCTGTCATTTCTCATCTTTTCCCTTTGTCCCCCAATGTGTCAAAAATGCAAATTATCTTTGTGCGACAATACTTTTTCGTATTTCGTCAGTTCAGTACCTTGCTCTCTCCCTGCAGAATGCCGATCATGTTGTCCACCAGCTGCAGGATATCCGGCAGGAAGAAAATCACGGCCGCCATCGCCACGATTGACAGAATCAGCACCAGCAGGAAGCTCCGCCAGCCGGAGCCCTCTTTCTCAAAGCGCACCTCGGCAGCGTAGTGTTCCTCGTCCGGAATGTAGAAATGGGCGGTGTCCGTATCCATGCGGAACGGTGCGGGCGTAAAGCCCGCCTCCGTCCCGTTGGCGGCGGCATAGGCGGCGCGTGCCGCCTCCATATCCCGCTCATGCTGTTCCCGCTCGACGCAGTGCACCGTTCTTCCCAGTACGGCTCCCCGCTTCAGGCTTCCGCGCACGGCGGGGCTCCGGCTGTATCCCAGCTCACGCAGGGTTTTGGCCTTCTCCGGGGACAGGCACTCCTCGCTCACAAGCTTTCTTACGAATCCGCCCATGTGGTTCTTGTCAAACGACGCAAAGGCGGCGGCAATGATAATGCCGATAAAAATCCCGACGACGATGTTCCGCAGGGACAGCAGAGTTCCGGTTCCGAAATCAAGGTGTTCGTACCTTCCCTCCAGGTTCAGCGTAAAATATTTGTCCCGAAAATACGCCCACAGCTCCTCCCAGAGCGTCTGGGATTCCTCTGCCAGCGTGCGGATCGGATACACGAGGCTGTCGGAAAATTGCAGCGGTCTTATCATGGGTTTTCTCCTTTTCGGGTATCGGACGGCCTGTCAGGCCTTGCGGATTACGTCCGTGCCGACGTACTTGCGCAGGACATCCGGCACATTGACGCTGCCGTCGGCGTTCTGGTTCTGCTCAACCAGCGCGGGCAGAATGCGGCTTGTCGCAAGGCCGGAGCCGTTGAGCGTGTGGACATACTCCACTTTGCCGTTTGCCCGCTTGACACGGATCATGCCGCGTCTTGCCTGGTAGTCGCGGGCGTTGGACACCGACGAAACCTCCTTATAGCCGTTCATGGACGGAATGTTGA
>CAVDLN010000110.1:0-5348 GCA_963609805.1 Erysipelotrichaceae bacterium | reverse complement strand
CGCTTGCCTACCTTCTGGAAACCTATGCCGGCGCACTGCCGATGTGGATGGCTCCTGTTCAGGTGCGCATTCTGCCGATGGGTGAAGCGGAGCTTCCCTATGCGCAGGAATTGGCAGATAAGTATTCGGCAGTCGGTATGCGCGTTGAGGTTGACAAGAGCAACAACACCATCGGGTACAAAATCCGCGCCGCTCAGCAGGAAAAAATCCCCTACATGCTGGTGGTCGGCGGCAAGGAGGTATCCTCCGGGACCGTTTCTGTCCGCTCCCGCAAGGGCGAGGTGACCAATGATGTTCCCGCAGAGGAATTTATGGCAAACGCTTTGCGTGAGATTGCAACAAAGGCGCGCTGAGAAAAGAACAAAAGAAGGGCACCGGAATTTACAGTACCGGTGCCCGGTTCCGACATCTCCGCATGATCCCACTTAACCGACAGAAGAAAACGGAGGTCATACCGCATGATGGAACCCAACAGCGCACATGTAACGGACAGCAGGGCTGAGAAGCCGGAGGGAAAAAACAGGAAAACGGCAGGGCACATCCTGCTTATGGGTCTGCATGTTCTCCTGACGGTTCTGCCCGTGGCAGCCTGCGGCGCGGCAATATATCTGCATGCCGTGTATCCCAATGAGAAACTGGAAGAATTGTGGTTTTACCTGACCAACGGTGCCGGTGACTCCGGTGCCAGTACTTTTCTCAAAGGGGCTGCCATAGTAGGCCCGCCCTGCCTCGTCATCATTGCGCTCCTCTTGCTGCTCCAGTATGATGTTTTCGGGAAGCGCCGTACGATTCGGCGCAAGTCGCAAAAAAGCGGCAGGGAAAAAGAGATACAGCTTTATCCGATCCGGCACAAATGGATATTTACTGCCGCCGTGTTCGTCATCTTCATAGGAATCGGCTGTCAGCAAATAGGCGTTTATACCTTTGTTGCTGCGCAATTCCGGACTTCCGAATTTATCCGGGATCATTATGTGGATCCGCGCGGGACGTCCGAGTTGATTGAAAACGATGAATTAACATCCGAATCGGATGCACAAACCGCTGAAACCATGGACAATATATGGGACGAGTATTCCAATCCCGGTTACCTTGTCAAGGCACCGGAAAAGCTTCGCAATCTGTTGGTGATTGAGGTGGAGTCGTTGGAAACCACCATGTTCACGAAGGAACAGGGCGGAGCATGGGATTACGAGGTCATTCCCGAGATGTATGATCTGCTCCATGACGAGGACGCAGTCTTTTTTGCAAGCGACGGCGGCACACGCGGGACGCAGGACGGCTACGGCAGCACTTGGACGACGGCTTCCATGATAGCCAATACGGCCGGAATCCCTTTCAAGGTGCCGGTCGGCATGAATAATTCCTACCATTCCAAGAACTTTTTGAAGGGTGCATACGCACTGGGGGATGTTCTTCAGGATTTCGGATACCGGAATGTTTTGATTTCTGCCTGCCGCACTTCCTTCGGCGGCGTGGCGGAATACTTCACATGCCACGGAAACTATGAGATCATTGACCCCAATAATCTACGCTTCAAAACCGGGACGGAAACCTATTACAGTATGGAGATTCCCAAATCCCAAAAGAACGAATGGGGATTTTCCGACGAGTTTACATTTGATGTCGCGAAGAAATTTCTCTCAACACAGAGCGACGCGGACGATCAGCCATGGCATTTGTTTATCAGCACGATTGACACGCACTTTACGGGCTACACGTATGAGGCGGACGGGGACTATAAAGGGAGCGAGACAAAGTTTGATCGACAGCTGGAGAATGTGTATGCCACAACCTCCCGCAGTATTGCGGAGTTTGTGCAGTGGGTGAAGAAACAGCCTTTCTACGAAAACACAACGATTGTCATCATCGGTGACCATGTAAACATGCTCAAAAGTTTCTGTGACAAGGACGACGACGACCTGCGCGGTCGATATAATCTGATTTTGAACTCCGTCATGTCGACCACCAACACAAAGAACCGCTCTTTCACGGCGTTCGATTTCTATCCGACCATGCTGGCAGCGGCCGGGTTTACCATTGAGGGCGATCGTCTTGGACTGGGAGCAAATCTCTTTTCATCTCGTCCCACATTGGCGGAAACATACGAGCTTTCTTACATGAATGCCGAACTGGAAAAGAAATCCGACTTTTATATCGATTACATCATGGGACGCGAGGACTACGAGGAATTGGAATCCAAGGCGGAAAAGGAAAACGAATAGGAAGCGTACACTTCCATAGATTCAAAAAAGCGAATCCTTTTCCTGCCGCGTACGTTTACGCAGAAAAAACGGTGCACTCCCGTAAAAAGGAGTGCGCCGTTTTCGCTTGCACTCAAGTCAGAGTTAATCCGCATTTCCTTATTCCTCAGATGTGCTGCCTGACAGATGTACCACGGTATAATCATGCCCGACAGCCGGGAGGAAGACTTCAAATACATCCCGTGTACGAAGGCGAAGGCTGGATGTATTGATGCACGGATGACAGCCCAGATACTCACCGTCTAAAACACCGGAATCTACCAACAGGCGCACACGGCAGGCATGGTCATTTATCAGTCCCATGATGCTGACCGAACCGGGTGTAATGTCCAACAGTTCCGACATTGCATCGGGTGCCCCGAAGGACAGCCTTGCAGTGCCGATTTGCGATGACAGCTCCTTGGTATGAAATACTTTGTCACCGGGAATCATCAAAAGATAGTATTGCGTTTTCTGCCGATTGCACAGGAAAAGATTTTTGCAGATAACCGCGTCAAGCGCTCTGTCAATGTCTGCGCAAACAGCCATTGTATCGGCAGGCGGATGATCTACCCGTCCGTAGGGAATGTGCAGACTGTCCAGCATGTCATATACACGGATTTCTTTGTCAAGACGCCCGGTTAAGTCTGCAGGACGTCCGTTTTGCAGTGTAAGTGCCATTTTTATTCGTCCTCTGTATCAAAAGCGCTTATTTGTGAAGCGGAAACGTCGCTTCCGGCCGCAGTCTCACCATACGGTGGCGTGAGGCCGAGGTGCTCGTAGGCCAGCCTTGTGACGCATCGCCCGCGCGGCGTGCGGCTGACAAATCCCAATTGCATGAGGTAGGGCTCATAAACATCCTCAATGGTTACGGCTTCCTCTCCGACGGTGGCGGCGAGCGTGTCCACTCCGACCGGTCCTCCGCCGTAAAATTTGATGATAGCCTCCAGCATGCGTCGATCGACATTATCCAAACCCAGATTATCAATTTCCAGACGGTCGAGCGCGTACCCTGCCGTGGCGGCGTCTATTTCGACCTTCCCCTGTACCTGCGCAAAATCCCGCACACGCTTAAGCAGGCGGTTAGCGATACGCGGCGTTCCGCGTGAGCGCGAGGCAAGCTCGAAGGCACCGTCCGCCGAGATGGGAATACCCAAAATGGAGGCACTGCGCTGCACAATGCACGCCAGCTGTTCCGGCGTATACAGCTCCAGCTTAAAAATTACGCCGAATCTGTCACGCAGGGGGGTCGTAAGCTGACCTGCGCGGGTAGTAGCGCCGATTAAGGTGAACTTGGGCAGATCTATGCGGATGCTTCGGGCGGTAGGGCCCTTTCCTATGACAAAATCCACTTCGAAATCTTCCATGGCGGGGTATAGGATTTCCTCGATCATACGCGGGAGACGATGGATTTCATCGATAAACAGCACATCCCCCTCGTTCAGATTGGTCAGAAGCGCCACAAGATCTCCTTTTTTTTCAATGGACGGTCCTGATGTAATGCGCAGATTTACTCCCATTTCGGCTGCAATAATATTGGACAGCGTGGTTTTTCCGAGTCCCGGAGGGCCGTACAGCAAAACATGATCCAGCGGCTCATGGCGCAGGCGTGCGGCTTCCATATACACGCGCAGATTCTCTTTTACTTTATCCTGCCCGATATAATCATTCAGGCGATGCGGGCGGAGAGAGGCTTCCGATTCCTTGTCCTCGGGAGCTGCCGCGGGGGATATAATACGGTTTTCAAAATCGTAATCTTCTCCGCTTCCGCTTTCGCTGTCGTATGCGACATTGACAAGATCCGACAGCGAAAGCCCGTCGTCCGGGGCAGGCATGCCGTTCTCCGCATTTCTTTTTTGTTTGATGTTCATTCAGAAGTACTCCTTTTACGGTTTCATCAGCTTTTTCAATGCTTCCTTGATGATTTCTTCCAGCGAAAGCGCAGTTATGTCTATGGATTTCAGCGCATTCTGAGCCTCGGCTTTGGTATATCCAAGTACCAAAAGCGCATCTGTTGCCTCACTGAGTTTGCCGCGTGCGGGAGCACCGGCTGCCTCGGCAGTGTGATCGGTGATTGCGGCGGAAAGATCACCGTCGTCCATGTCGGTTTCTTTCATAAGCTTGTCCTTAAGTTCAAGGATAATGCGGGCTGCTGTTTTCGGCCCGACCCCCGATGCCTTGGATATGGCCTTGCGATCCTCGGTGCAGACAGCCAATGCGAATTTTTCCGGAGTCATAAGCGACAGGATGGATATTGCCGCGCGGGGGCCTACGCCTGACACGGACAGAAGCATCCGAAAGGAGGAAAGCTCCCGTTCGTCCCGAAATCCGAACAATTCAATATCATTCTCGCGGATTGAAAGATAGGTATACAGCCGGACTTCGGGCGGATCGTTCAGTGCGGGGCGGGGCAGGGAACGATAGGTCGTTTCACTGATCGTCAGTCTGTAGCCGACACCTGCCGCCTCCACGACGGCAAGTGACGGGGAGGAAACCGTCAGTCCCCCCTTGATATAGTAGTACATAGGATCGTTCCTTTCGCGATTGGATACTTGTTTCTTTTCTTATAAGAACGGAGCCGGGCGGGTACGCCGGGCTCCGTGGAAATTTATTTCTTATCCGGCTTTTCGTCGACGTCCTCCGGAGCATCCGACGGTACCGGCTTTACGTCCGGAGTCTCGTAGCCGATGTCTCCCGGGAGCGGTTTATCGCTGTCACTGTTTTCCGGAGTTTCGGCGGTGTGGATTTCTTTTCCCGGAACCATCAGAACACCGCGCAGAATCGGAACGCGCAGCAGCCATCGGTAGGCGATCAGCAGAAGAATGAAAATGAAAATTGCCAATGCCGAAACAGCCATGCCGAATGAAACCGTGTGCGGCATATAGCGCATCTCCAGAGTATGCTCTCCGGCACCCTCAATGCGGAAACCGAGCAGCGCATCCGCTGTTCTGCATACCTCGACTTTCTCCCCGTCAACATATACATTCCATCCTTCATCATAGGGAATGGTGGTGGCAATGAGCTGGTTTTCCTGCACGGTCGTGATGCTGCCTGTCAGGTGATCGTCCGAGCAGTTGTCATCAATCCGATACCCCATCTGCTGGAGTC
>CAVDLN010000109.1:0-5408 GCA_963609805.1 Erysipelotrichaceae bacterium | reverse complement strand
CCGTACTCCAGGCCCGCCAGATGTCGTGCTCCGACCGCCACGGTTCTGATATTGCGCCATTCCGCAGCCGATGCTTCTATGTCTCCGTCCTCACTCAAGGCAACTACCATTCCGTCGGAACGCAAACCGGCAAGAACATGCTCCGAGATCACGACGTCCCGCAGATTGCTCCAGCCCTCAAACAGGGTATTTATATTTTTCGCCGTGCTCTCGCAGCCCCTGCGGCGACATGCGGCATCCAGCGCCGCGTGATGTCCGCAAAAGCATATACTTCCGTCTTTCGTCACACCCAAAGCCAGTGTTTCGGATCCGCGTAGCATACGGATATCCGTCCAGCTCGAGACACAGCTTATCTCCGTATCCGGTGCACCGGCGTACCGAACATGCCCGTCTGCCGTCAGTCCGAGCGAGTGTGCCCGAAATGCCAGCACGTCAACTATATTTTCCCATGTTTCGGTTCTGCAGCATCCGTCGGTATCATTGCCGTCGGCCTGTACGCTACCGTCGCGACGCAGTGCCAGAATATGCCATGCACCGCAGGACAGTGCCGTTATCTCGCGCCATGTCTGGGGTTTCTCCAGACCTCCCGTGACAAGGACGTGCCCATCCGCGGCAATGCAGGCCGTCATCCGCTCGCCGCACGCAAGACGCCTTCCGTAGCGAACCGCCTGCGTCAAACGCACCTGATACATTTTTCCGTCGCGCAGGAGCTTTTCCGACAGGTTTCTGCGTTCCGCGGAAAAGCGCTCATATGTATCAAACAACGGCAGCCAACCGGTCAGATCGCTCCAGCCGATATCAATATCGTCCGATACCATGCCGTTGCCCGGAAAGCGCTGCCTGCCTGTTACGGCCGCAGTTACCCGTCCCTGCCGATCCAGTGCCAGCAAGCGTGAACAACCGGCGGAAAGCGAAACAAAACCCTTGCCCCATCCCGCCGTGTCCATGCGGTTTTCCGCACAGACCCGCCCGTCTGCCGTCAGGGCGCAGATGCAGCCGCCCGACACGGCGGCAAACACGAGATTACTCCGATCCCGCATGCCGACGGGCAGTCTGCGGGTTGCTGCCAAATGTCCGTCCGCCGTGATGGCATATGCATGATTCCCCAATGCATCCGAGAAAATGCCGGCAACCGTTCCCCATGAATTTACATACTCACGAAATGCAATGCTCCCGCCTGCTATCAGAACCTTCCCCGACGATGTCAATCCAAGTGTAAAATCCCGACCGCAGCAAATATCCCGAACATCGTTCCATTCCGCGGTTTCGTCACACCCGTTTTCCGAATCACCGGCGCACACCACACGCCCGCCCAGCAGCAGGGCCGCCGCACGCGTGGGCGAACAGGCAACCATATCGACAGAGCACCAATGCGAGGCGTCCGCGCAAATTCCATGCGCATCCCGTCCGGAAAATAGGATCCTTCCGTCTTCCGTCAGTCCCAGCAAATAATCACGGCTGCCGTATACGGCCCGTATATTCTGCCAGCCGGACGATTCCTCCTGTCCATACGCATTGCTTCCGGCAAACCGCACGCGCCCTCCGTCGGTCACGGACACGGCATACTCATCCCCGCATGCCAGAATACCCTTTCGGGCACGGATATTTTTCTGCAGCAGGTCCAATCCCTGCATACCTGCTGCAGAGACGACTCCCTTTAAATCCGATGCCATGTCCGCTACCTCCTTATCTTGCGTTTATGTTTTCTTCTTCCTTCAGACGGTACCTGCGAAATGGTCGTCAAGGTAGGCGTAGAAATTTCCCGGCTCCGCTACCTCTGCCGGCGCATTGAGAGAAACAACAAACATCGGTGGCTCACTGCCGGCCTCCGTGCGGATTTCCACACGCACCGTATGCATCCCGGCAGAGAGCATTCCGTCATACAGATTTGCGGTGGGTGCACGGTGGTATGCAGGCATAAACACCTGCGGTGTTTCGGAAGAAATAACCGTCCTGCCGTCCACAGCCACAGTCACGGGATGCACCGTATTGCAGATAAGACGCGTCAGGCGGTCATACGGCGCAGTCAACGTGCCTTCCGCCACATACACGCCATCTGCGGATTTTTCCGTAAACCGCACTTGCGTGCCCGGGAAGAGCGTCTCCTTCCCGTCCAGCCGCCAGCGATTGGGCGCCAGCAGCGTAAACGGCAGGCGGTAATCCGTCCAGATATCGCCGCAATTATAGCGGCGCACGATCACTTCCGCAGGGTAACATCTGTTATCGGGGACGGGTGCGCCGGGCACCGCTTCTGCCCGAAGGGTAATCTCTGCCTTCTCCCCGGATTCAAGTGCGAAGTGCACAGGCTGCTCCGCCGCACGCAGGCCATCCGGAACCAGCAGGGAAACCGCCATATCCCAGCGCCATTCCGTATTGTTTCCAACCGTCAGGCATATATCCGCCGGCAGCTCCGGAGCGACGGACGGATTGCCGTGTTCCGCATTTTTTCCTGTCCCATACCGCAAATCGAAAGTTACGCCCTCATCGCGGCGGCTGTGTGCGGGAAGAACATAATGCTGAACGGCAAAGTCAGAGTTATCCTCCTGCGTGATGCAGTAGCGGTTCTCGTCCTCCAGAGCCAGTTTGTCATGCAAAGCCATGCATCGCTGTGTCAGTTCATCCAGATCGGCAGGAGCGGTAAAGCCGCGGATTGCCGCAGACACCTGAATAGCACTTCCGATGGGTTCCGACCACTTTTTCGGTATACCGGCCGTTCCGTGCAGGATACCCAGTATAGCTCCGCAGGTTGCCACGGTACAGTCCGTGTCATAACCGAGGTTAACCACCTTCAGTATGGCGTCCTCAAAGTTTTCTCCCCAAAGCAATCCCGCCAGTTCGAAGGCAATATTCTGCGGCGCATCAGTGAAATTATTTCTTCCGTGCTCTCTCAGTATGATTTCACGTGCTTCCGGCAGTGAAACCCCCTCTCCGTACAGGGCAAGAATATGGCTTACGGATTTATAAACCCGCGAGCTCTCCGGAATATACGACAGCGCCTCCCGGATCAGTGCGAGGACATCATTCGACCCGTACGCAGCGGCCTCCAGTGCGGCGTTGAATATCTCTCCGAATACGCCCTCTCCTCCAGCATGATCCACCACAGCATCCTGCCATGCGAAGTATGCGGCAAGATGCGGTTTTCCCGCGCAGATTGCCGCCCATATTTCGGAACGAATGGGGGATCCCATGCAATCGGTAAACGTGTTGTCGAACATCCCCGAAAAAGGCGGCTTGAATCCCATCCGCATGGCAGTGACGCTGTAACCGTATTCATCCCACGGGAAATAGACATGCTCCGACCATTCCGCGGCGATGCCCTCCGTCCCCAGGCGGACTCCTTCCTGTTCCATGGCGTGCAGATTCACAAGCTGCAGGTCAAGGTCATCGTTCGGAAGTGCGCCGCGCGGATCCAGACGCGGATACCATTCAAGATGCATAACCTCCTTGCATCCCTCTACCGGCGTACCGAGCGTCCCGCCGATATTTTTTCCCAGCCAGCAGGCATATATTCTGTCATACAGTGTTTCGCGGTTCATGCTCAATCCTCCTGTTTTTCAGTACTTTCAATATGGATAATCAGTCTGCGTCCGCTGTGGTCCCCCACCGGCGCCAGGCGCGGCTCTTATAATGCTCGTATTCCGTCTCACTTAATCCCGCCCAGTTCATAAGCTGGCGTTTGGCGTAAGCGGGACGGTTGCTTACAAAATTCCGTATAATCCCGATATAACTCCACCACTTATCATAGGTCGTCACGGAACCGTCTGTCACACGCCATCTGTCAAGCTGCAGCTGTATTACGGGCTTTATGCTGTCAACCATTTCCTCCAGTTCATCAATAAGACGTTCCGGCTGAAAATATACTTCCGTACACCACACAAAGCGCAGGATAAAGTTTTCCCGGAAAGAGTTGTTCTGCATCAGGTGATTGACGACAGCCCCCAGTATAGACCCGTCGTTTATCACACTGAACAGGTTCGTATCCAGTGAAGAGTTAAGTCCCACACCGTGGTCCGTGTCCACAATGCAGAAATGCCACTTGGTGTCCATAACTCCGTCCGGGTTCGTGTTGCGCCAAACCTTTATATTGTTTCCCGGCCAGTCCGAGCAGCAGAGATATATCTGCGCGCAGAAGAAATCAATCAGTCCGTCAATATCCAGTCTGTCCGACACGTACCGATAATTGGCGGCAACCGACATATCGTTGGCTTTGATATACCTGACCAACGCATTGAATTCGTCTGCCTGTGCACTGTCGCCGTAGGCCGCCGTGTAGTCCACGTTCCATCCGTATGTCAGCGGATACGGACATTCCAGCATGGAAAAATCCTCTTCCGCAATGCCGTACTTGCCCGTGAAATACTTTGTGTCCAATCGGTCGCGGGCATTGAACAGACCCCAGAATTCACCGTTGATAAATGTCATCACCGGCGCATAGGCCATATCGTCCGTTTTCAGATACCGGTCGATACGTTGTATATAGGCGTCCCCGATATGCGACCTTGAAATGGTGCACCCTGTGTTGTCTCCGCCGCCGTTTCTCAGCAAAATATGGCGATACCACGTGATGCGCTCCCCGTCCGGCGCGGTATTGGCATACTCTCCGAACAGATCATAACTCAGCGTATTCAGATTTTCTCCCGTTCCCTCGCTTCCGATCGGATCGGACTTGAGCAGGATGCGGAAGGATTTCTGCCGCATGCCCAAAGACCCCCGTCCGTTCATGGCTATCTCGGACAAGCCGGAGTATACCGATTCACCGTCCTTGGAAATGAACTCCACATAGGCCGAAATATGCTCATGCGACGAAGTGTTACATAAATAAATACCTCTGTCTCCCAGAAAATCATCCGTGGCAACCGAAACGCTGACCATATCCATGTCCCATTCCCCGTACATCTTCCCGATGAAGTAGGTTTGCGTGGTCGACGGGGTGACGGCTCCGTCCGAATCCCGTACAGCGTAAGCCCTTACCACAACGGCGCCGGGAAAGGAGGAAGCCGACGGATAATAGCTGCTGCCCATGCGCGAGGCGCAGAGTTTGGTCAGTTTTCCCCATGTCATATCGGTCGTGTCGCGCAGCTTCAGCGCGCCGGTATACCGCATCGGCGTACGTCCGATCTCCCATGCGCGAACCGGGTCATCGCTGTTGACGGAGTAGTATATCGAATACCCCTCCGGTGCTGTCATGGTCAGGTCAAACTCCTCCCCATATACGCCGCCCGGCGCGGAAAAAACGACTTCCTCCATCCTGCTTTCAACTTTTTCGTTTACGCGGCCGGATGTCGTACGGGGTGTGACCTGCCGCAGCACCGTCCAGGAGGTTTCGGTCAGCTTCAGGCTCTGATACTCCGCCTTGTCCGTATCCGCCCGTTTGCGGAGCAGCCGCCCTGCCCCGGTCTTCTTTACAT
>CAVDLN010000108.1:0-5493 GCA_963609805.1 Erysipelotrichaceae bacterium | reverse complement strand
GCTGTTGACGGGGCGGAGAGGCAGATACACCGCCTGCTGGCTACCTACCGTACGGCATTCCTTTACGGGGGAGGATGTGGCGGAAATATCCTGCCACGGCGGCATTCTTGTCACGCGAAGCGTCCTGGATGCCTGCCTGCGGGCGGGGGCGCGGCAGGCTATGCCGGGAGAATTTACACGGCGCGCCTTCCTGAACGGCAGGCTGTCCCTGGATGAGGCGGAGGCACTCGGAAATCTGTTGGAGGCGGACAGCGACGAGCAGCTGCGCCTGTCCCGTTCCGGCATGAGCGGACAGCTTGCGCGGGAAACGGAAAAGATCTACGGAGATCTGTGTCCGGTGCTGGCAAATCTTGAGGCGGGCATGGACTTCCCGGAGGAGGATCTGACCGAACTGACCACGGAGGAGATATCTGCGGCTGTTGACGGGGCGGAGAGGCAGATACACCGCCTGCTGGCTACCTACCGTACGGGACATGCCATAGCGGAGGGCATTCCCACCGTAATATGCGGAGCGCCCAATGCTGGGAAAAGCTCGCTGTACAACTGCCTTGTCGGGCATGACGCCGCCATTGTGACGGCTGTCGCCGGAACGACGCGCGACGTTCTGACCGAAACCGTCCCGCTGGGGCGCGTGATGTTGAGACTGTCCGACACGGCCGGACTGCGTGAGAGCCCGGATGAGGTGGAGAAAATCGGCGTCAGCCGTGCCAGGGCTGCGCTGGAGGCAGCGGAACTTGTGCTGTGGATTGCCGATCCGAATGCACCGGGGGTCGCGGATACGGAAGGGGCGGCGGAAATTGCGGCTTCGGAAGCGGCAGGAAAGCCGATAATCCGCATTTACACGCATTCCGACCTGCTGCCGCGCCCTCTGCCTGTCGGGAACGGCTGGCTGTACGTATCCTCCGTGACAGGGGAAGGCCTTGATGCGCTGCGGGAAAAAGTCGAGCAACTGTTTATCGACGGGGCACTGCAAACGGGCAGGGACGCCGTCGTTTTCAGTGCTCGGCAGGCTGCGGCTCTGTCGGATTGTGCGGAAGCTCTGCACAGGGCCTCCGCAAACCTTGCTGCGGGGCTGACCGTGGATATTTGCGCGGAGGATGTGCGCGAGGCGATGGACGCGCTCGGCAGTGTCAGCGGCAGAAATGTGCGGGAGGACGTTATTTCGGAGATTTTTTCCCGTTTCTGCGTCGGGAAGTAATATGTCGGAGGCAGCAAAAAAGCCAAGGGATGCCCACGGGCACCCCTTGGCTTTTTCAGCAGGGTATCAAATTGCTTTCTGGCAGTATACGACACTTAAAATGCGGCCGAACTTGACGGCGATATCGGTCAGTGTGCCGACCTGCGCAAAGCCGTGCCGCCTGTGGAAGGCAAGGGATGCGCTGTTCTCACCGGTAATGATGGAGACGAGCTGGGTGATTCCGCACTCTCTGCCTGCCTGCTCGATGCCGTCCAGCATGCGGGATCCGATTCCGCAACCTCTTGCGTCGGCAGCCACGTAAACGGAGAGATCGGCTGTGCGTCGGTAACCGCTGCGCGGGTTGAACTCACTGAGGTAGGCAAAACCGAGAACGGTTTCCCTGCCGTCGGGAAGCACCCCGTTGTTCCCACATGCAACAAAAAACGGGTATCCGCCGTTCAGCACGGACTGTACCCTTTCCTCGTATCGGGGAACGGAAAGCTCCTCCTCTTCCAATGTGAAGGTGGAAGTGCGAACATAGTAGTTGTAGATGGATACGCAGGCGGGAATATCATCGGGTTGAATCGAACGGATTATGACGTTCATGACAGGGACACCTTTCCGCTTCTGGGAGCTGATACGGTTTGCGAGGTGATGATGGGGATGCCGGACAGGCAAATGCCGTGCAATCCGGCAGTATGCCTTTGAAAATCAAAATCCCGCACAAAAGTGCGGGATTTGGTGGGGGATGGTGGATTCGGACCACCGAAGTCAGAGACAACAGATTTACAGTCTGCCCCCTTTGGCCGCTCGGGAAATCCCCCATATGGAGCTGGTGAACGGAGTCGAACCATCAACCTGCTGATTACAAATCAGCTGCTCTGCCATTGAGCCACACCAGCATTGACCGTTCGATATAATAGCACATCAGCGGAACAGCGTTATTATATCACAACACGATGAATTTGTCAATAGTTTTTTGAAAAAAAGTCACGGGAGAAGCGCGGTGTCCGCACGGCATTCTGCCCGACAGAATCTGCCGCGCCTCTCCGGATTTACGGGATCACTTACCAGATCTTGCGGTAAATCTCCATAACCTCTTCCTTCAGCGGCTTGCGCGGGTTGGTGGCGGTGCATCCGTCAGCCAGCGCTGCCTCGGCCATGGATTCGATAGCCGACTCGTACTGTTCCTTCGTGATCTTCCCTGCCGTTGCGGCGGAGACGGACTTCGGAATATTCATTTCCTCGTTGAGGAAGTGGATATAGCTGATGAGCGAGCGGACGGTTGTTACCTCGTTGAGGTTGTTTACGCCCAGGATGCGCGCCATGTTGCAGTACTTGCGCACGCAGGCGGGGTATTCACCCTGAGAACGGGACACAGGCCCGATACCGGTGTTGTATTCCACGATATGGGGGAGCAGTATTGCGTTGGCGCGTCCGTGCGGAATGTGGAAGCGTGCACCGAGCTGATGCGCCATGCCGTGGTTCAGACCCAGGGATGCCGAGTTGAAAGCCAGTCCTGCCAAGCAGGAGGCGATGTGCATTTTGCGGCGTGCGTGTGAATCCTGGTTGCTGCAGTAGGAGCGGTACAGGAACTGTCCGATGATTTCCACGGCCTTCTCTGCCAGAGCGCCGGAGAATTCGTTGTTGTTGACGCTGACATAGGCCTCCAGAGCGTGCGTCAGCACGTCCATACCCGTGTCTGCCGTTACCGATGCGGGAACGCTCTTGACCAATTCCTCGTCCAGAATGGCCTCATCGGGTGTCAGGCTTTCCGAAACAAGCGGGTACTTGCGTCCCGCGGCCGGATCGGCGATAACGGCAAAGGATGTTACCTCACTGCCTGTTCCGCTGGTGGTCGGGATGGCGATCAGGCGGGGCGCGTAGCCCTCCGAGATCCTGCCCGCAAAAATGCGGATCGATTTGGCCGTGTCGATGGCGGAACCGCCGCCGACTGCGATGATGCAGGGAGCCTTGTCCTTGGAGATGGCGGCAACGCCGTTGATTACCTTCTCAATGGGAGGATCCGGCACAACATCGGTAAATATGTCAAAGGTGATCCCGGCGCGGGTCAGCGGGTCGGTAACCAGCTTAATCATGCCGGAGGAGACAACGAAGGGGTCGGAGACGATGAAGACGCGGTCATAGTGCAGCTGTGACAGCCGATCCAGTGCGTGCTCGCCAAAGAAGACTTCTGTGTTTACGTGAAATTCTTTCATGGGTTAACATATCCTTTCATCGGATGGTTTACATATATATAAATATTGTGGAAACAGGTTTGACTATCCGTCCGTCCCGCCGCTGCCGCTGTCGCCGTTGCTTTTGAGAGCCTGTTCTGCCATGCGCAGAAGCCGCTTGCGAAGCCATTCGGGCTCCATGATGCGAATGCCGGAACGTGCGGTCAGGACAGCACACAGGAAACGGTCTATGTTGTGGAATTCACACAGATAGACGCCCGCGCTCTCCCGGGACAGAATGTAACTCCGCATTTCCAGAACGGTCAGCCTGTCCTCAATTTTCAGGACGGCGGTGTAGGGGATCTGGCTTTGAATGATCACGCTGTCGGCTTCCGGAAATTCGGCGTCATCCGACGCGGCGGAAAATCCGGTTTCCAGAACATGTGTTCTGGATTCGTCGTTTTCCGAGACCATGGCAACGGGAAGAGAGTACGGCGCGGTATACGCATATCCCTGACGGGTGGGGTCAAAACGCAAAGGGGCTTTCAAAGCATCGCGCAGGTATGTGATATCGCGCTGCGCCTGCCGTGTGGATATGTGAAATCGTTCGGACAGACGCGCTGCATTCGGGTAGGTTTTCCGCGACAGCTCCTCATGAAACCATTGAATGCGGACATACGGAGGGACTTTCATGGCATTCACTCCTGCTGCGGCGGATTGTCTGCCGTGCCCTCATCATTAACGGTGATCGACGTATCGGATGCGTCGGCAGTGCGGAATACGCCCTGCACGAACCGAATCAGCAGGTAAACGCCCATCAGCGAGGAAAAGCACAGGTAAGCAAGGTACTGAGAGCCGCCCTCGGGCCGTCCGGCCGGGATGAATCCGGCAATCCGTGCGGCAAGGCAGGGAACGGCACCCGCAGCGCAGAAGAACAGCGCGGCAGACAGAACCGGCAGTGCCAGACGCGGAGCGGGCTTGCTCAGCAAGCGGCGCAGATCGGCGGTCATGCCCAGCATAATGCCGACGCAGGAAAACTGTACGGCCAGCTTGACGGGACTGTTCATGGTGACATAGGGGTCGTTGTAGGTCAGTCCTATGATGAGCATGCAGAGCAGAATCACGGAGAAACCCAGCATTCCGCACAGATTCCGGCTGCCTGTGCCGAACAGAGCCAGCAGGAAGTGCATGGCGGCACACAAGGACAGCAGGATGCAGAGAATGCGGAGAACCGACAACCCGGAATAATCCAAAAGGAAGGAGAAGGCTGCCAGCAGCGACGCTGCCAGGGGGAAGACGGCGGCCGGACTGCGCCCGCGGGAGGCGGACGGTGCCGACAGCTTGTCCTTCGGAATCAGCATGCCGCACACGGAGGAAATGAATACGCAGCAGGTGCCCAGAATCCTGTAGACAGTTGTGACGGCACTGCTGTTAAAATATCCGATTTCTCCGTCGTATGCGGTAAAGAACGCTGCGGTGCGCAGGCAGGCGGCTGCCAGCGTCAGCACTGCGGCCGACCAAAAAGCAACACGGGAGAGCAGACGTTCCTTATTCATACCGATACCTTCCTTAAAGCAGCTCGGAGCAGGCACGGACGGTGCCTATACGCTCAACAACATATTATAGCGCATATTTGTGAACAAATTGTATCGGAAACGGCCTCCTGATTAAATATTTCGACTATGTTTGACCCTAAAAAGAGAATACGTAAACATGCACAAAATGCGTGTAAAAATAAGAGAAAATTTCTGCACACGAAAACATTGCAAAAATCCGTATTTCCCTTGCAATCACTCCCGCTTTATGGTATAATGTCAAAGCTTGATGTGCGTAGATGTGAG
The DNA here is from genome assembly GCA_963609805.1 of Erysipelotrichaceae bacterium. Classification (GTDB taxonomy): domain Bacteria; phylum Bacillota; class Clostridia; order Oscillospirales; family CAG-272; genus CAMEON01. The sequence continues at coordinate 298 of CAVDLN010000108.1, read as the reverse complement.
AGGTTGCCTGCCGGTTTACCGAGGCCGAGCGGGGGAATTTTCACGGAGTATGTCCGAAAATCGGGCGAAGCAGTTCAGTCTGCCCTCGTGCGTGTCCTGCTTTCACCGGAAGAGGACGGCGGTTTACCGCCGTTTTTGCAAGGGAAAAAAAGAAACGCCCGAGAGCGTGCTGAATCGGTCAGCCCTCGCTTCACACATCGTGTCCGGAACAAGTTTTCCTGTATCGGTTAAGGAAAATCCGCGATGCGAAATCTGAAAAGGAGGCAGAAAAACAAATGGCACTGAAAGAGAAGATCAG
>CAVDLN010000107.1:0-5585 GCA_963609805.1 Erysipelotrichaceae bacterium | reverse complement strand
AACTCTAAAAAAGTGAGGTTCTGCCAATCCCCCGTTTACTCCTCATCAAATAGGCGGGCAGCAAAAACTCCGGGAGAGTTTTTTCTGCTGCCCGCCATTCTATCGAAAAACCGCCGGGCAATCATCGGTTCGTCACAGAACCTCTATATGCCGGTTGGCAGCCGGGTCTGCCTCATAAGCCCGGAATGCGTTCCAAATGATATCCACAATCTCCTCGGGCGTTCGCTCGGAGGAATCAACCACAAGATTGTAGTTTGCGTAGTCGTAATAGTCCACGCCGTACAGTTCCTTAAAGCGGGCCTGCTCCACCAGACTGCGCTCAATCAGCTTTTCCCTCGCCTCTTCAACCGTCTCGTAGCGTTCCTCGGAATCGCGCTGGTTCGCCATCACGCGCTCCGCCGCAACCGACGGATCAACCGTCAGGAAAATCTTGAATGTGTTCTCGGCAAAATGCCACGCCATACGGGAATCGAAAATCAGTCTGTCATCCCTGCGCTCACGGGACAGCCTCGTCGTCGTCTCGTCGATTTTCGTGTCCAGCGAATGATCCAGCTTCATGCGCTTGTTCAGCTCCAGCGTGCTGATGCCCATTTCCCGCGCAATTTCGCGCTGAATGGCACCGGTCGAGAAAATTTCATAGCCGTATCTTTCCTTGATAATTCTGCAAACCGTGGATTTCCCGCTTCCGAGCTTACCGGTAATGGATATATGCATAACTCAATTCTCCCGCTTCAGTATTGTCGTATTGCCGTCCGCCGAAAAGAAATGTGACAGATCCGTCAGTTCAACTCAATCGTGACCGAGCCGATGCGGCGCTTCATCCTGCGCAGATCGCGCAGCATTTTGAAGGTGTCCGAAAAGACATGTACCTTTGACTCCCTGTGATTGATAATCTTCACGGGAATCTCCTTGATTTTCATGCCGAGTTTGGTCGCCCACAGAATTGCCTCAAAATCGAAGGCGAACCCGTTGACCTCACAGCGCGGGAATATTCTCTGTACGGCATCGCGTGTCCATGCCTTGCATCCGCACTGCGAGTCCGACAGCTTGAATCCGCCCACAAAGCACAAAACCTTGATGTATATTTTGGACGCCAGCCGCCTGATGAAGGTGTATCCCTCATAGCCGTCCTTCGAAAGGTTGCGGGAACCGATAATCATATCCGGATACCTGCCGCCATTATTCTCCGCCTCCGCAATGAATGTATCGTACACGCGGCGGATAACATCCGTTCCGTACGCAAGGTCGGCATCCGTAAACATCACGAAATCCCCCTCTGCGGCCATAAGCGCCGTCCGCACGGCACATCCTTTCCCGCGGTTATCGGGATACCCGACCACACGGACATGCGGCAGCCCCAGCGCCTCAACCGTCCTGTCGCAGCCGTCCGTACTGCCGTCATTGGAAAAAATAATCTCGTAGTCATCAAAATTTGCGTCCATATACGCCGACAGCGTCTTCGCCGTATCGGCAATGATGCTGTTTTCGTTATACATGGGAATACAAAGAGACATTTTCATAATCCGGTACACTCCTATTATTCGCCCGTGTTTTTCTTGTACACATGAAAGTCAAACGAAACCGTTGTTTCCAGTCTGTTCACCGCTGCCAGACGCGACTGCCCGTCCCGGCTTGTACGCCAATAGTAAGGCGTCATGGAAAACAGTGCATCAATGCTCTCGCGCCCCTCCACCGTCACCGGAAAACTGACCGTGCTCCGTCCGACAAGCGCCAGCGGAACATCCTCGCCGGGCAGGTCTCTGCGGGCGTCATTGACATGGGCCTCATCATACAGGAGGCTCTTCAGCCCCATGAGATGCTCCTCCCCCGCACCGGCAACGATCAATACGCCGCCCGGCTTAAGCACCCTTGCGAACTCTGCCGCCGCACAAGGTGCAAACACATTGACAACTCCGTCCATGCAGGCGTTACGCAGCGGCAGATCAAACACGCTGCCGACCGCAAACAGGGTGTGCGATGCGCACGGCGGCATCCGACGCAGGCGTTCCGCACGTGCACGGCGTGCGGCGGCATCCGCCGCGAATTTTGAAAGATCAATGCCCGCAACCGAAAAACCCGCAGCCGCAAGTCCGATGCTGTAATACCCTTCCCCGCAACCGGCATCCAGCAGGCAGCCGCCGGCCGGAAGATACTCCGCCGCCAGTTTGCACAGGGCCTCGCGCGCCGGATCATAATACCCTTGATTCAGAAAGCAGGATCGTGCACGGACAGCTTCCCGTGCGTCGCCGCCACCCGGATGCCGGGGTGCAAGCGGCAAATATCCTCCCCCTCCGCCGTCAAAGCAGTGCGTCCGCGCGCCGCTGCAAACCAGGGAACGGGAGTCCTCCGATACACGGAGTTCCTGTCCGCACACAGGGCAGGACAGGCAGGAAATCAACTGCCGATCCAATTCTTCCGAGAGATCCGGCACAGGCGGCACCTCCTTTTATGTCATATGCGTATGCTATGTACGCATACCCGCGCATGCCTGCGCAAGGGACACGCCCCGTATTATACAACAATCCGCGAAAAAAAGCAAGAGCTTTTTTCAGACCGCCGACGCGTCGCCGCTGCGGACGATATTCAGTTCAAACCAGAAGGTAGACCCCTTCCCCTGCTTGGATTCGACGCCGTAGGTTGCCTGGTGAGCCTCGAGAATCTGCTTAACGATGGACAGTCCCAATCCGGTTCCGATCATGGCGCGCCTGTGAACCTTGTCAACCTTGTAGTAACGATCCCAGATCAGCGGGATCTGATCCGGTGCTATGCCCTCGCCGCTGTCCGTAACGGAAATACGCACTTTCCAGCTGTCGCGGAGCGTCCGCTGCGTCACACGCACAAGCTTGTCGTCGCCCGTATAGTTAATGGCATTGTTGATAAGGTTATAAATTACCTGCAGCAGCATGGTTCTGTCTGCGCAGACATCCACATCCTGGTCAATATCCATTTCTATGTGGTAGCCATCCCGTTCGGTCAGCTTGCTGTACCGCGACATGACCGAGCGCACCGTATCGGAGAGACTGAACACCTCCGGCTTGGGCTTTCTTGTGCCGGCCTGCAGTTTGGACAGATCCAGCAGGTCGTTGACAAGATCGGACAGACGCTTGGTTTCGTCAATGATAACCTGCACATTCTCCGGCGTATTCTCGTTGGGGATGTCGCGCATCACCTCGCTGTATCCGACAATCATGGTCAGCGGGGTGCGCAGGTCGTGTGATATATTTGCAATCAGTTCCTTTTGGAGCGTGTCGTTCTGGGAAAGTGCATCGGCAGCCTGCGTCAGCGAATCGGACAGCTCCATGGCCTCCCGATACCCTTTTACGCTGAAATCCGCATTGTAGTCTCCCTTGGCCAGCCGCTTGGCAGCCTTGTTCATCTTCTCTATCGGCGCGGAAATATTGCGGGAAATCAGCACCGCCATGGTAACGGCACCGCACAGAAGAATCACCGCAATAACCCAAAACTGCATTTTCAGTGTCTGCACCGTTGCATTGAGCGGCACCATCTCCGCATTCATCAGAATCAGGTATGCGGTGCTTTCCCCGTCTTTCTCCGTTGAAAATACCCGTGCCCGCAGGACAATTTCGCTGTCAAGCAGCCGTCTCCATCCGGGCATGCCGCGGAAGGAAGGTTTGGACTGCACGGTCTGCAGTTCGTCATCGCTCTGATTGTCGTGGGACAGAAGAACCGTGTACTCCCCGTCATTTTCGACAGCTTGGTTATAGAGGTATGTCAGATAGGTCTCGTCTATCGTGTGAATCAGGCAGCCGGAGGCCACATCCGAGCTGGTGGACAGGCATTCCGCATACCCGCGGGTACCTGTCCAGCTCAGCTGATACACCCGAATGCATGCCACATACTTCTCCGAAAGTTGTCCGACCTTTTCGTCGAGGCTGTCCGGTTCCTGCTGCAGCACCGTGCACAGCTCGCTTTCCGCGTCATCCATCTCCCGATACTTGCTTTGTCTGTAAAAATAATTAAGAAGCCCGATCTGGAACACCCAAACAACAATCAGAATGAATGTTGTAAACAGCGTCAGGTAGGCAAACAGCTTCCATGATATACTGATACGCGGACGCCGACACTTCGGCTCCGCCGACTGCGACCTTCTCATTGCATCTCCCCCCGGATTGACAGAAGATTCGGCAGAAGAGCCGGGCAGAACGGCAATCCTGCAGATAAGCAAAATGCGGCAACACAGGCCCGACCGCACTCTGCAGCCGGGCTGAATGTTTCCGCATGCCGCCGTGTCACACGGCGATCTACCTTCAATTCTCCTCGAACCGATACCCGACGCCCCTGAGCGTCACAATGTAAGAGGCATACCTTCCGAGGCTCTTGCGCAGCAGCTTAATATGGGTGTCCAGCGTGCGCGCGTCCCCGTAGAAATCGTAGCCCCAGACCTCACTGATCAGCTTTTCCCGCGAGAGGGCGATGTTCCTGTTCTCCAGCATGTAGAAAAACAGATCATACTCCTTCGGCGACATCTCCACGCGCTGCCCATCCACATAGACAATGCGCGCCGTCACATCAGCCTTGAGTCCTCCACCGTCTAATTCGATAATCTGGTTCGGTGCCTTTCCCGCATCCGCCGCCGGATGCTTCACACGTTTCATGACGGCATCCACGCGCAGCATAAGTTCCTTCGGCGAGAAGGGCTTCACGACATAGTCGTCAATTCCCAGTTCAAAGCCGTTGATCTTGTCATACTCCTCCCCGCGCGCAGACAGCATAATGATAGGCGTCTGACTGATCTTCCGGATTTCGCGGCAGGCAGAAAAGCCGTCAAGCTCCGGCATCATGATATCCATGATGATAAGGTCGAATGTCTGTGTCCGGCACAGATTGACAGCCTCCATGCCGTCGCCCGCCTCTGTGACGGTGTGCCCCTCGAACTCGGCATACTTGCGGATGAGCGCCCGTATGCGGCTCTCATCGTCCACAACCAGAATGTGATACATAGCGGTCCTTTCCGCGCGTGTCCCCTCCCGCAGAGAGGGGGAGGGGGATGCGCTTTGCTTTTTTATTTTGGGGAACAGAAAGCAGAGGGTATCAGTTTTATGCGGCCTTATCGGATTCCTGCGTGGGCTGCTTCTCGCCCAGTGTCAGATTGACGGTTACCTGCTCCCAATGGCGGCCGCTGCTGCTGCTGCGGTAGACAACCACTTCGACCGTATCGCCGACTTTCTTGCCTTCCAAAAGCGTCTTTATTTCAGACGATGTGGTAACCTCCGTTCCGTCAAAGCTCAGAATCAGGTCGCCCGTCTTCAGCTCATCCGTGAGAGTGGATTCATACACATACACACCCGTATACATGGAGTTGAAATAACGAAGAGCCAGATTCGCGGAGCTGACATCCACCAGTGACAGCCCGGTTGTAACGCGTCCGCGCACATATCCGTAACGGTACAGCTCACAGACAATATCGTAGGCCGTGTCAATCGGAATGGCAAAGCCCAATCCTTCCACATCCTCGCTGGAGCACTTGGCGTTGACAATACCGACAAGCTCCCCTGCCATATTGAACAGACCGCCTCCCGAGTTGCCGGGATTAATCGGAGCGGAAATCTGGAGAAGCGTCATAT
>CAVDLN010000106.1:0-5744 GCA_963609805.1 Erysipelotrichaceae bacterium | reverse complement strand
AATGCAGAGTGGCTGCAGGATTTCTACCTGCGTGCTGCGGGGGAGGCTGATGATTGATGGCTGATATGGATACGCAGAAGCTGACGGTTTTCACACCTGCCTATAATCGGGCACATACGCTGCCGCGCACCTACGAATCCCTGTGCCGGCAGAGCTGCAAGGATTTTGTCTGGCTCATTGTTGACGACGGGAGCAGCGACGGGACGCGCGCCCTGGTTGAGTCGTGGATGTCAAAGGACAACGGCTTTCCCATCCGCTACATCTACAAGGAAAACGGCGGGATGCACACGGCGCACAATACGGCGTATGAGAACATCACCACCGAGCTGAACACCTGCATCGATTCCGATGACGCACTGGCGGAGGGTGCCGTGGAGACGATTCTCTCCCTGTGGGAGCAGGCGGGCGGTGAGGCGCATCCCGAGGTTGCCGGTATCATCGGACTGGACGCCGACATGAATACGGGAAAGGTCATCGGGACGGAATTTCCGGACGGTATGACAAGAACCACGCTGGCGGGCTTTTACGCGTCCGGCGGGCGGGGGGACAAAAAGCTGGTTTACCGCACCGATATCATGCGGCAGCTGCCGCCCTACCCCGTGTTTCCCGGAGAAAAGTATATTTCCCTCGGCTACAAGTACCAGCTGTGCGATCAGAAGTACACGCTGCTGACCGTCAACCGTGTGCTGTGCGACGTGGAATACCAGCCGGACGGCTCGTCCAATTCCATGTTCCGCCAGTACCTCAGAAATCCGCGCGGGTTTGCCTTTATCCGCGTGCAGAACATGAAGTACAACAAGACCTTCCGCCGCAATGTCATGGACTGCGTACACTATGCGTCCAGCTGCATCATCGCGCGGGAGAAACACTTTGTCCGCAAGTCGCCGAAACCGGTTCTGACGTGGTTTTCCGTTCCGGCGGGCGCTCTGCTGACGATGTATATCCGGCGGCGCGCGAGGCGCTGACAGACTGCCGGAGAGGAGGCGCGGAGATACATGATACCGAAAAAGATACATTACTGCTGGTTCGGACGGGGCGAGAAAAGCGACAAGGCGAAAAAATGCATTGCCAGCTGGCACAAGTTCTGCCCGGACTATGAAATCGTCGAATGGAACGAGGATAATTTCGATGTCGGCATGAATGCCTACACCGAGATGTGCGTCCGGGAGCGGAAGTTCGCCTTTCTGAGCGACTACGCGCGCCTCGTGGTTCTGGAGCGCGAGGGCGGGCTGTACTTTGACGTGGACGTGGAGCTTGTCCGCAATCCGGATAAGCTGCTGGAAAATAAAGCCTTTTTCGGCTTTGAGACGCAGGAGTATGTGAATACCGGCATGGGCTTCGGTGTCGAGGCGGGAAACCCCGCCGTGCGGGCTATGCTGGCGGCGTATGACGGCCTTCTGGACGGCACACACGGCACGGTAGGCTGTCCTATCCTCAATACGCAGGCGCTGGAGCAGTTCGGGCTGGTCAGAAACGGGGCGTATCAGGATCTGGGCTGCGCCGTCATTTATCCTGCCGACTATTTCAACCCCTACGATGACGCGCTGGGCAGGCTGAAAAAAACGGGAAACACCTATTCCGTTCACTGGTATGCCAAGAGCTGGATGGATCGGCGCACGATGCTCCGCAGCAAATTGTCCAAACCGTGGCACCGCCTGCAGCACCTGTTCGGCAAACGCTGAACCCGTCCTGTGTCATGAAAAAGAGAATTCTGATTCTTCACACCAACATGGAGCTGGGAGGTGCGGAAACAAGCCTTCTGGGGCTTCTCTGGAGTCTTGACTATAACCGTGTGTCGGTGGATCTGTTCCTGTACGCGCACACGGGCGAGCTTATGCGCCTGCTGCCGGAGTCGGTGCGCCTGCTTCCCGAAGTTCCCGCCTATCGGGCACTCTGCGACCCGATCCGGACGGCACTGGCAGGGGGGCATCCCGTCGTGGCGGGGGCGCGCATCCGCGCCAAACTGATCTGCGCCGCGCGCAACCGCCGCCTGCACTTCCGCGATTACGGGCACGCGCTCAAGCACCGCGCGCATGCCTGCGCCGTGCGGCATCTGCCGCGCATCGCGGGAGAGTACGACATGGCAATTTCCTTTATCGATCCGCACTGGATTATGAACCGCCGCACATCCGCTCCGCTGAGGCTGGGCTGGTTTCACACGGACAGCGCGCTTGTCACGCCCGACAACCCCGCGGAGGAGGTCATGTGGTCGGAGTGCACCTGCGCGGTCAATGTTTCGGAATCCTGCAAAGCGGCGTTTGATGCCGCCCATCCCGCCATGGCGGATCGCTCGATAGTCATAGAAAACATACTGGCGAAGCGTTTCGTCGAGAGCCGCGCGGAGGAGCCGCTGCCGGAGGACGAGATGCCGCGGGACGGGCATATCAATCTGCTGTCCGTCGGGCGGTTCTGCGAGGCTAAAAATTTCGACAATGTCCCGGACATTACCCGCCGCCTGTTGGAGGACGGACTGCCTGTCCGATGGTATCTTGTCGGCTACGGCGGGGATGAGCCGCTGATACGGCGGAAAATCGCCGAGGCGGGCATGGAGAAATCCGTTATTCTTCTGGGAAAGCGCGACAATCCGTACCCGTACCTGCGTGCCTGTGATCTGTATGTTCAGCCGAGCCGCTATGAGGGGAAATCGGTTACGGTGCGCGAGGCGCAGATGCTGGCGCGTCCTGTTGTTATCACAAGATTCGCAACCTCTCCGAGCCAGCTGGAGGACGGTGCGGACGGCGTCATCGTGCCCATGGACAATGCGGGCTGTGCGGCGGGCATAGCCGCCCTGCTGCGGGATCCCGCACGCATGGCGCACCTGTGCGACACCTGCCGCGGGCGCGACTACAGCAATGCGGCGGAAACCGAAAAGCTGTACCGCCTCCTGTTTCCCGAAGGCGAAGGGAAATAATATTCTGTAAGTCCGAATCCGCACGGAAGGAGGGATTGCTCATGCGGGTGAATACGATTACCTGCCATGATGTGTACAATGTCGGCGCTGCTCTGCAGGCCTACGCCCTGTGCCGCTATCTGCGGGAGCAGGGGCACGATGCACGCATTGTTGATTATAAGCCGGATTATCTGTCCGGTCACTACCGCCTGTGGGGCGGGGTAAATCCAAAATTTGACAGACCGGGGCTGCGTCTTGCCTTCAATCTCGCCAAATTTCCGGGGCGCGCGGCGGCACGCATGGGACGCCGCAAGCGCAATTTCGACAGGTTCAGGCGGAAATATATGCCCCTGACGGCACGGTACGGCAGCTATGAGGCGCTGCGCGCGGATCCGCCGCCGGCGGATGTGTATCTGGCGGGCAGCGACCAGATATGGAACACGCAGTTTCGAAACGGGCAGGATCCCGCCTTTTACCTGCAGTTTGCCCCTGCGGGGACGACGCGGGCATCCTACGCCGCAAGTTTCGCCATGGATGCGGCAGACCCTGCGTGGGCGGACAGCCAGCGGCGTTGGATCTCGGAGCTGGACTATGTGTCCGTGCGCGAACCGTCCGGCCTTGCTCTCCTGGAGCAGCTCGGCGTATCCGGCGGGACGGCCGTTATGGATCCCGTGTTCCTGCTGTCGGCGGAGGAGTGGCGCAGACTGGCCGTGCCCCCCGCACGGCGCAGGCCGTATATTCTTGTATATGACTTTGATTCGTCGCCGCTCGTGCGGGCGGCGGCGGAGGAGCTGGCGGCGGCACACGGATGTGAGATCGTCACGGTGCTGAAGCTGCCCTACGGAGTTCCCGCCGCGGCGTCGGCGGGGCCGGACGGCTTTCTCGGCTGGCTGGCGGGTGCGGAGTACGTTATATCAAATTCCTTCCATGCCACGGCGTTTTCGCTGATACTGCACCGTCCGTTCATGACCTACGGCAGGCAGGAAAAGCTCAACAGCCGGATGCGGGATCTGATGGAAATCGCAGGCCTTACCGATCGGCGGCGGGCGGATGAAGCGATTGACTGGGACGGTGTTGACGAAAGGCTGAAGTGTCGGATCGACGCTTCGGAGGCGTATCTCTGCCGGGTGCTCCGTGAGTCTTAGGAAGCTTTATGCGATAGTCTATCTGGAAATATACAGGTCCCGTCCGCATCTTATCCTTTACTTTATGTTCTGGTCTCTGCTTATGTGGACGGTGCTGGCGCTGCTGTTCGGCACGCCGCGCAGAACACGCCGCGGGTGGATGTGGTTCAACCGCATCGCCGCGGGATGCTCGCTGCTGGGCATTCTGGGCATCACGGTTTTTTATCGGTTTATAGGCGGCGGAGGGGATGTCGGGATTAACCTGATACCCTTTCGTGTGCCGGAGGAAGCGTGGCGCGCGGAGGAATACTACCGCATGCTGCTGATGAACACGTTTCTCTTTTTCCCGCTCGGACTGACGCTCGGTTACGCATGGCGTCCCGAACGGAACTTCGGAGTCCGCTTCGGACTGACGGTTCTGAGCGGTTTTGCGCTGAGTCTTTTCTGCGAGACGGTACAGGGGCTTTTCGCGATCGGCACGGCAGAGACGGACGACCTGCTGATGAATACGGCAGGCGCCCTGCTCGGCGCTTGCAGCGTGCTCGTAGCGGGCGGGCTGATCCACCTGTTCGATCGGATCCGGAACCGCAGACAGACGGGAAATGACGGACGCTGCCGGCATTCATGCGGCGCAGCGGAACCGGAAAACGATACCATGATAGATACGGAAATACGAAAGGAATCGAAACAATGAGAGAAAACGAGATCCCAACCGAGGAAAACAAACCGTTGGAAAACGGGGCGGAGCAGGGGGAGCAGTTGAGTCCGGAGATGCGGGAGCGTGAGCTGGAACGTCAGCGCTACCGCGAGGAAGCGGCACGGCATACTCCCCCGCCGGAGGTACGCAAAAAAATCCCGCACAGCCGTATGGGACGGCGCATGTTCAAGATGCGGCGGTTTTTCGCCAGAAGCCGCCGCACGCTGCTGATCACGCTGCTTGTCGCGCTTGCGGTTATGTTCCTTCTTATCAGCATTCTGGTTATTCAGTACATTACCATCAACCAGAGTGTGAGCGGAAGCACTTCCACCGGTACGTATACCGGTTCCGTCGAGGATTCGGACGAGCGTGTGCTCATTGTGCCGTATACGGATGCCGTTGATGTCGTGGATCCGATGGTGCGCGCGTACGCCGACAAGGATTCCAGCCAGTCCGTGCTGTCCGTCATGAGTGCCTACAAGCGGACGAACAGCCGCGCCGATACGGAAAAGACGGTGGAGCTTGAGTATTCCGTCGAGAATCTTTCCAGCTCGAAAAAAATCAAGACGGTCCGGTTTGTCCTCTCGGAAAAAGAGGATTATTCCAATCCCCGCATCCTGTACTCGGACGGCTCAAAGGAGGGAAAGGTATCCTTTAACCACTTGAAGACGGGTACCCGCTACTACTACAAGGTTGTTGTGACGCTGAGCGACGAAACGACGCTGGAGGCGGAGAGCTATTTTGAGACGGCGGTTGCGCCCCGATTCCTTTCCATCGCCAGCACGCAGAATTCAACGCTTCTGAATGTCCGCGATCTGGGCGGCTGGATGTCCGCCTCGGCGGACGGCGTTTCCAAGTCCATACGGCAGGGCATGATTTACCGCGGATGCGAGCTGGACGGCTACAACGACGCGGACTGCACCATCGATCCCGGCGAGGGCGTTTCGGATATGCTGGCGGTGCTGGGCATCCATACCGAGCTTGACCTCCGCGGTTCGGACGGCATTGCCGGATACAATGCGCTGGGCTATAA
>CAVDLN010000105.1:0-5758 GCA_963609805.1 Erysipelotrichaceae bacterium | reverse complement strand
CTTGACGCGCATACCGAAAAATGGTAGAATATAGCGCACAGAAAGAAATTCTACATTAAAGGAATCACGGGAAAACAGCAAATGAACAAAACACAGGTTGCCGTAATCGGGGCGGGACACGCAGGAATCGAGGCGGCGCTGGCGTCCGCGCGCATGGGCGTCGATACCGTTCTCTGCACCATGTCGCTGGACTCGATTGCCAATATGCCCTGCAACCCTTCCATAGGCGGAACGGCCAAGGGACACCTTGTCTACGAAATCGACGCGCTGGGCGGGGAGATGGGAAGGGCGGCGGATCTTGTCACGCTGCAGAGCCGCACGCTGAACACCGGAAAGGGTGCCGCCGTGCAGTCCAAGCGCATTCAGGCGGACAGACAGCTCTACCACACCGTCATGAAGCACACGCTGGAGAGGCAGGAAAACCTGCGTCTTCTGCAGGCGGAGGTCGTCGAGATCCATGAAAAAGATGTTGACGGGAAAAGAAAAATAACCGGTTTCCGCACGCGTCTCGGCGAGGAATGGGAATGCGGCTGCATCATTGTCGCCACGGGCACCTACCTGTGCGGGAAAATCTTTGTGGGGGACGCTTCCTATTCCTCCGGCCCGGACGGATTCCTGCCCGCCGACGGACTGTCGGACAGCCTGCGCCGCCTCGGAATACGGCTGATGCGCTTCAAAACCGGAACGCCCGCCCGTATCCGGAAGGACACGATCCGTCTGGACGCGCTGGAGGAACAGCCGGGAGAGCGGCACGCCGTTCCCTACTCCGCCCGCACGGCGGACGACGCCTTTGAGCATCTCGACCAGATACCCTGCCATATCGTCTATACCAATGCGGAAACCCACCGGATTATCCGCGAAAACATACACCGTTCCGCCATGTATTCCGGAAAGATACACGGGACGGGGCCCCGCTACTGCCCGTCCATAGAGGACAAAATCGTGCGGTTCGCCGACAAGGACCGCCATCAGCTGTTTGTGGAGCCGCTCGGACGGGATACGGAGGAGATGTACCTGCAGGGCTTCTCCACTTCCCTTCCGACCGACGTGCAGCAGAGCATGGTGCATTCGCTGACCGGCTTCGAGCATGCCGAAATCATGCGCTATGCCTATGCGATCGAGTATGACTGCGCCGATCCGCTGCAGCTCTTCCCTACCCTGGAATTCCGGGAGCACGGCGGACTGTACGGAGCAGGCCAGTTCAACGGCACGTCCGGCTATGAGGAGGCGGCGGCGCAGGGGCTGGTCGCCGGCATCAACGCGGCACTGTCGGTGCTGGGAAAGCCGCCGATGATTCTTCCCCGTTCCGGCAGCTATATCGGCACGCTGATTGACGATCTGGTCACGCGCGGCACCAACGAACCCTACCGCATGATGACCAGCCGTTCGGAATTCCGCCTGCTGCTGCGGCAGGACAATGCCGACCTTCGCCTGACGCCGACGGGGTACGCCTGCGGTCTTGTCCCGGAGGAACGGTATGCGGCGTTCCTGCGCAAGCGGGAGGCGGAGCAGCACGAGCGGGAGCGGCTGGAGAAAACCTACCTGTCTCCGGAGAAGATCAATCCCCTGCTGGAGTCGTGGGGCATGGAGCCGGCGGTGTCGGGTATTTCCCTGGCGGATCTTCTGCGCCGCCCGCAGGTTTCCTACGAGGCACTGGCGCCCGTGGATGCCGCACGTCCTTCCCTGCCCCTCTCCGTGCGCCACACGGTGGAAACCGATGTCAAGTACGCCGGCTACATCAAGCGGGAGCTTGCGGAGGTGGAGCGGCAGAAAAAGCTGGAGGACAGACACCTGTCACCCGACCTTCCCTATGCGTCCATCCGAGGGCTGCGCATTGAGGCGGCACAGAAGCTGGCGGCGCAGAAGCCGCTGACGGTCGGACAGGCATCCAGAATCAGCGGAGTCAGCCCCGCCGACATATCGGTGCTGCTTCTGTATGTCGGACTGAAGTAACCTTATTGCGGAAGAAAGCCGAAAGGAAAAAGCATGGAGTTTGATGAGAAGGAAAAGCAAGCGCGGTTTGCGGCACTGTTTTCGGAGACTTTCCGGGCAAACAGACTTGAAAAATATATAAACGATGAGGCTGCGGATAAATTTTACGCATTGACCGAGCGTATGCTCTCGGTCAATGCCGTCATGAACCTGACGGCGCTGGATACGGCGGATAAAATCATCCCCCTTCACTACGCCGACTGCGCGCTGGTTGCCGACAGATTTCCGGCCGGCGCGACGGTGGCGGATGTCGGCTGCGGCGGCGGATTCCCGACATTCCCCTTGGCAATTCTCCGCCCCGATCTGCGCATCACGGCCATCGACAGCACCGGCAAAAAAATAAGATATGTGGAGGAGACGGCGCACCTGCTCGGCCTTGACGGCATACGTGCCGTGGCCGCGCGGGCGGAGGAGCTCGGAAAAGATAAAAATTACAGGGAGTCCTTTGATGCCGTGGTCAGCCGCGCCGTCGCAAGGCTGGAGGTTCTGGACGAGCTATGCCTGCCGCTCTGCCGGGTCGGTGGTGAGACTCTGTTTCTGAAAGGAGCCGCCGGCGAGGCGGAGCTGACGCAGGCACGGGAGGGCATCCGCCGCCTCGGCGGCGGGGAGGCGGCGTGCGAAGGGATGACGCTGCATACGTTGAACGACGGTGAGACGAGAACAATAATTACCGTATGCAAGCAGCTGCCGACACCCACCGAATTTCCACGGCAGTTCGGGCAGATAAAGAGAAGGCCGCTCGGTTGAGTGTTTCACGTGAAACATACGAAAAACGCAAGGAACCGGATGCTTCACGAAAATTTTTTCACTTGAAACAACTGAAACCACGGATAACCGTGTTTCATGTGAAAATGTTTCACGTGAAAATGTTTCACGTGAAAATGTTTCACATGAAACATGCGAAAACGGTGAAAAATGTTTCACGTGAAAATGTTTCACGTGAAACATGCGAAAACGGTGAAAAATGTTTCACGTGAAAATGTTTCACATGAAACATGTGAAAACGGTGAAAAAATGTTTCATATGAAAAAACGGAAGAGCCGACAATATGAAAAATTACCGATTCTCCCGTGAAGTCTCTTGCAATGCACGGAAAAATGTGCTATACTGTACGCGACCGCGGGAAACCGCAAAAATACACGCGGGAGGAGAGAAAAGGATGGGAAAAATCATATCCTTTGTAAACCAGAAGGGCGGAGTCGGCAAGACAACATCGGCAGTCAATGTCGCCGCCTGCCTGGGTGTACTGGGATACCGCACGCTGCTGATTGATCTGGACCAGCAGGGAAACGCGACGACTGGCGTGAAGATCGCGAAGAAAACGCTGAAGTATACGATGTACGACCTGCTGACGGGCAAGGTCGGCGCGGCGGACGCCGTCATTCAGACGGAATATGAAAAGCTGTGGGCCATACCCGCCAACGGCAGGCTGGCCAACGCGGAATTCGAGCTGTTCAACGGGGAGGAATCCGTCCTCGCCATGCGGAAGGGAATGGAACCGCTGAAATCGGTGTTTGACTACATCATCGTGGACTGCCCGCCGTCCCTCGGCATGCTGACCGTCAACTCACTGACCGCCAGCGACGGCGTGGTTGTGCCGATGCAGTGCGAATTCTACGCGCTGGAGGGACTGTCCCAGCTCAGCAAGACCATCCGCACGGTGCATGACAATTACAACAGCGCCCTGAACATCACGGGCATACTGCTGACCATGTACACCAAGCGGCTGCTGCTGACGCAGCAGGTGGAGAAGCAGATTGAGAAGCACTACGGCGGCAAGCTGTTTTCCACGCCCATCACGCGCAGCGTCAAGCTTTCGGAGGCGCCCGGCTACGGAGAACCGATTTACTACTACGATAAATCGGGGAAGGGAACCAAGGAGTACATGAGCGTGGCAAACGAGCTGGCATCGCGCATCTGAGAAAGGAAGGAAGTATGGGAAAGAGCAAAGGCGGTCTGGGACGGGATTTTTACTCCCTGCTGGACGACAACAGCTTTGAAAGCAAAGGACCCGTAACCAAACTTGCGCTGAAGGATATACAGGCACGGCGCGATCAGCCCCGCAAGGATTTTGACATGAACGCGCTGCAGCTGCTGGCGGATTCCGTCCGCGAGCACGGCGTAATCCAGCCGATACTGGTGCGCGAGATAGAGTTTGAACCGGGAAAATATGAGATTGTCGCCGGAGAACGCCGGTTCAGGGCGGCGGAAATGGCGGGAATCGACGAAATTCCGGTGTCCGTCATGACCGGGGACGATCTGGAGGTAGCCAAGGTCGCACTGATCGAAAACGTGCAGCGCAAAGATCTGAACCCGGTTGAGGAAGCCATGGCGTACCGAATGCTGATTGACAAATTCGGGCTGACGCAGGATCAGGTCGCATCGCAGGCGGGCAAAAACCGTTCGACGGTGGCCAATCTGCTGCGGCTGCTGGATCTGCCGGAGGAGATTCTGAACATGCTGCGCGACGGCAGCCTGTCCGCAGGACACGCGCGCGCACTGCTGACGGTTGAGGATGAGGAAAAGCAGATTGCCATGGCGCGCCGCATCGCGGAAAAGGAACTGTCCGTGCGGGAGGCGGAGAAGCTTGCCGCATCCGCAAAGCAGGCGACCGAGCAGACCGCCGGGCGGGCGGAGGACGATGAACCCGGGGCGGAAGCGGATGAGCAGAAAAAGGTGTACATGAAGGATCTGGAGGAGCGCATGATGCGTACGCTGGGACGCCGCGTAAAGATCCGACGGACACCGCGCAAACGGGTTGTGGAGCTTTCCTACGAGGACGACGGAGACCTTGAGGAACTGCTGAAAAAGCTTGCGGGACAGAATATATTCGAATAAATATAAATAACTTTGAATAATCAGAAAGATTCCCGCGAGGGAACGGAAAGAAAAAGGAGAAGAAAACCATGCTGGACATTAAGTATATCAAGGAAAACCCCGAGAAAGTCATTGCAAGGCTTGCGAAAAAAGGCAAGGACGCGCGGGAGGACATTGAGGAGATTCTGAAGCTGGACGGCGAGCGCCGCACGCTGATTGCCGGAAACGAGGCCATGAAGGCAGAGGCGAATAAGACCAACAAGATGATCCCGCAGTACAAGAAGGAAGGGAAGGACGTCACGGCTCTGTTCGCCGAAATGAAGGAGCTGTCCGCCAAGACAAAGGCAAACGACGAAAAGATCAAGGAAATCGAGGAGCGCTACACCGAGCTGATGCTGGGTCTGCCCAACCTGCCGGATGAGGATCTGCTGCCGGGCGGCAAGGAAAACAACCAGCCCCTGCGCTACTGGGGCGAGCCGAGAAAGTTTGATTTCGAGCCGAAGAACCATGTGGATCTCTGCACGGATCTGGGCCTTATCGACTATCCGCGCGGCACCAAGCTGGCGGGATCCGGATTCTGGATTTACCGCGGCATGGGCGCCCGTCTGGAGTGGGCGCTGCTCAACTACTTTATGGATACGCATCTGGCGGACGGCTACGAGATGATCCTGCCCCCGCACATGCTGGAGTACGAATGCGGCCTGACGGCGGGACAGTTCCCCAAGTTCGCCGATGAGGTGTACAAGATCGAGAACCCGACCGACGGGCGCGTGCACTACATGCTGCCGACCGCCGAGGCGGCGCTGGCGTCGCTGTACCGCAATGAGATTCTGACGGAGGCCGACCTGCCCAAGAAGCTGTTCGCCTACACGCCCTGCTTCCGCCGTGAGGCAGGTTCCTACCGTGCCGATGAGCGCGGCATGGTGCGCGGACACCAGTTCAACAAGGT
>CAVDLN010000104.1:0-5811 GCA_963609805.1 Erysipelotrichaceae bacterium | reverse complement strand
TGCGCACCGACAGCGAGACTGCCGCTGCACTGCTGGAGGACATCAGCGGGAAGTACAACAAGGTCCTGCAGCAGCTGATTGAGATGTATGACGATATCGATGCCTCCCCGTATGCCGAAGCGTTTTTCGAGGGATGGACAGAGGAGGAACGCGCGCAGGCGGTTGCCTCCGCACGCTCCTATACCGATGAGCTGACCGATCTGAAAGTTGCCTCCGACAAGCTGATGGCGGAATACCGCTCACTGGCGTACGATGACACTTTCCTCCAGAAAAGCGCCGAGATCTACATGCGTGCCGTGGAGCAGAATAAGCGGATTGCGCAGATTTCCGGATACGACGACTATATGGAATACGCCTATGAGTTGATGTACAACCGGGACTATCTGCCGTCCGATACGGCCGCCATGCGTACCATGGTCAAGGAGTACCTGGCACCGATGCTCCCGACACTGCTCAACAAGCTGCAGGATGTGGCAGCTACGCTTACCAAGGCGGATCAGGCCGATGTAAACCGCATCCTGCAGACGGATGTGACCGGACTCGGTGTTGTAGAGGGACTGGGTACGACCGTCCAATCTGTTACAGACGTGCTGGACGCCTATTTCGATTCCGTCAGCGGAGACATGAAGCAGACCTACTATGACATGTGGAACAACAATCACTATATCCTGACCTTCAATGCAGAGAAGAGCCATGTAGGCGCGTTTTCCGTCTATTTCTACAAGCTGGCGTATCCGATGTTCTACTTCGGATCCGGGTATCAGGATCTGTACACGGTTGTGCACGAGTTCGGCCATTGCTATGCGATGGAAAAATCCGCCAGCATGGATATTCCTCTGGATTTGGCAGAGGTAAACTCGCAGGGCAACGAGTGGTTGTTTACCTCCTTCCTGCGCGACAATGTGACTTCGAAGGCGTATACCTATCTCGTTACCTACCGTCTGCTGTCTGATATAGCCAGTATCTGCAACTGCGTCGCGGTCAACGATTTTGAGATGTACGTGTATTCGCACAGCGACTATACAGCCGAGACGCTGGATTCGGTTATGGAGCAGGTTCTGCGGGATCTCGGGATAGATCAGATTTTCAGCCAGCTCTACGAAAGCCCGACCTCCTATTGGCACTATGTGACGATTGACAACCCGGGTTATTACATCAGCTATGCCATGTCGCTTCTGCCCTCCCTTGAGCTGTATGCCATGAGTCTGGACAACTATGACGGTGCGGCAGCCGCATACCTGCAGCTGGCAACGGTTGGCAAGCATGATACCTTCCTGGGCTCTCTGAGAAAAGCGGGAATCGGCACGCCCTTTGACGAACAGACTTATCGGGATATTGCCGGTATTCCGGGCAAGCTGTCGCAGCTGCTGTCGGCATCGAAGGCTGCGTAAGACGAATGATGCGCAGCAGCCGATTCGACATCAGCTGAATTGCATATTTACGGAGACCTTCCCGCCCGCATGTCGGAACGGGGAGGTCTTTTTTTTGCATGTGGGAGTATTACGGGACATGCAGAAATAATCTATCAAAATTTCCACATGGTATTGACATAATTTTTGCATCATGGTACAATATTCACAAGGAGACCGAAGCGGGTGCGCGGGAAGCTCCGAAAAAAGAACTCGTCGAATATATCGGCGGTTCCGAAATGAAGTGAGGACGGATTACCTTATGAAAAGCAAATGGATGCGTATGCTGGCACTGTGCCTGGCGCTGCTGGTGCTTGGCGCAGGGGCAACCCTTCTGACCGGGGCGGAGGAGTTGTCCGTTGTGCTTGAGGAGAGCTTTGATGACTATGAGGCGGATGTCAATGCCAATGCGACAAAACTGTCCGAATTCTTTAATGTGGATGCCAACGGAATCGGCGACGGCTACGTGAAAATCATCGAAAACCGGGAAACCGGAAACCTGTTTCTGGAGAGCCATGTTTTTACGCAGGTTACAGCCAAGACGCCCATCAAGGGGGCCTATGAATTTTCCCTGACTACCTACGAAATGCAGGGCGGGCACAGGGCAGGTGTCTTTTTCCGTGCGCCCGCATGTGACTGCGCCTACTATGAGGCGGACGCAGGGGATCCGGACAATGATACTTCAACCGGGCGGTCCGGTATCTGGGTGTATGTATACAGTGACTGCGTCTGCGTCAATGTCAAAGCTTATGATAGCAGCAAGTCAGCCAAGGTGGTAAATATGTACCATAATTTCCCGCTGCCGGAGGGTTCGTCTTACAGCAAGGGCATAGAATTGCGGATTATCGACACCGGAACGGACGCTCAGATTATTGTGGACGATGCGCTTATCTGCTCCCTCGTTTTCAGTGAGGAGAGCGGACGTAACTGGAGGCAGAACGGAATCGCGTCCTCGGTCAAACTGCTTGAGAGCGTTTCCATGCTCAACCCGGACGGAACGGAAGTCCTGACTGCTGAGAAAACCTTTGTTTCTGCCGGCGAGTCTACGATAGGCTGGGCCACGCGGGTTGCGAATATGAGCGTTGACAATGTCCGCGTGCTGACCGAGGCAGAGGAAGAGACAACCGCAGCGGCGGAGACGGAGAGCGAAACTGCGTCGGAGACCGCTGCCCTCGTTACAGAGACAGAGACGGAGAGTGCGTCCGTTGTCACGGAGGGAAATACGACGGTGCAGGATTCCGGCCAATCGGACACGGCGGACGGCAATGCGGATGTTAACACAGATACGGATACGGATACGGATACGGATGCGGGGGTCGTTACCGGAACGGTTGACGACAGCCTGACGATCTGGATTTTGATTGCCGTTATGCTGGTTGCGGTCGGCGTGACCGCGGGAATTATTACGGTCAAAAAGCGTCAGCAGGAAAAGGAGTAACTCCATGAAACAGTCTGCACATACAGCACGGCGGGCGGCGGCCGCTTTCCTTCTTGTCTGCATTCTGGCAGCGTCTTTCATGCAGCTGCCGGTATCCGCGGACGGGGCGGTTGTGCCGGATCCGGTGACGATTGCGGAGGATACAAGCGGCTATCCGTGGCTGGAGTATTCCTCGGAGACCTATATTTACGACTTTACAAAAACCGATATTGTTACATACTCGCAGGATTCGAAGCTGGCAACGGTCAGCCTGCGCACCAATATGGTCTTTGCGGACGGGAAGCTGTCCTGCAAAGCAGGCAAGACCTTTTCCTTTGGCTCGGCCGTATTCCTCGGCGATGATTACGGCCTGCAGGGCGGGGATCTGTCCTTTCGGCTGGCGCTGACGGGCGGCAGTCTGGCGCTTGGGGCACGACTCCAGAAAAAAGCAGCTTCCGCAGGACAGTTGGGACTTTGGTTTACCTTTACACCGACGGAGCTGACCGTATCGGAGCCGAAAAGCGGGCTGTCGGTTCGGATTCCGTATGCCTTTCCCGACGGGGAGACAACCGTGATGCTTGAGGACCGGGTGGAGACACTGACGCTCCGCGTGGGAGATGCGGTTATCTGTTCGGTAGGATACACGGCCGTATCCGGCGCACTGACCGTATACGGAGCGGACGGGAAGGTCATGGGGAGCATTGCGTCCACAGGGCTGAACCCTGCCGGATACTTTACTTTGTGGGCGGACGATTTCGGCGGCAGTGTGGATGATCTTGTATTTTCCCACACCGACGTGAGCGATAAAACCGTCCTTCCGGGAAATCGCACCGTGGACTATTCGTCCTGGGTGGCGACGGACGACCGCGGACGCACCACACCCACAGCCGACGAGACCGGCAGTGTGCGGGAGGGCAAGCAGGTCGGGCTGTTTTACTTTCTCTGCTGGACGGGAGAGGACGACCATGAAACACCGCAGGATGTCACGGCGAAGTATCTGGAACTGGGACTGGACGGTCTGAAAAGCTACCTGGCCGACCCCGACAACGCAGGCGGGTACTACTGGGCGGAACCGTATTTCGGGTACTACAAGAGCATTGACACGTGGGTTTACCGCAAACATGCCTATATGCTGGAAGCGGCCGGCGTTGATTTTATTTTCCTTGACATGACAAACGGCGCGTCCTATCCGGATGCCTTATTGGCACTGTTTGATACATGGCTGGAAATGCGGCATGAAGGAATCTCCACCCCGGATATCTGCGTGTTTACCAATGAGAAGACCGATGCCGATATGGCAACGCTGCGCGGGAATATCTATTCGGATGCCGGATGGGAGAAATACTCGGAGCTGTTTTACATGTATAAGGGAAAGCCGTTGATTCTGGCGAACAAAAACAGCTGCTCGGATGAGACACGCGCTTTTCTGGAAGAAAAATTTACCGTACGCAACTGCTGGGCATGGCGCAACGAGGTCGGATCATGGAGCTGGCTTCAGGAATACCGCATTGTGGACGGGGAGGTTAAGCTGGTAAACGGAGGACTCGGAACGAACGAGGACGGCGAATTCGAGCAGCTCGCGCTGTGCGTCGGGCATCATCCGACCACCAGCAAGGGACGTTCCTATGCCAATACCGTATTCCCGAAGGTTGACAATGACTTCGGCTTTTCCCTGGATTCCGGGGCGGGCACGGGCTTTGAGGCGCAGTTTGAGGCAGTCATGAAGCTTGACCCCGACATGGTGATGATTACGGGGTGGAACGAGTGGATTGCGGGACTCAACCAGAACGGTGAGAAAAACGCGACCTTTGCCGGGACGAAAACGGGTCAGGGCTACTACATGGTCGACCTGTTCAACACAGAATATTCCCGTGACGCGGAGCCTATGCGGCTGCGTCAGGGAGATACCGTCGGGTTCGGGGACAATTATTACTATCAGATGGTTTCCATGATACGCAAGTACAAGGGCTTCACCGCTGCGGCGGAGGCAAGCGGGCAGGGAACGATAAACATCACGGAAGCCGACGAATGGCAGAGTGTCGGCCCCGATTACTGCGATAACGTGGGTGACACGGAGCTGCGGCATGAGCAGGGCTTCTACAACAACACCGTGTATGTCAACAATACGGGCCGGAATGATCTGGACACGGCCAAGGTGTCGCAGGATGCGGAGTACCTGTACTTCACGGTAACCTGCGTCAACGATATCGTGACGGACACAGGCTTGAACTGGATGAATCTTTTCCTGAATACAGACGGCAAATCCGACACCGGCTGGGAGGGATATGATTTTGTTATTAACCGTGCGCGCGACAGCCACTATGTTTCGATAGAGTCGCTGGCGGACGGATGGGACGGACGGGCTGTCGGGCAGGCACTGTATACGGTGAGCGGAAACCGCATGACGGTGCGCGTGTCCAAAGCCGCCCTGGGCCTTGCGGGGGAGGTATCCTCTTTCCTGTTCAAATGGGCGGATAATTCCACAAAAACCGGCAGTGTGATGGAATTCATGGATCTCGGAGATGCCGCACCCGATGGCCGATTCGCGTATCTGTATGAGGGTAAGGCAGGAGACAGCCGCAGCCTGACCTATACTTTGCCGGACGGTGAGCTGCGTGACGAGACGAGTCCTCTGCCCGGTATGACCAATGTTGGAAAGACGGATACCGCGACCGATGCGGATACCGAGGCGGAATCCGCCGCGGACAGTGAGACGGCGGCAAAGGAGGAAACAACCGGAGCCGGCGAAAAACGGGTTCTGAAGCATTCCTTCTTTCTCAAAGGAACAATTGTCATGACGGGCTTCGTGCTCGGTCTCTGCGCCTATGCGCTGATCACGGTGCCGGATTGGTCAAAGAAAAGCGGTAAAGGCAAAGGGAAAGATACCGAATAAATCAACGATTTCCTAAGACAATAAAAATAAAATATTATGTACCGCACAATTTAAGCACGCAGACACGTCCCACGGACGCGGCCCGTGTATTG
>CAVDLN010000103.1:0-5931 GCA_963609805.1 Erysipelotrichaceae bacterium | reverse complement strand
AAAGACCCACATTGTCCGGCAGAACGGTGGATGTGTTGTTCTGCGCGTTAAGCAAATCCAGTGCCCGGTGCAGAACCTGCAGGCAGGCATGCGGGTCAACCGGCTTGAATTCAAACAGGGAGGAGCGCGAAATTAACGCATTGTATACATAGAAGTGCGGATTCTCCGTCGTGGACGCTATCAGCGTGATCCGTCCGTCCTCCATATATTCCAGCAGGCTTTGCTGCTGCTTGCGATTGAAATATTGTATTTCGTCCAGATACAGGAGAATGCCGGATGCGCCGAACATGCTGCCCGTTTCCGCCAGAATGGCTTTGACATCCGCCAGCGAGGCGGTTGTTGCGTTGAGCTTGTGGAACGACATGCCGGACATGGCGGCTATGACGGAGGCAGCCGTTGTTTTCCCGGTTCCCGGGGGGCCGAAAAAAATCATGTTGGTTATGCGTCCTGCCTCAATCATGCGGCGCAGGACGCCGCTTTTTCCGAACAGATGTTCCTGCCCGACGATTTCGTCCATGGTTTGCGGGCGCACGGCATCTGCCAGCGGTGTCTGAATCATGCGCATTTCCTCCTCAGAAAAAGCTGCGGCTTTTCCCGTCAATATTTTACTACATGCCGACGGATTTGTCAACGGGCGCAGACGGAAAACCGCCGGGGCTCTCCGAGGGGAGAACTCCGGCGGTATTCTCTGTATGTACGGATTTACAGCAGCCGCACGCCTGCCGCCTCGCAGGCGGCAACCGTTTCGGCATCCCACAGGGAGGACTGAACCTCACCGATGTGGGCGCAGCCCATCATGAGCATGCACAGGCGCGACTGTCCTATGCCACCGCCGATGGTCAGCGGCAACTCGTTTCCGAGCAGCATCCGGTGGAACGGAAGATTCCGCCTGTCGTCGCATCCTGCCAGAGTCAGCTGGCGATCCAGCGACTCTGCGTCAACCCGGATTCCCATGGAGGAAATCTCCAGCGCACGGCCCAGCACATCGTCCCAGAAGAACAGATCGCCGTTGAGCTGCCAGTCGTCGTAGTCGGGAGCTCTGCCGTCATGCGGCTTTCCCGAACGCAGACAGCCGCCGATCTGCATGATGAAGGCGGTGCGGTGTTCCTTCAGGAATGCGTTCTCCCGCTGGTTGGGAGTCAGTTCGGGATACAGATCCTCCAGCTCCTGAGAGGTGATGAAGGTCACATCCGGCGACAGGTCGACAGACAGCTGCGGAAAACGTACGCGGAGCGCGTCGTTCGTATCACAGATTGCTTTGACAATGGCACGGACAATCAGCTTGAGGTAATCCGTATTGCGGCTTTCCCGTGTGATGATTTTCTCCCAGTCCCACTGGTCGACGTACAGCGAGTGAACGTTATCCAGCACCTCATCACGGCGAATGGCGTTCATATCGGTGTACAGACCGTTGCCGACGCTGAAATGATAGCGCTTCAGGGCGAGCCGCTTCCATTTCGCAAGCGAATGCACCACCTGCGCCTCGGCGCCCAGCGCGGGTACATCAAAGGTAACGGGACGTTCCACACCGTTCAGATTGTCGTTCAGCCCGGACGCACCGGTAACAAACAGGGGGGCCGAAACCCGCTTGAGATTCAGCGCGGCGGAAAACTCACGCTGAAAGGTTCGCTTGATATGCTCAATGGCGCGCTGCGTATCGTACTCGTCCAGCACGGGATGATATCCGGCCGGGATAATGGCATGGTTCATGGATGACCTCCTGGTCAGCGGAGATGCATGAAAGCTTCCCCGAAATTGTAAAATCAATGCGTATTATACCATCAAATCCGATGGATGTCAATAGAAAATGAAAGAGTCTGAAATCATTCCTGCAATTTATTTGGCACCGGCGGGAACTATCAGCCTTTTTTTCCCGTCTTCCTTGCCCGTACGCGGCGCACGGCAAATACGGAAGCGATAATCAGCCACGCCCCGCCGAGAACAGACAGCAGAATGACGGAGGTGGTCGGCAGTTTTCCGAGATCCGCCTTGACGCCTGTCGCTGCCCCGCACTGGTCCAGACGGTACAGTGCGGTGACATCCTCCTTCAGCTTTTGCAGAAAGGCTTCGTCTACCGTTTCCTTGGATCGCCGGGCTCGGGTGACCTCCTCAATCAGCTGCCCGGCGGCATTGCGCAGGGAGGCGGAGCCGTTAAATACGGCCGTTACAAATGTGTCCTCCGTATGGGCCAGCAGCATATTGGTCGCGTCGATTTTTACATGGTAGTATGTGTCAGAATCCTCGCCGCTGCGGGACAGGTAGCTGCGGTATTCCTCCGATTCACGGGCTGTTGTTGTAACCGGAACATACCCTTCGGTTTCCGCGTAATCGGTTTGGATTCCGTCCGTCAGCAGATATTGCAGAAACAGCCATGCCGCCAGCACCTCCTGCGGATCCTCCTTGTTGAACAGGCAGATCGACGGACCCTGCGATATCATGGCCGGGTTTTCCGGATCCACCTGGGGAACAGGATATACAACGGTGTCGAAATCCACTACGGCATCGGCGCTGATGTCCGACAGGGGCGCATCGGTACCCATCCAGGTTGATCCCGCTGTGGAATCAACGGCGAAAATGCATTGTCCCCGATTGAGAAAGTTTGCCGGGTAACTGGATATCTTGAAGGTGGAAAACGCGCGCGTTCCCGCATGTTCGGCTACGGTGTACAGGAATTGCTCCGTCGTTTCATTAAACAGCCCGATTTCGCCGGAGGAGGTGGAGTATTCCGCCCCCGACTGCTTCAGGTACTGGATCATCATATTGTCGGTGGACTTGTAAATAAACGGAATCAGCACCTTTTGCCCGTTCAGCTTGAAGGTTCCGTCCGCGTTCTTTTCCATGGCCGCCTCGGAAACCTCCCAGATAAAATCCCACGTCAGGACATCCGGCAGCGTGAAGCCCAGCCGTTCCACGTAATCCCGGTTGACGTAGCATGCCTCGGTGGAGCGCATGAACGGCAGAGCCCACTGATCTCCGCCTATTTTGCATTCTCCGAGGTACTCGGCCACGATTTCATCCTCGCTCGGTGAATCAAACCGGATTTCGGTACCGCCGAGTCCGTATGCCAGATCCGACATCAGGTCGGACAGCGGTACAACCGTATTCTCTCCGGTCATGTAGGTGGCAATGTGATCCGGATAGGATATGCAGATGTGCGGGGTTGTGTCGGTCGGTATATTGGTAATGACATCGTTGTAAATCTGCCCGTAATCGGTGTACAGGCTCAGCTTGATATGGATATTGGGATACAGCGCCTCAAACTCCGAGACGGCACGCTTGTATATGTTGGCCTGCCGGATATTGGTATCGTTTTTCGCCCAGAATACGATTTCATACTCCCGCGTTTCGTCAAAGCTGTCCGGAACCGTAAAGGACGACTGCTCTCTCTGCCCGTGGCAGCCGCTCAGAACCGCTGACGCGGAAAGTATCGGAAGCAGAAGTGCCAGAAACAGCGCAGCGGCCCTTGCGGGTGAGTGAATTCTGCCGACTTTTGCTCTCATCCTTTGGTTCCTCCTCTGGAAACGCCTTCCATGATGCGCCGCCTGAAAATCAGGAACAGCACGATCAGCGGAACCGATACGACCACGACGGTTGCCATCATGGCGGGTATATTTTCCCGTCCGAAGCCGTTTTCCCGTATTTCCTGAATGCCGTTGGACACAAGGAAGTAGTTTTGATCGTCCGTTATCAGGCGCGGCCAGACATACGCGTTCCAGCATTCGATAACTTTCAGAATGGCTACGGTGACAACGGTCGGCCGGCAGATCGGAATCAGCACCCGGAACAGGTATTTAATGTCGGACGTACCGTCAATTTTTGCCGCGCGGTACAATTCGTCCGGAACCTGCTCGAAATTCTCCTTGAGCAGGTATATGTAGAAGATGGACATGACCGACGGCAGAATCAGTCCCAGAAATGTGTTGCGGAGGCCGAGCTCCGTTATGGTTACAAAGTTTGTGATGATAACCAGTTCGCTGGGAATCATCATCAAAGACAGGAAAGCCGCAAACAGGATATTCTTTCCTTTGAAATCCAGCCGTGCGAAGGCAAAGGCGGAGAACACAATGACAATCAGCATGAGCAGGGTGGTTGCCACCGTGAAAATCAGGGTGTTCAGAAAATACCGAGCCAGCGGCACCTGCGTGAATGCCTCCCTGTAATTCTCCAGGGAAGGGTGCAGCGTGAAAAATTTCGGAATGCTTTCGGAGGAGTAGGCACTGTAACTCTTGACCGAGGTCAGCACCATCCAGTAGAAGGGAAACAGCACGACCACAGCCCACACACCCAGCAGTGCGTAGGTGATAATCAGGCGGATCCGCTGATTCCGCGCCGCACGTCTGCGGATTGCCGTCAAGCGGGTATCGGACGGGGATGTCCTTGTCCTTTCCTTTGTGTTCATGAACTTTTTCCTCCCATTCTGACCCGGCTGCGGCTGACCATCAGGTTGATGACCGTTACTGTCAGCACGATGGCAAACAGGATCAGCGCTGCCGCCGCCGCATAGGACGGATAGCCGCCGCTGTCGCCGTACAGCATGTCGTATATGTAGCCCACGATGGTATTCATTCCGGCGGCGTTCAGATCCGTGCCGAACAGCGCCACGGCGTCCGAATATGCCTTGAATGCGCCGATGAAGCCCGTAATGACCAGGTAGAATATCATGGGTGAGATCATCGGCAGCGTGATGCGGAAGAACATGCGGCATCTGCCGGTTCCGTCCACGCGCGCGGCGTTGTAGTAATTCCGGTCAACCGACGCGAGGGCGCTTGTCAGAATCAGTATTTTGAAGGGCATGACAACCCAGATTGTATACAGACACATGACGAGCATTTTGGCCCAGTACGGACCGTCGATAAAATCCACCGATTCACCGCCGAATGCCGTGATGAGCAGGTTGACAAGCCCGTCCGAGTAGGCGGTTTTCTTGAACAGAACCATGAAAACCAGACCGACAGCCAGCGTATTGGTGACGTACGGCAGAAAATACACGGTCTGAAACAGGCTGCGCAGGCGCTTGACGGAGGACAGCCCCAGGGAAATCAGCAGAGCCAGCACCGTCGAAACAGGAACGGTTATGATAACCAGAATAAAGGTGTTCTTAACCGCCTGCAGAAAATACGGATCGTGCAGAACATAGGAATAGTTATACCATCCTATGCCGAGCATCGTCTGTGAGGCGGAATTGAATCCCTCCTCAAAGGAGTATATCAGCACATCCACCAGCGGGTAAATCATGAATACGCCGAGAAAGACGAGCGTGGGCAGAAGGTATAGCCATGCCTTCGCGTGCCGCAGACCCGACCTGCCGTGAGCCTTATGTCGTTTCATCGGTATACCGCCTCCTCTCCGTGTCGGAGCCTTTTACAAAATAGTGCCGTGCCAGCGCCCGTGACAGTCCGTCAAGTCCCGGGAAAATCATGCGTTCGCTGACATTGAATTGGTCAAGCAAATCCCGGACATCCCAGCGGATTTCCTTCTTGATGATATACCGGACGGTGTGCTCCGTGTGTTCCTCCAGGTATTTCTCGATGTCCGTAATGCCCGCCGGAATGACGGAAAAGAAGGAATACTGGTTCACGATGCGCTGGTCAATGGACGGCGGTTCCAGATTGACAAAGGCTTCCGTTCCCATATCCTTGTCATACTGGTCAATGCTGTCAACAGCCTCCGACAGCGTATCCAGTGAAAAAATAAAGGTTTTGTCTCTGTCCAGAATCCGGGTATACTTATCCGGCAGAAACCGGTTGACATCCTTCATGTTGAATCGCCAAACCACGCTGTCCCGCCGGTTCAGCTTGTCAAAGTTGCTCTCCGAATTGGCGAAATGCAGGGCTATCAGGGGGGAGCGAGTCCAATCCATCAGCCGTGTGGGAAGTCCGTGGTGCTGCCCGACAACCATCTGCTTCCATACGGAAGAGGACAGGGTCGGGT
>CAVDLN010000102.1:0-6018 GCA_963609805.1 Erysipelotrichaceae bacterium | reverse complement strand
CTCTATCTCTTCGGCCTTTTCGGGGAAATTTGGGAGAAAATTGAGTTGGGTGCGTTTGTGGTCTTCCTGACAGCGGGAACGGGATTCTTCGTCTTTTCCTCGTTCCGCACGCCGGCAGAGGATTCTGATTCTGCCGATTCCGACGACGAATTGGACGAGGATGACCGTGAGGAACTGCGCCGCCGTGCAGCCATGCGTGCCTCCATAGAAAGACGCGACCTGATCTGCCGGCTTCTGTCGATTGTTCTTCCCGTGGTTCTGTCCGCCATCATGATCGGCTGTCTGACCGTTGCGCACATCGTAAGCCATTATGTGCATAACGCGACAGCTCTGTACTCGCCGGACGGAAACCGGGTCATATACGTTGACAACAGTACGCTGGTCGAAAACGGCTCCTATCAGGGCAGCATGCCTATGGTTAACGTATACGAAAAACTCAATCCGTTCATGGTTGTCCGGCTGGAGAAACTGTCCGGACAGGATACACCGACCGAGCTGGATGTCAGCGAGGATAATCTGGTTTGGAAGGAAGACAGGCTGCGCATCCTGTACGGAAACACATATGTTGACTACTTCTACTATGGCGTTACACCGACTGAGGACTGATTGAGGAGTTTTCCCACATGAATGAATTCAACACCTACGAGTTTGTCGTAGCCCAAAAGCACGAGGGAAAAGTGCGGCTCTGCCGTACGCTGGCGATTGTGAGCTACATCGTGTTTTTCCTGGCGGTGGCTGCACTGCTGATTGTACTCCATCTTCCCTGGATGGTTGCCGTCCTCCCCGTTTTTGAATGGATGCTTGTTTTCTTTACATGGCGCTACCTGTCGGTGGAGTTTGAATACTCCATGACATCCGGGAACATCACTTTCTCCTATATCTACGGGGGACGCTCCCGCAAGGCAACGTTGGAAACAGCCATCAAGAACTTTCAGGAGATAGCACCGCTGGATGACGCGGCTCTGTCCCGTCTGGAATCGCGCGATATCCGGAAGGAGTATCGGTTCCTGTCATCGGACAGTGCGCCGGATGTTTACTATGCTCTGCTGGAAGAGGACGACGGGCTGTCGGTAGTATTGTTTGAGGCAACCCAGAAGGCTCTCGGTATCCTGCGGTTTTACAACCCGATGACGGTCGTCACCAAGGTGTCCCGCTGACGGACACAGAAAGGGGATACACGTATATGAAGCAATCCTATACGGTAACCGTGCGCCTGTCGGAGGATTTGATGCGCAAGCTGCTGTTCATTTCCGAAGCGGAAGGCCGCACTCCGAACAATCAGTTTGCGTTCATGCTCCGCAACAATATCCAGTACTTTGAAAAGGTTAAAGGAAAAATTCCGCCCGCTGCGCTTGCGCGATACGACCTGAAGCCCTATGCACCCGCATCGGACGAGGAAAAGCAAGCGAGGCCGGCTGCTGCAAATGAAACGGAGGATACTCAATCATGACTTCCATTCCCTGCCTTGAACTGCATCCCGCTGTATGTGCCGTGGAAAACGAATATGAGATTCTGCTGATCTGCAATTGCCGTGCTCTGGCATCCGTCACCGTCGGCGAAGTTACTTACACGGACAATAATAACGGCGTCATGCGCACCGACACATCGGTTCATAAGGTGCGCGTTCCGGTCGACGCACTCGACGCCGCAGGCTGCTACCGTGTCAATCTGGCACCGCTTGCCGACCATTGCAACTACTTTCCGAAGCCGGAGCCTACGCAAACAGCGGTATACACGTTCCGTCCCGTTCCGAAGGACGCGGAGGATGTAAAGCTGTTTGTACTGGCAGATACCCACGGCGACGCCGTGACACCGGCACGCACCGCCATGGCGCATCCCGACACGCAGGTGCTTGTGCTGAACGGCGATATCGGCGACTCCGCGGACACACCGGAAATGATTATGACCTTGCACCGCCTTGCGTCCGAAATAACAAAGGGAGAGTACCCTGTTGTCTATGCGCGCGGCAATCACGATACGCGCGGCCATAACGCGGAGCATCTGACCGACTACACACCGACTACCGACCGCGGCACGACCTACTACTCCTTCCGTCTCGGGTCTCTCTGGGGCGTCGTTCTGGATGCGGGAGAGGACAAGCCGGACGGCTGTGTCGAGTACGGCGGGGTGTGTGACTTCCCTGCATGGCGCCGTAAGCAGAGTGAATACCTGCGCGGGCTTATCCGAAACCGGAACACGGAATACAACGCACCGGGTGTGCGCCACCGCATTGCCATCTGCCATATGCCCTTCCACTACTCCAAGCACGCCTTTACGCAGACGACGCCGGATATCTACGCCGATTGGGTAAGCCTGCTGAACAAAATGAACATTGACGTTATGCTCTGCGGTCACTGCCATTGCCTGGATGTACTTTCGCCCGAAGTATTCTCCGGGGAGGAAAAGCCGAATTTCGAGACGGTTTTGTGCGCCGCCATGAGCAACCACCCCGTTCGCGGAAGCGACAAGTGGATTCGCGGCGAATACACGGCAACCGCCGTATACTGCCGCCCGGGCAAGGCCGAATTTGTCTTTACAAACCGCGACGGAGAAACCGTTCAGATATAAGGAGGTTTGCAATGTATACGCCCGACGTCGGACATTTGCCGTTAAAAATCATTCACGATTCTGCGCACCCCGCGGATATTTCGGACGAAGCCTACCGTCAGCAGGTGACGGCGATGCTGCGTGACCTGCGGTCACGCGGATTCGGCGGTGTGGTCACTAATGTGTCCACCCAGTATTCGTATCTCGAATCCGATCGCGAGTGGAAACTGCTTTCCGTGCTTGCGGACACCTGCACTGCCGAGGGCATGCGCCTCTGGATATATGATGAGCGCGGGTACCCCTCCGGCGGCGCCGGCGGCGTTACGCTGCGTGACTATCCGGACGGAGAGGCACGGGCGGTCGTCAGCATTACAGCCTATGTACGTCCGGGCGAGGTCGGCTGCATCGCCCTGCCGCGCGGACATGAAAAATTTTTGTTCGGGGGACTCTACGCCTGCGATGCGGACGGCAATCTCCATCCGGACAGGGACGGACATTTCCTGTCGCTATGTCCGCAGGAATTCAGGGACACAACGGACGCCATATCGGTTCTCAACAGCACGTCCTCCCCTGCCCTTCTCTGCGCTTTCGCCGAAAAAAGGCTGTACGAAGGGACACACTGTGTCCACAATGTTTTCGAAGCACGCCGATACATTGATGTCACAAATTCCGATGCGGTGCGCGCGTTCATCGCGAACACCTATGAGCGCTATGCCGCCGCTATCCCCGCGCACCTGAAGGAAGGGGATACTGCTCCCGGCAGGGTGGAGGCCTTCTTTACGGACGAGCCGTCCTTCATGGGCTGCTATATAAACGAAGGGCTGACCCCCCGTGCGACGCATGATCCGTATGACGACGAAATACCTCTCTACCCTGTTCTTTCATGGGGGCGGGATGTTGAAAATCAATTCACCTCCCGCTGCGGCTACGATTTGAGACGGGAACTTGCCGCTCTGTTTATGGGTTCCGGACGTCATGCGGAACAGGTTCGCTTCGATTTCTGGCGCCTTATGTCCGACCTGTACGAGCAGAGTTTCTTCTCTCAGATTTCCGACTGGTGCGCGCGGAATCACGTTGACTTTTCCGGACACATCCTGCTGGAGGACAACATCCGTTTCCACACGGTGTTTGAAGGAAACTTCTTCCACCTGCTCCGCCATATGCACACCCCGGGCATCGACATGCTGCATTCCCTGCCCCCGGTCGTTCGGAAAAACGCCTTCACGCCGAAGATTGTTTCCTCCGTTGCCCATGCATACCGCCGCCCGCATGTCATGAGCGAGGTATCCGCACATGCGCAGGGAGGCAAGGTTACGCATGATCAGATGTATGGTTCCCTCTGTGCGCAGTACGCGCTCGGCGTGGACACCTTCACCTATTATTACGGCGCCGACTTTATGGATCCGGAAACCTACACGCGCTACAACACCGCACTGGGACGCATCGATGCGGTCATGGCAGGGACACCCGCGCCGGAGGTGTTTGTATACTATCCCATTGAAACTTTCCAGCTGCACCATCGCCCTTCTGCCGCCCAATACGGCGGTTACACGCAAAAGGAATTGGTTGCCGAGGCAGCGCTGACCAATGTGATGGACGGGCTTCTGGACAGGCAGTGTGACTTTGACTTTATCGATTACGATGTCCTCTCGGCAAGCGAGGTACACAACGGATACCTGACAACACCCGCCGGCATCTCTGCGCAGGCACTGATTCTCCCTCCGATGGAGATTACGCCCGACATGGCTGCACTGTTTGAGCGGCTCGCGGCCGCCGGGCTGCGCATTCTGACGACGCAGGATACGGAAAATCTGTTCTGTCCCGCTCCCGGTGCCCGCTGCGTCCCGAACGCATCGGATCTGGCAGAGGAGCTGAACGCCGACGCCCTGTCGGTCAGGACCGATGCAGCGACTCCCGGAGTTCTGGCGCTGACCCGGAAAACCGCATCCGGACAGGCTGTTATGCTCTGCAACACACGCGAGGAGGATGTCACGCTGACGCTCTCGCTTGACGGATTCCGGAATCCTGAGGTGTACGATCCGATGGCAGACGCAGTCATTGCGGCGGATCTGAGGGCAGAAGGCAAACGCCGTCTGCTTTGCATTGAGCTGCCCGCCTGCCGTGCGTATACGGTACGGGAAGTCGCGGAAACGGTTTGATTCCGTACGCTTCCACTTGACAAATTTTCCCCGGCGATATATAATAGTCACGGTTCCCCTAAAAAGCGCAATGCGTACATGAAAAAGGCATAAGGAGTAATTTCAGTATGGAAAAGAAAGTCGTAGTCGGCGTTATCGGATGCGGCTGTATCGCCAACGCCGCGCATATTCCCAGTTACATGAACAACCCTGATGTGATCATCAAATACTTCTGCGATATCATTCCCGAGAGAGCCGAGGAGGCTGTCCGCAAGTACGGATGCGGCGTTGCCGTTACGGATTACCACGAGGTCATCGGCGACCCGGAGGTTGAAGCCGTTTCCGTATGCACACCCAACCGGATGCACCCCGTCATCGCCATGGATGCCCTGCGTGCGGGCAAGCATGTATTGTGCGAAAAGCCCGCCGCACGCACCTACGCGGAGGCAAAGCAGATGCAGGCCGTGCAGCACGAAACAGGCAAGGTACTCAATATCGGCGTTGTCAATCGCTTCAACACTGCCGTCAATAAGATTCATGACCTGATTGCCGCAGGGGCATTGGGCGATGTCTACCATGTGTATGTCTCCTTCCGCGCACAGCGCTCCATTCCCGGTCTGGGCGGCGCCTTCACCACAAAGGAAATTGCGGGCGGCGGCGCGCTGATTGACTGGGGTGTGCATTATCTGGATATCGTCATGTTCTGCACGGGCGATCCCAAACCCGTAACCGTCTCCGGTCAGGCTTACTGCAAGCTCGGTGTGGATATGAAAAATTATGTCTATGAGGGCATGTGGTCCGAAAATACAAAGGATCTCAACGGCACATATGACGTGGACGACAGCGTAACCGGACTTGTCCGGACGCAGACCGCCCCGGGTGTGTGGGGTCCGACCATTTCCCTGAACGGCGCATGGGCTCAGAATATCGGCCCTCACGAGGCCTTCATCGACTTCCTTGGCGATAAGGCAGGTATCCGGCTCCAGTACGGCGGAAACTTCACAATTTACGGAACAAAAGACGGAAAACTCTGGCAGGAAACGCCGGAATATGAGAGCGTAAACATGTTCCAGAATGAGATTGATTCGTTTGTGCGCTGCATCCGCAGCGGCGAAAAGCTGCCGTCGCACATTGATCAGGTTATCATAACCGCCCGCATGATGCAGGCAATCTATGACTCCTCCGATGCACACGCAGAGGTTAGACTTGACTGGTAAATCCGCATGACAGCCGAACGGCAATAAAGGACAGCCCGCACTTTGTGCGGGCTGTCCTTTTAGGTTTGATTTACTCCAATTCAAATGCTCCGGTGTAAAGCTGATAGTACGTACCG
>CAVDLN010000101.1:0-6143 GCA_963609805.1 Erysipelotrichaceae bacterium | reverse complement strand
CATCCAGCTTCATGCAGCCGTGCGCCTTGATGGCCTGATTGATATGGTGCGCAAGCATGGCATTTTCGGCGTTTGTATAGGTGCCGGGTGTCAGGGCAAAGAAATTTTCCGCCTTAATCACACCGTGAGGGGTGAGCACGGCGGTGTTGGCCTTCTCGTCAACGATATAGTCCGCGTCGATATCGTCGTGTTCCTCTTTGGCATCCAGCTCGGTAACGACATACTTGCGCAGGGTGCGAACAAACCGATCTGCCCGTTCGTACAGATCCGTTGGCTTTTCCCCTTCACCGGAGATAATCAGCGGCGTCCGTGCCTCATCAATCAGGATGGAGTCCACCTCGTCCACGATGGCAAAAGCATGCCCGCGCTGCACGACGCGCTCCTTGTACACGACCATGTTGTCCCGCAGATAGTCAAACCCGAACTCGTTGTTGGTTCCGTAGGTTATATCCGCGTTGTAAGCCGCGTGTTTGTCCGCCTGTGTCTGACCGTGGACGACCAGTCCCGTGGTCAGACCCATGAACTCATACACCTTGCCCATTTCCTCGGCATCACGGGCTGCAAGGTAATCGTTGACGGTAACGATATGCACGCCCTTCCCGGTCAGGGCATTCAGGTAGGCGGGCATGGTCGCCACCAGTGTTTTTCCTTCTCCGGTCTTCATCTCCGCGATACGTCCCTGATGCAGGATAATACCGCCGAGCAGCTGCACATGGAACGGACGCTTTCCCAGCACGCGGTCGTCCGCCTCCCGGATGGCGGCAAAAGCATCCGGCAGGATATCATCCAGCGTCTCCCCTGCCCCCAGTCTGTCCCGGAGTGCTCCGGTAACGCCGCGCAGTTCCTCGTCCCCCATTTCCTTGTATGTGGAGGCCAGCGCCTCGATTCTGTCCGCAATCTTTTCCAGTTTTTTGAGTTGACGGTCGCTGTATGTGCCGAACAACTTGCTGATGATACTCATTAGGCATGCAATCCTTTCTGTCCGCCGGGCCGTTTGACGCCGACTTTTTTCTTCCTGCAGGGAAATACACTCTATTATACCGCCAAATTGCAAAGGAACATGTACTTAATTGTAAATTTTCGGCTAACACTTGCAATCATCGGGAGAATGTACTATAATGGGAGACACTAACATCACGGCCATTATGGAAAGGAATCCGACATGTCCCGCATACACATCGTTCTTCACGAGCCGGAAATACCGCAGAACACCGGCAACATTGCCCGCACGTGCGCCGCTACGGGCGCATCCCTCCACCTCATCCGCCCGCTCGGCTTTTCCATTGACGACAGAAAGATGAAGCGTGCGGGACTGGACTACTGGGACAAACTCGATATACACTTCTACGACGGTCTGGAGAAGTTTCTGTCGTGCCACACGGGCGTGCCGCTCTTCTGCTTTACGACCAAGGCTCGGAACTGCTATGCCGACGTATCCTATCCGGAGGAGGTTTTTCTCATGTTCGGAAAGGAAACGCGCGGACTGCCGGAGGAATTTCTGCTGACACGTCCCGATTCCTGCGTCCGTATCCCAATGCTGAATCACCTCCGCTCGCTGAATCTGTCAAACTCCGTGGCGATAGCCGTCTATGAGGTTCTGCGGCAGCACGGCTTCCCCGGCCTGCAGGAAATCGGTGCGCTGCACGATCACACTTGGGGGGAGGGACAGCTGTGACAGAAACCGTATGCGCCGCCATGAGCGGCGGCGTGGACAGCTCGGTCGCGGCATTTCTCCTGCAGGAGGCCGGCATGACCGTCTTCGGCGCGACCATGAAGCTGTACCGTCCGCAAAACGCCGAAGAGGACAGGAATGCCCTGCGGTCCGAGCAGGACATAGCCGATGCCCGCTCCGTGTGCGGCAGGCTGGGCATAAGTCACCGTATATATGATTTCGGAACGCTGTTCCATGAGACCGTCATACAGAACTTTGCGGCCGAATACGCAGCAGGGCGAACGCCGAACCCCTGCGTTCTCTGCAACAAGGTTCTTAAATTCGGCGCACTGTTTGATGCGGCCCGTGCGGACGGTGCCGACTCCGTGGCAACCGGTCACTACGCGCGGGTGGAACGGGATGCGTGCGGGCGGTACCTGCTGAAGCGCGCCGCCGATGCGGACAAGGATCAATCCTATGTTCTCTGGAGGCTGAATCAGGCGCAGCTGGCCCGCACACGGTTTCCCCTCGGCTGTCTCACCAAGAAGGATGTGCGGGACATTGCGGAGCAGGAAAACTTTACCACGGCGCACAAAAGCGACAGCCAGGATATCTGCTTTATTCCGGACGGAAATTACGTCGCTTTCCTGACCGATGTCCTGCATCTGCCGAATCCGCCCGGCGACTATGTCGATGAGGACGGGCATGTTCTGGGACAGCATCACGGCATTCTGCACTACACGGTAGGGCAGCGCAAGGGACTCGGCATTGCGCTGGGCGCCCCGATGTTTGTTTGCTCGAAAGATGCGGTCAGCGGGCGCGTTGTGCTGACGGCCAATGACAGACTTTACGCATCGAACGTCCGCTTAAGTGGTTTGAATCTCATCGCGGCAGACCGTTTGGATGCTCCCGTCCGCTGCTGCGCAAAGCTGCGCTACCGCCATCCGGCGGCGCCCGCGACGCTGCTCCAGACCGGAGAAGAAACGGCTGTTCTGACTTTTGATCAGCCGCAGCGCGCCCCCGCACCGGGGCAGTCGGCGGTTTTTTATGACGGCGATACCGTCATCGGCGGCGGATTCATCGAATAAATCATCGGTTTCATAAATCGATATATGAATGATATGTGAATGTATGAAAGGAAATGCTTATATGCACGACTCAACACTACCGTGTTCAAGGCTTCTTGCCCTGGGCTTGTCTCTTCTCCTGCTGGCAGCTGCGGCTGCCCTGCCCGCTGCGGCGCTGGAACCGTACGGAAACAATGTCCGCATCCGGAACTGGGTCAGCAACGACCCGGAATACACCTTCTCCGAGGCCTATATGACATCGGTGTGGTATAAGAATTTCACGGAACTCGAGCTGACGGCAAACCCGCGCAACAACGTCCTGCGCATTGCTCTCTCCCAGCTCGGCTATCACGAGGGGGACAGCGCCAAGGACTTCAGCGGAAAAAACCAGTCCGGCAGCAGCAACTATATCGAATACGCGCGTCTGGTTGTTCCGAATTACAATGACAACCACTATGAATGGTGCGCCTGCTTCGTCAACTGGTGCCTGAGTCAGGCGCATGTGGACTACGCGTACGGTGAAATCGGCTGCTGGAAATGGGTCGAGTGGTTAAAGGAAAATGACCTGTTCGAAGACTCATTTGCCTACGGAGGCGACTACGTCCCGCAGCCTGCCGACATGATCTTCTTTAACTGGAAGGGCGTCAATACAGGCTCCGGACATATCGGATACGTCCTTTATGTCACCGATACCGCCATTTACACGGTGGAAGGCAACAGCAAAGACGAGGTCGGCATTCGGTCCTACGCGCTGGACGACCCGTGCGTAATCGGATTCGGAACGCCGAAATACGAGGAGCATGCCGGTGAAAATGCCGAAAAGACAATTGATTTTTCCTGCAGCGGCGGTTTGCCGCAGGGTCGGTACATACTCACCAGGGATCGTGTATCACTGAGCTCCGCATCGGATAAGAATGACCGTCTGGCACGGCTCTCCCTCGGTTCCACCGTCGTCCTTCTGGACACCGACGGAAACCGCGCGCATGTCATAACCGACGGCAAGGAAGGCTGGGTATCCGTTTCCTCCCTGCAGCTGCTGAACCCGCTGCCGTCCGTAACATTCATGGTGGACGGAGCCGCCACGGCGCGAATTCCCTTTGAAAAGGGGAAGCTCTGCTGTGATCCGCCCGCCGTTCCCGAAAAATCCGGATACACGGGCGCATGGAGTTCCTTTACGGCAGGGGCGGAGGATGTGACGGTTGAACCCGTTTACACTCCCATTCAGTACACGGTCACGTTTGTTGCGGACGGGAAGACCGTCGCGGAGATTCCGTTCACGATAGAGGATCAGAGCGTCACGGCGCCGGATGTGCCGGTCAAGAACGGCTTTATCGGTGAATGGCCGAAACTGACGCTCACCCTGTCGGATATCACGATTGAGGCGGTTTATACAGCCGTCACCGAATCCTCCGCGGCAGCCCCCACGGATATATCGGGCACATCCGTCGAGGAAGAGGCCGGTGAGCAGTCCGGCGGCTGCATGTCGTCCGCAAGTCTTCTCTCTGTCCTTATGCTGTCCGGCCCGGCTCTGCCGCTGCTGCGGAAGAAAAAGCGCTGAGGCAAACTATGCAGCTTTCATAGCAATCTTCGTAATTGCAGCGCCGCACAATCCGCGTCCGATACCCCGAGCGGGTATCCGCACGATCGGACTGCGCGGCGTTTTCTTTTTTTCAAACGGCCGGCAATCTTTTTCTGAAAAAGTCTTGACAACGCGAAGGCATCGTGATATAATACCTGTGTTTTGCGGTGGTGCTCTGCCGCATACCAATCATCTTAAGACAGCAGGTTCCCGTAAAAGCATGCGCTTCCCTGCCGAGGAGTCATAATCGGTTGTCCCTCCCTGCTTTTTCGGAGGGTCGTCGTGTGTCCTTCCTCGGATGGCGTTTGCCGGAACGGGTGAAGGGCATTTTGCTGTGTAGCCGTACGCGGCGATCACAGCGCAATATTCATATGGGAGGTGAAAAACAAATGCCGAGTAATGCTATTCTGGAGCAGAAAGCAAAGGTCGTTTCCGATCTTGCTGCTCTCATTAAGGCATCCGCTTCCGGTGTTATCGTGAACTATCAGGGTATCACCGTGGAAAAGGATACCGCTATGCGTAAGGCTCTGCGTGAGGCCGGCGTCAAGTACATGGTTGTTAAAAACACCATGACCGGACGTGCCTGCGAGGAGTGCGGTTACGGCGCGCTGAAGGCGAATCTGAACGGTATGACCGCCATCGCCGTCAGCGAATCCGACCCCGTTGCCCCCGCACGGATTCTGAAAGAGTACGATGAGAAGATCGAGTCCTTCCAGATCCTTGCCGGATACGTGGACGGTGAGGTGCTCGATGCAGACGGTGTCAAGGAACTGGCTTCCATTCCCGCAAAGGAAGTTCTGATTGCCAAGTTCCTGGGCAGCATCCAGTCCCCGCTCTACAAGTTCGCATACGCTGTCAAGGCCATTGCCGAGAAGCAGGAGGCTCCCGCCGAGGAGACCGCTCCCGCCGCCGAGGCGTAAGCTGTACGGCTGCCTGATTCGGACGGCTGCGCCATCCGAATCGGCCTGACAGAAAACTCCGGCCGAGCCGGAGTAACCATCAAAACATCACATTTCAGGAGGTATATTGAAATGGCTAGCGAGAAGATTACCGCTATTGTTGAAGAGATCAAGGGCCTGACCATTCTGGAGCTCAATGAGCTGGTCAAGGCTGTCGAGGAAGAGTTCGGCGTTTCCGCCGCCGCTCCCGTTGCTGTTGCAGGCGGCGCTGCTGCCGCTGCTGCTCCCGTTGCCGAGGAGAAGACCGAGTTTGACGTTGTTCTGACCGGTTTCGGCGACAAGAAGCTGGGCGTTATCAAGGTTGTTCGTGAGATCACCGGCCTGGGTCTGAAGGAAGCTAAGGATCTGGTTGAGGGTTGCCCGAAGAACGTCAAGGAAGGCGTTTCCAAGGACGATGCCGAGAAGCTCAAGGAGCAGCTGGTTGCTGCCGGCGCTACCGTCGAGATCAAGTAATTTTCACCCATGTGCATTCGCATTCGGCATCCCGGGGGAAAGGGTGCCGAATGCTTCCCTGCTGTTGCAAACAAGTGCTCCTCTCCTGCCGGAGAGGGGTTCTTTTTTCGCAAAGCCGTTTCCGCCGCCCTGCCGACGGCCGAAAAGCTTTCGCCATTGCAGAAGAAAGCCACCGAACCGGAACTGCCCGGTTTGCACAGGAATTTTTCGGAAATCACTTGACAAAGCAGAACAGCTGTGCTATAATAGCGGCGTTGTTGGTCATGGCTGTCTTGCGCTTGAGTTTGAAAGAATAAAAAATTTCAAAAACCTCTTGACAAAAGGAACAGGTTGTGATATAATAACAGAGTCGTCGGGAACAAGCCCGGACGACATGGGAGGGAGCATAGCTCAGCTGGGAGAGCACCTGCCTTACAAGCAGGGGGTCACAGGTT
>CAVDLN010000100.1:0-6242 GCA_963609805.1 Erysipelotrichaceae bacterium | reverse complement strand
GGACGTGCCCACATGGCTCTGCGTCTGTGTCCTGATATTCGGCGGCCTGCTGGCGGGTATTTTCATGCTCTGCGTGACGGATAAGGATTTCGCCCCCGTCTATGTTCAGACATATGTTCAGAATGCCCCGCCCGCTCAGCCGTACAACGGGTACTATCCCGGCGGCGCTTCCGGCGGACAGCAGAACCCGTACCAAAGCCAGAATCCGTACCAGAATCAGAACCCGTACCAAAACCAGAATCCGTACCAGAATCAGAACCAAAATCTGTACCAGAACGCCAATCAGGGACAGTGGCAGCAGCCGTACCAGAACGCCAATCCGAACGGCTGCCAGACTGCCGCCCGGAATCCGTACCCAAATGCCAATCCGAATCAGTCCGTCGATAATGCCGCAGACCGGTCGGCACCTCAGCAGAACGCCTCAGCGGGAACGAATAACGGCGGCGCGGACGGGAACGGGACGGATGCCTGACTGATTAATAATTTTTAGGTGGAGAAATATGCTATGGGAATAGTTATCATCATTCTTGTACTTGTCTACATAATATCCCCGGTTGATTTAGCTCCCGGATTGCTGATTGACGATGCGGTTGTAGCAATTCTGGGCGCAGCAGCGGAGGTATTGCGATGGAGAAGCAGGCATAAATAAAAAGGTTGGGAGGAAAAAAGATGGCGAGGAAAAAAGGACATAAATGCCTTGTTTGCGGGGGAAAAATGGTAAAAACAGACCGATCATTCGAGCCGTGGGAGTGCGTGAAATGTCATGCCAGAGCATCCGAAACCTCATGGGGAGATCTTGCCTTCGGTGAGGAATACTTTGACGATGAACCGGAGAATACAGATGCGGGATGCAGAGCCTGCGGTAATCCGGCATACCCTAAATGCAAAACCAGTTGTCCGTTATTTGATGATTGAATTGCAGGCACACCGCGTATGAACAGACTCATCCGTTAATTGCATGCGTCAGGAAACCGCTGATTGATTCGGCGGTTTCTTCTTTTTACGCCAAGCCTGTTTTCAAAAAAGCCTGCATAACTCACAGGAGTTGGCGAGGAAAACAACCGATTTATTAATAAACAAATAGTTTTAAAATCAATAAATAGTTGGCATTGAAAGAAGAGCAACGGGGCTTCGATAATCACCCGTCACACAACAGAAAGGGGGCTGTCAAAAAATTCAGAAAATTTTCAAATTTCCCTTGACAAATCCTTTTTGAAACTGTATAATAGGCGTAATCGTGCAGGGTAATTGCAACAGCAGCTGCACAAAAAGAATTGAGGTATCACATGTACACTGACAAGACTTTGGTCTGCAAGGATTGCGGACGGGAATTCGTTTTTTCTGCCAGCGAGCAGGAGTTTTACGCAGAGAAGGGCTTCGAGAACGAGCCCCAGAGATGCCGTGACTGCCGGGCTGCACGGAAGGCAAACCGTGGCCAGAGCAACGGCCGCCCGATGTTTGATGCTACCTGCGCCGCATGCGGCAAGGCATGCAAGGTTCCCTTCGAGCCTCGCAACGATCGCCCTGTCTACTGCAGCGAGTGCTACAAGAACCAGAGAGGTTAATGTGTAAGCAGGGAACGGCCTCGGAGGGTTCGTTCTCCTAAATTCAAACGCAATCCGGATGCCGTGCGTGTGCCCAGAGGGGAACACGCACGGCTTTTGCACATTCGCCGCAAAAAAGGCGGCGGGAAGAGATGCTTTTTTCGGAAAACCTCTTGACAAACAGACCCCTTTTCGAGTATAATACAATGGTCATTGCCGATGCGTGCATCTGCATCTGCCGCGGGCGGATTCCGGAGCACAGCACAGAAGGTAAATCTAACAAGGAGGTTGCAGAGAGCCATGATCAGAACTTACCAGCCGAAGAAGCGCCAGAGAAAGAAGGAGCACGGCTTCCGCAAGAGAATGAAGACTGCCGACGGCAGACACGTTCTCAAGAGAAGACGCGCAAAGGGCAGAAAGAGACTGACCTACTGATAGGTATTTCCAAGATTCCGCAGCGCGGAAGAGGGGGAATTTTTGCAGACTGACTACGGACCGTTGTCTCTGCTGTCTGCTGTCTGTTTCCGGACGGGAATGTTCGGAGGAGCTTCGCCGCATAAATCACCGAGATCGGATAGACCATGAGAGCGTATGCGCCGTCTGGCTGTCTCGCCTCGGTGTTTTTTGACGGACAGCTGCATGCGGGGAAAAGAAGCCCGCACCGCTACGCCTATATGTCTATAAGATGAAAGAAATTGCAATTCGGGAAAACCACCTTTATCAGAAAGTTTTCAGCCGCGGCAGACGCGCGGGCGGGAGGCTGGTGTCGGTATGCGTTCTCAAGGATCTGGCCGCCAATCGCCTGCGCCGTGCGAATCCGAAGAAGCAGACCGTCAACCGCATCGGGCTGTCTGTCCCGAAACGGGAAAGCGGGGCTGTCGGAAGGAACCGCGTCAAGCGCATTATCCGTGAGGGTCTGCGTCAGGTGTCGCGTGAGCAGCAGCTGAGGACAGGCTTTCTGATTGTTATTGCGGCCCGGCCGGGCATTGAAAAACGAAAAAGCACAGAAGTCGCCGCCGAGCTGCGGTATCTGTTCCGCAGGTTGGACATGTTCCGCACGGAGCCCGCGCAGCCGCCTGCGTCCGCGGACGGGCAGGATGTGCCGTGAGGCGCGTCTGCATGGCGCTGATCCGATTTTATCAGCGCGCCCTGTCGCCGCGAAAGTCGTTCCCTACCTGCCGCTTTACCCCTACCTGCTCCGCTTACGCCTATGAGGCGTTTGAGAAGCGGGGTTTCTTCGCCGGCTTTGTCCTTACCGTGTGGCGCATTCTGCGCTGCAATCCCTTCTCTCCGTACGGCTACGATCCCGTTCCGCGCACCGGATTCCGTACGATGCCCCTGCGATGGAGCAAATACGATTCCAGGACCCCGACGAATCGGCCGGACGGCGACGATACAGGCAGCCGGTCGGACGACGGGGAGCAGACTTTCGGAAAGACAGCCCCGGATACGGACAGCACTATGAATGACAGATCCTGATTCCATGACACTTACAACGGATATACAGCGGTCAGATTCAGAGGAACCGCGCCCGATCCGCACCGCATGCGGCGCGT
The DNA here is from genome assembly GCA_963609805.1 of Erysipelotrichaceae bacterium. Classification (GTDB taxonomy): domain Bacteria; phylum Bacillota; class Clostridia; order Oscillospirales; family CAG-272; genus CAMEON01. The sequence continues at coordinate 3,142 of CAVDLN010000100.1, read as the reverse complement.
CGAATCGGATGAAATTCGGAAACCGCCGGCAGCCTCAATATACGGTGCTGCGGCCGGCATTCCCCGAAAACAGAAACGGGAAAGGAATCCACAGTTATGATGAAAAGGAATAATCCGCGTACGCTGACCCGCGCCATTTTGCTCCGGGCTGGACTCATCTTCCTGACCATGGCAATTTTGGGCGGCCTGCTGGTCAGCTGCGCCGGCACAACCACCACGCAGACACTGACATTCAACAAAGAAGCCATTACGCCGAGCGACGAGAACGGCAATGCCATGAACAAGGAGCAGCTGACCACGCTGGCGGAGAATATCCAGAAGAATTCCTCTGCCGTGACCATACGGCAGCAGCTGGTCGCGGCCCTGAATGGCTATGATATGACCGCGGCAGGCTTTGACGATGCCAATCTGCCGGAGGCTCAGCCGGACAGGTGCGTGGAATTCGCGCTCAACATACTCAAATCCGAGAAATACGGCATTGAAGTGTACGAATCCGCGGACAGCATGACGCGGGCTGATCTGGAGATGCTGGTGAACAGCTTCCGTACAACCGTCACGCTGGAAGAGAATATCAGCTTTATAACCCGCATTCTGATGTGGATCGCCATTGCTTTCGAGTGGATGATCAAGGTGCTGGGCTTCGGAAACTTCATTTTGGGCACTGTGTTCTTCGCGATTGCGGTGGAAATTATCCTGCTGCCGATTTCCATTATCCAGCAGAACAACGCCCGCAAGCAGGCGCGCTTCCGCCCCAAGGAAATGGCAATCCGCAAGAAGTATGCCGGACGGAATGACCAGGCGACGATGCAGGAGATGCAGCGCGAGATTCAGGATATGTACCAGAAGGAAGGCTACAGCCCCATGAGTTCCGGCTGTCTGCCCCTTCTTGTGTCACTGCCGATCGTGTTTGCCCTGTACTATGTGGTTATCGACCCTCTCAAGTACATGATGGGATGCCCCTCCGAGCTGGCCAGTGCGCTGACCACGTTTGCAACCACACCCCGCGCGGCGGGCGGTCTCGGACTTACGCTTCAGTCCAACCGCGGAACCATCGAGCTTCTGTCGCATGTGCGCGAAATGGGTATCTCCAGTCTGGAATCGCTGCAGGATTTCCGCTTTTTCACAAACGGCGCGGACTGCTTCAGCAAAATCAGCGAGATCCTGAACAGCCACACCATTCCGAATTTCAACATCGGTTCTCTGAACTTCGGATTGACGCCGGATATTTCCAATCCGAGCCTGCTGCTGCTCATTCCCGTACTGACCTTCGGCGTCTATTTCGGCACGTCCAAGCTGACGCGGAAGCTGTCCTATCAGCCGACAACGGCCAACGATCCCGGCATGGGCTGCTCCAACACCATTATGGACATCTCCATGCCCCTGATGTCCGCTGTGTTTACACTCTGGGTTCCCGGTGCCGTCGGTCTGTACTGGGCGATCAAGAGCATTATCGGAATGGGCAAGCAGTTTATCATGAGCAAGGTGATGCCGCTTCCGACCTTTACCGAGGCGGATTACAAGGCGGCTGAGCGCGAGCTTGCCGGAAAGAACAAGAACAAGCCGGTCAAGAAGAGCGGCACACGCAATCCCAACGTGCGTTCCCTGCATCATATCGATGACGAGGATTACGACACGCCGGCAAACACGGCATCCGACAGCAAGGCAAAGTCCGCCGGAGCCACACCCGCCGACAGCAAGCCTGCGGATACGGCGACGGAAACGCGGATGGGAGACGGCGCTGTGCTGAAGGAGGATGTACCCGCTGAGGTGCGCCGCGCGAACAGAAAGAAGAACAAGGGCGGGGAGGCACCCGCCGAGACAGACAAGCAGGACGAGGTAAACGGACATGAAGAAGGAAATTGAAGTCAGCGCGAAAACAAAGGAAGAGGCCATCGCTCAGGCGGTAGCCGAGCTGGGCGCACCGAGTGAGGCGTCCCTGGTCATTACGGTTGTGCGGGAAGCACGCAAGGGATTTCTGGGATTCGGTGCCGTCGATGCCGTGATTCATGCGGTATATCAGGTTCCGGACGAACCGCTGCGCACCGCGGAGCGGCAGCCTGAGGCTGCCTCCGATGCGGATGCCGCCGGTACGGGCGAAACGGATGCGGGGGGACAGGAAGAAGCAGACTCTGCGTGCGCACCGCGTCCCAATGCCGAGGAACGCGTCGAAAAGCCGCGCCGGGCGCGCGGCGACCGTTCGGGCCGCTCCGCGCGGACTCCCCGCACGGAAGGAAAGACGGAAGGCGATGCCGGGGCGGCTCTCCGTCCGCGTCCGGAGCCCATTGACCCGTCAATGGCTACGCCGAGCGAGCAGACCGCTTATCGCTTTATTTGCAAGCTGGTGGAGGACATGGGCCTGTCCGGCGTGACGGTTGCCATGCACCCGGGAACCAATGATGATATGGTTATTACGGTGGACGGCAAGGAGGCCGGCGCACTGATCGGGCATCACGGCGACACGCTGGATGCACTGCAGTATCTGGCCAATCTTGCCGCCAACCGCAAGGAAGAGGGCGAGAAGCGGGAGTACGCCCGCATCACGGTGGATGTGGAGGATTATCGCGCCAAACGCGAGGAGGCTCTGCGGGCACTGGCACGCCGCAAGGGCGAGCAGGTGCTGAAGTATAAAAAGAGCATCATGATGGAGCCGATGAACCCCTATGAAAGACGCATTATTCACTCCGAAATTCAGACCATGGAGGGCGTTTCCACAAACTCCATCGGTGCCGAGAACAACCGCCGTGTGGTGATTTTCCTGGAGGAGGAAGGGATGCCGACCGCCGGTATCCGTCCTGTCGAGGGCAAGGGAGAAAAGACTTCCGGCGAGAAGACGGGACGCAGCCGCCGCCGCCGCAAGGCGAAGTCCGAACGCACCGTCGATCCGCTGGCACCGACAACCCGCAGGGAGCCGCAGACCTCGATGTTCGGCGATGACGATGACCGTGACCCGTTTGACATTGATCTGTCCGCCGCCCTTCCGCCTGAGGAGGACGCGCAGGAAAACGATGCGGCGCAGGATGAAAACAAATCCGACGCTGCGGACGTGCGGGACACTGACGGAGAATGATAAAAAAGGGGTACAATAAAAACTCCGCGGAGCTTTTATTGTACCCCGCCTGCATTTTTCGGGAGGAGCTATGAG
>CAVDLN010000099.1:0-6494 GCA_963609805.1 Erysipelotrichaceae bacterium | reverse complement strand
GGCTTGGCTTGTGCCTGTATTCGCATGTCTGCCGCAATGCCCGCCGAACCTCAATCCATACAGCGTACAGTATAGCACAACAATGTGACAGGTTTATGACCATAATGAAAAGCGGCAAAAAGAAGTTGCTTTTTTCTGTCAAAATTGCCGACCGCCGCGGGATACCTGCCCGAAACGCATTGACTTTTACCGGAAACTGTGGTATACTACATATGGGAAAGAGCCCGATTGCCCCGACGGAGGAATCCTTAGGGGGAACGGCGAGACAGCGCGTCTGCCGGGGCAGGTGCGGGACGGCCTCCGGCAGCGGGGGCGGAGAGGAGTATACCATGAGTGAAGAAAAACTGAATCCCATCAATGTTACGGGAGCGCCGCTGGTCGGCGGATCCTACCTGATGTATAAGGATCGCCCGCTGGTGCGGGAGGGGGATACCATCTGCTACGGGGATATGACGGAAAAATACATACTGGTCATGGACATTATGAGCTATAAGGATGAGGGCGGAACCCGCGTTCCCAATGATGTGTTCGTCAGCGTCGTGGAGACGGCTGACCAGAACAAGGTGTACAGACAGGGTGCAAAGAAAGGATTGTACGAGGCGTTCGGCTACGGGATTATATGGCTGGAGCAGGCCCTGGCAAAATAAGGAGCTCCGATGCAATCCGAAAAGGAAATATAACGAAAAGGGGGCTTCCGCCGGGCGGCAGTCCCCTTTTGCGATAGGAAAGGATAAAAGCTATGCGATTTGATGCGTGTGAGAAAATTCTGCGGGATAGTATAGCGGACGGCGTGATCCCTTCCGCGTCCTTTGCCGTCGGATGCGGAAGAGAGGTACTGCGTACCGGCGTTCTGGGGGACAGAGCGAGATTCCCGGCGCCCGAGACAGCGGACAGGGAGACACTGTACGATCTGGCGTCGCTGTCCAAGCTTGTGTCCACGACCATGGTCGCTCTGCGGCTGGTGGAGCAGGGCAGGCTGCTTTTGTCGGACCCGCTGTCGCGGTGGTTTACGCAGGAGGAGCTGGCGGGAGCACCGGAGGGGCGCGGCGACGTGACGGTATTCCGCCTCATGACGCATACATCCGGTATTACGCCGCACATAGGGCTTGAAAACAAGCTGGACGCGCCGGAGCAGAGCGCCGTGGCGCATGTGATTCTTTCCTCCGCTCCATTCTGCCGCCCCGGAGAGCAGGTGTACTATTCCTGCATGGGGTATATTCTGCTTCAGACAATACTGGAAAGGCTGACGGGGCGTACACTGGACAGGCTGGCGCGGGAGTATGTGTTCAATCCGCTCGGCATGACGCACACCTGCTACAACCCGGATTCGGATAATGTGGCATCAACGGAGTTTTCCGCGCTCCGCGGGATGTATATCAAAGGGAAGGTCCACGACGAAAACGCATACTTCCTCGGCGGTGTGTCCGGGAATGCGGGGGTATTTGCTCCGCTCGACGACATGATCCGCTTTGCGGTCATGTGCTCGACGCACGGAGAGCTTCCCGGTGCGGCGTTCGGTACATCGGAGGGACGACTGCTGTCGCCATGTACCTTTGCGGCGGCGATCCGTGACTATACACCGGGACTGTCCGAGTCAAGGGGACTCGGATTCCAGCTCAAGCCGCCGCTGCCCGCACTGTCCTCTTCCGGAGATCTTATGGCGGACGGCTCCTTCGGGCATACCGGTTTTACCGGTACGTCCCTGTGGGTAGACGCGCAGAGCGGGCTGTGGGGCGTCCTTCTCACCAATGCCGTTCACTTCGGACGGGACAAAACCGCGTTCTTCCGCGTACGGCGCGCTTTCTACAACGCAATGGCGGCAGGGGTTTGAATATAACGGGCGGAAGGGAAAACATGCCGCAGGTTATTCCGCCGGCTTTCCCTTTTCGAAAACCACATCTATTCCGTTGACCTCCGCGCCGTCGTCGGCTCGGATAAGGATGTATTTTCTGCCGTCGATGATGCGGGTCTCGATAAGATCGGTGCGCTCCGGATTGACCCGAATGGTGACATCCGGAGTCTTTACCTCAAATTTATGCGTATCGACCAGGTTGCGCGGGCTGACGACGGCACCGGAACCGAAGCTGCGGTCAAATTTTTCCTCAAAGACGCGGGTGCCGTCCTCAGGCACGCCGCCGAAACTCAGCATATCCCGGAGAGCGTACTTGTCAAGAGTCAGGGGTTCCGGCTCCTTTGATGCTTTGTGATCCTCCACGGCTTGGCATATCTGCGCCCGCACGGCCCGTACGACAGGCAGACTGCAGGATTCGCCGGCTGATTCGGCCAGAACGCCGCGGAAGGTTTCCTGCTGCGCGGCGGCCGGCATGGGCAGCTTTCCCGCATGGAAAACCGCATCGGTAAATTCTTCATGGCTGTCGCCGATATCGCGCGTATAGTACAGCGCGCCGTACAGGTTGGTGGAGCGGTTATCAAAGGCGGGGAACATAAAACCCAGCGACGGCGGCGCAACGACCGAGTCGGCTGTGACGCTGCGGAAGCAGTTGTCCCGGATGAAGTAGGAAAGCGCAGGCCTGGCGGTGTTGACGGGACAGATCGCGCAGAGAATGTAGCGGAATATCTCTCCGGAGTCGTCGGGATGTCCGCCGTCCGTGCGGAAGGAAAACACATCATAGCTGTCCTGACAGAGCAGTATCATGTAATTTCCCTCCAGCGCCAGTGAGCCGATGATTTTCTCGTACAGGGAATGAACGGCGGAATCGTCGCCGAGCGAGCTGTCGCGCAGGGTCATGAGCAGCCGATGCTCCGGGCCGGACTGCACCTGCGCCGTGGAAAAGGCTATGTCGATGAGATTGGTGCCGACTTTTCCGGACAGAGTTTTCCGGAGCAGGGTCAGCACTTCCTCGGCTTCGCTCTCGGACATAAGTCCCAGTGACTGATCAAACTCGGATATAATGACGCGCTTTTCGTTGACGTAGCACCCGCGGATGCGGGATATGCCGCTTTTTTCCGCTTTATAGCGGCGGCGGATTTCGGATATTTCTTTATCGTTCACGGTATAACTCCTTATGGACTGTTTCTGATGCATTGAAAGGAAGCGAATACAGACAATGGAAGAGAAGAAGAGAGAGCGGAGGCAGGCGCCGAGGGCAGGCGCCGCACGCTGTGAGGATTGCGAATTTTACGATTACGACGAGGACTGGGAAACCTACATCTGCCGCGTGTCGCTGGATGAGGATGAAATGGGACGCTTTATGGCGGGGGAAACCGGACGATGCCCTTATTTCCGCTATTACGATGAGTACAAAAGCGTGCACAAGCAGATTTAGGGAGGGCACCGGATTACTCAGCGGAGGCACTTCCGTGTGGGCAAAGTGTCCGCATGGGGCATACTTTGCAGGACGGCGCGCGCGCCGTGCAGATATCCCGCCCGAAGCTGACAATGCGGTGACAGAAATCCGACTGCTCCCCGGGCGGGATTATCGGGGAGAGTATCCGTTCCGCGCGCACGGGATCCTTCATTTCCTCCGGGTAGAAGCCGAGCCTGCCGCAGATGCGGATACAGTGCGTGTCCGCCACAATGCCCGGCTGACCGTACAGATCCCCGCGCAGGAGATTGGCGATTTTTCGTCCCACGCCCGGAAGGGACAGCAGATCATCCATGCCCTCCGGCACTGTGCCGTTCCATTTTGAGGAGAGGATGCCGCAGGCAGCACGGATGCTTGCCGCCTTTGCGTGAAACAAACCGCAGGGACGTATGACGGCTTCGACATCCTGCTGCGGCGCGGCGGCGAGAGCCTCCGGAGTCGGATACAGTCGGAAAAGCTCCCGGCAGACCAGATTGACGCGTGCGTCGGTGCACTGCGCCGACAGCCGTGCCATGACCAGGAGACGCCAGCCGCAGCGGAGGCGGGTTTCCGGGTCCGGATTACGCTGCCCGCTCCAGTCCAGTGCGCATGCTGCGTCGGGGTAGAGCTCCTTCAGGGCGGCAGCGATTTTCGCTGCCTGTGCGGGTGTTACGGCGTTCATTTGCGATTCCTTTCATGAAATCATAAAAAGCATGGGGAGCTTCACGGGTGAAGTTCCCCATGTATTTGCCTCAGGCAACCTCCGGACTGCCTGCGTACGGCGGCTCAGGCGTCCTGCCCCTGCGTGTTCATCTCCGGAACGGTTACCAGCTTTTCCAGCTGCGGAAAATCATAGTCGGGGATAAGCAGCTCGTAGCTGTCTCCTCCCGGCGCAAGCAGAATAACGGAATGCCACCTGTGTCCCTTTACGGCGAGAAGGCCGGTTTTTTGCAGATGGTACGGCTTGAAACGACCTTCCTCGGGCCGCTCCTCCTTGAGCCACATGTCTATCGTAAAGCGCCGGTCACTGACCGTGTGCCCCTTGACGGCATCCGCCGGGATGCGCAGGGTGCTGACGCCGTCCGATATGCACAGGTCATTGCCCTGCCGCCATGCGGCCGTGAGCAGGCTCTGAAAATGCCCGTTCCGATCCAGTCCGATCTTTTTCTCCCCTTTTGCCCTGTACACGAATGGGAACACGTCAAGGTCAAGCGCATTGTCCGGCACATGCAGCTGCCTGCGTGCCTGCTTTTGAAGCCGGGTCATTTCCTTCATGGCGCTCTCGATGGCAGCGGCGTTCTGCCCGGAGGCATTCGCCTCCTGCCGTGCGCGGTTTTCCTGCGCCATGGACTTCCGCTGGATGTGGTAGGCCCAGCTGACCAGTGCGCCGCCTACTGCAAGCATGGCCAGAAGAATCCATGCAAGATACGTGCGGTCGCCCGAAAACAGCGTGTCCCTCCAGAAGAATACGGGTACAACTGCGCCGACGGTCAGCAGAAGGCCGAGCCCCAGCTGCCAGCCTCCGTGCCCGCCGGGTTTTCCGCTTTGCGCGGGATACGCGGATTGGTTGAAGGCTTCAAAGGCCGTGTCGGACGCCCGATTCAACTTTTCCTCGAGGTCACTGTCAATATGCTCCGCATGGAAGGGGGTGCTGTCCGGCCGGACAGAATGCGGATTCTCTGTCCGATTGATGGAAAACAGATTTTTCACGGAAGTTTCTCCTTATCTTCTGCCGCTGTCGCTGTCGCTGTCGCCGTCACTCCAGATCGGCATCCTTGACATACTGTTTGCCGTGCTGGGAAATAAACAGTTTGCGCGCGGGCAGATCGTTGCCCAGCAGCGTATCAAACATACAGGCGGTTTCGGCCGCATCGGCAGGAACGACGGAAACCAGCCGTCTTGTGGCGGGGTGCATGGTTGTTTCCGACATCATGGCAGGCGTGTTTTCACCCAGACCTTTGGATCGCTGGAGCGTGTAGCGGGTATTTCCCAGCGATTTCAGTATTTCGGCTTTCTCAAATTCGTCATAGGCAAAATAGGTTTTGCTCTTGGTTGTGATTTCAAAGAGCGGCGTTTCGGCAATGAATACCTTTCCTTCCTTCAGCAGGGTGGGCAGGAGGCGGTAGAACATCGTCAGTAGCAGCGTGCGAATCTGAAATCCGTCCTCATCGGCATCCGTACACAGGATGATTTTGGACCAGTGAAGATTGTCCAGATTGAATTCCTCATCGGCCTTGTGCTTGCCGCCGGTTACTTCGACGCCGCACCCGATCACACGGATGAGGTCGGAGATGATGTCGCTGTCGGATATGCGCTTGAGATCCGCCTTCAGGCAGTTCAGCGTTTTGCCGCGCACGGGTATGACGGCCTGAAATTCCGGATCGCGCGCCAGCTTGACGGAAGTCAGGGCGGAATCTCCTTCCACAATATACAGCTCACGGCGGGTTGCATCCTTTGTCCGGCAGTTGACAAACTTTTCCACTCTGTTTGACAGATCCACGGCGGTATTGAACCTCTTCCGCATCTGATTCTTCTGCGATTCGGCGCTTTCGCGGCTGCGCTTGTTGTTCAGCACCCGCCCTGTGAAGGCATCCGCTTCGGCGGGATGCTCCATGAAGTATATCTCCAGCTGTTCGCGCAGGAAGGCGTTCATTGCGCTGTATATAAAGGTATTGGTAATAGCTTTCTTGGTTTGATTCTCGTAGGATGTCTGCGTGGAAAAGCTGCTGATTACCAGAACCAGGCAGTCCTCAACATCCTGAAAGGTGATTCTCGGCTCGTTTTGCCGGTACTTTTTTCCCGTGCGGAGAAACTTATCGATGGCGTATACAAACGCTGATCGGACTGCCTTATCCGGCGAGCCGCCGTGCTCCAGAAAACTGGAGTTGTGATAGTATTCCAGCATGGGGGCGGAGGGCGATGCGGAGAAGGCAAAATCCGCTTTGAGTTTGTAATCGGGCTTGTCTGCCCGGTCACGTCCGGCAGTCTCCAGGTGCCATTGTGCCGTCGGGATAATCAGGCTGTCGCCTTCCTTCTCCGCAACATATCCGGCGATGCCGTCCGGGTAGCAGAAGGATTCCTGAGAAAAACTCCCGCTTTCCTGCTCAAAAAGCAGGTCAAAGCGCACACCCGCATTGACAACTGCCTGACGACGCAGCGTATCCGTGAGAAACTCATGCGGAATGCGGA
>CAVDLN010000098.1:0-6541 GCA_963609805.1 Erysipelotrichaceae bacterium | reverse complement strand
AAACAGGAGGAGGTTTGCGTATGGCTGTTATTTTAGATAATGATTCCCTCCGCATCCCGGAGGAGAGCGCCGAGAGACCGCGTGCCGTTCTGGTCAGCATCCTGACAGGTACGGATACCGCTGAGGAAGTGGACGAAAGCATGGACGAGCTGGCACGACTGCTGGATACTGCCGGAGGAACTGTCGCCGCGCGGATGGTTCAGGGACGTTCTGCCCCCGATGCGCGTACGCTGATCGGCTCCGGAAAGGTGCGGGAGCTGGCGGATCTGTGCCGTAATCTGGATGCTTCCCTGGTTGTATTTGACTGCGACCTCACCCCGGTTCAGATCCGCAATATGGAGGATGATATCGGCATGGATGACCTGCGCGTGATAGACCGCTCCATGCTGATACTGGACATCTTTGCCCTGCATGCCGTCACTGCCGAAGGAAAACTGCAGGTAGAGCTGGCGCAGCTTCAGTATACGGCCCCACGCCTGACCGGTCACGGCGCGGATATGTCCCGTCTGGGCGGCGGAATCGGGACACGCGGTCCCGGAGAGTCCAAGCTGGAAAGCGACAGGCGGCACATGAAGCGCCGTGTGGATGCGCTGAAGGAGGAACTGGCTGTCGTGGAGAAAAACCGACGCACCATGCGGCAGTCGCGCGACAGGAGCGGACTGCCCCGTATAGCCATTGTCGGATATACCAATGCGGGGAAATCCACGCTGCTCAATACGCTGACGGGCGCAGGCATTCTGGCGGAGGATAAGCTGTTTGCCACGCTTGACCCCACAACGCGCAAATTTGTCCTGCCCGGCGGCGAATCCGTTCTGCTGACGGATACGGTGGGCTTTATACGCAAACTGCCGCACCATTTGGTCAGCGCTTTCCGCTCTACCCTGGAGGAGGCGGCCTATGCGGACATTATTCTGCTGCTGTTGGATGCTTCCGATCCCCGCTGTGAGGAGCAGCTCGGCGTGACGGAGGAGCTGCTGACCGAACTCGGCGCGGGAGCAAAGCCCACGCTGTATGTTTTCAATAAATGCGATGTGGGTGCAGGCGACCGTACGGGGCTGGAGCGCATGGTCGCCGACCGTTTCGGCAATGGGGAATCGCGCCGTGCCCTGCGCATTTCCGCCCGAACGGGCGAAGGCTGCGGCGCGCTGGCAGAGGCGCTGGAGACGCTGATCCGGCAGGGAAAACGCCGCGTTACATTCCGGATTCCGAATGCGCAGTCCGGCGCGCTGTCCCGCCTGTACAGCGAAAAAGCCTCCGTCGAATCCGTGGAATACGGAGACGAGTATATCACCGCTGTCGCGACGGTGGACGCCCGCGTGTACGGTCTGCTGAAGCAGTTTGACCCCGACTTTCGCGCGGAGGAGGATTGACCGTGGAACTGTGGGACCTTTTGGACAAGGACAGACGCCCTCTCGGAAAGACGCACCCGCGCGGACGGCAGTATCCCATGCCGTACGGCACTTACCATACCGTTGTAACGGTGTATACGGTCAATGAAATGGGTCTTCTGCTGCTGACCAGACGCGCCGCCTGCAAGGGGATGTATCCCGGCTGGTGGGAGGTGACTGGCGGTTCCGGCATTGCCGGGGAGGACAGTCTGACTTCTGCCCGCCGTGAGCTGCGTGAGGAAACAGGCATAAGCGCGGCCCCGGAAGAATTGATTCTGCTGGGCAGCATGCGGGAGCCGTCCGCTTTTTCGGACTGCTACCTTGTGCGCCGCACCGTACCCGCCGATTCCCTGACCCTGCAGGAAGGGGAAACCGATGCGGCGCGCTGGGTCAGTTTCTGGGAATTCGAAACCCTGATACATGAGGGACTGATTCCGCCGCCGGTTGCATGGCGTTACGGAGCCGTGCTGGCTGCCCTGCAAAAGCAGATCGGCCCCGATGCATGGCTGGAGCCGCGGCACAAATCCGAACAGGAGGACAGACCATGAGCACTCCGGACCGCGGACAGCTGTACACGACACTGCGCGGAGAGGGCTGCGGTGAGACGGAGGATCGCCGATCGGTGTTTCTCAGCCACGCCGCCCCGGTGAAGACCGAGGAGGAGGCGCTCACGTTCATCAAGGCCCGCCAGAAGGAGTTTGCCGATGCTTCGCATAACGTCTGGGCATTCCGGCTCGGTGCGGATACGGTTGCGCGCTATTCGGATGACGGTGAACCGCAGGGAAGCTCCGGGATGCCGACCTTGGAGGCGATCCGTCACTCCGGCGCAACCGATGCCGTGGTGGTGGTAACACGGTATTTCGGCGGAACGCTGCTGGGGGTCGGGGGGCTGATCCGCGCCTATTCAACCGCCGCACGCCTTGCCCTGGAGAATGCCGGCATCATTACCTACGAGCGGTATGCCGTGCTGCGGATGACTGTCTCCTACAGTGACTACCAAAAGCTGCTCACGGAAATTGCCCGTGCGGGTGCGCTGACCGATGCGCAGGATTTTGCGGAGCAGGTCACGCTGACGCTGGCCGCCAAATCAGCCGCCGCCGCGGCACTGACCGATCGGGTGCGTGAGCTGACGGCAGGGCGATGTGTGCCGACGCAGATCGGCGAGAGGTACGACTACCGGTAGTATGCCTATGGCTGCCTATGGCGCAAAATCCCCCGCGGAGAGTATCCGCGGGGGGAATTTTCAACTTCATTCAATGCGGTTTACCGTACACCCAGCACGGCACCGCCGATAATGCCGGCATTATTTTTCAGCTGTGCTATGCAGATTCTTGTGGCAGGCACGACGCCGTGTCCGTATACCTCGGCGCGGATCAGTGGAATCAGCGGTTCCAGCAGGTTGTCTCCCTCGTTGGATATGCCGCCTCCGATGGACAGAACCTCAGGCTGGAAAATATTGATGATGTTAACCAGTCCCTGCGCCAGGTAATGCAGGTATGCATGAACCACCTCGCCGGCGAGCTCATCCCCGGCGCGCATGGCGTCAAATGCCGTTCTGCCGGACACCTTGCCTGCTTTTGCCACCATGTCTGCCATCAGCGTCTGCCGACCATTCGCACGGGCGGCATCCAGGGCACGCGCTGTCATGCGGATCAGTGCCGTGGCGGAGCTGTAGGCTTCCCAGCAGCCGTGCCGGCCGCACCCGCAAGGCTCTCCGTCGGCAACGATGACGATGTGTCCCAGTTCGGCTCCGGCATAGTTAAAGCCGGAATACACCTTGTCGTCAATGATAATGCCGCCGCCTACGCCTGTTCCGAGCGTAATCATCACGGAGTTGTGCGTACCGCGCGCCGCTCCCGCTACGGCCTCTCCCCATGCCGCCGCGTTCGCGTCATTTTCCACAAATACATAGGGCGCGGGGAACCGCTCCTTAATGTAGGCGCAGATCGGGAACTTCCGGAAGGGCAGGTTGCAGGAATACTCAATCACGCCGTCATCGTGATTGGCAATGCCGGGAGCGGCAATTCCGACAGAGGCAATTTCCGTCTCCGGAATACCCGCTTTTCCGCACACGGAGCGGCACAGCGCCGCCATATCGTCGGCGATGGCCTCCGGGACACGGTCGGCACCGGTCGGGACGCTGTCCTGGCAGACGATTTCATAGTTTTCATTCACGATGCCTGCGGCAATGTTGGTTCCGCCGAGGTCAATTCCGATACGATACATATATGCATTTCTCCGCTTTCTCATTGATTTTACTTTTTTCCGCTTTGCTGTTCTGACGGCACAGGCCGATACATCCTCCCAATTATAATCCACGCCGTCCCGCGTGTCAAGGGATTCGGAAACAATTTATCCGATTGCGTCCGAAATCCGTAAAATTACCGTACATCCGATGTAAATACGGACTTTTCCGCTTGACAAAGGGGGGCGGCATGTGTATAATTGGCGTTGGAAATTTTCGCGAGGATACAGATCCGGAAAGGAGATTTATGGAAGCATCCGAGGTACATGCCATTGACATACGGCATCTGGACAAGTCCTTCGCGGACGTCCATGCCGTCAGCGATCTGTCCTTCCATGTCCGCCGGGGCGAGCTGTTTGCCTTTCTCGGGGTAAACGGGGCTGGGAAGTCCACTACGATATCCATCCTTTGCGGACAGCTGGCAAAGGACGGCGGGACAGTCACGGTATGCGGTCAGGATGCGGACCGCTGTCGGGACGGCATATCCCGCAGACTGGGTGTTGTATTTCAGTCCTCCGTGCTGGACAGTGCCCTGTCCGTCCGGGATAACCTGCTCTGCCGTGCCGCGCTGTACGGAATTACCGGAGCGGCTTTTCGTGAGAGGCTGAAGGAATTGACCGACCTTCTGAACCTGGAACCGCTGCTTAGCCGTCCTGTCGGCAAGCTGTCAGGCGGACAGCGGCGGCGCATTGATGTGGCCCGCGCCCTGTTTCACCGCCCTGACATACTCATTCTGGACGAGCCGACAACCGGCCTTGACCCGCAGACACGCCGCATGCTGTGGGACGCGATACAGTCCCTGCGCCGCAGGGACGGCATGACGGTTTTTCTGACAACCCACTACATGGAGGAGGCGGCGGACGCGGATTACGTTGTGATTCTGGATGCCGGGCGCATCTCCGCGGAGGGAACGCCGCTGGAGCTCAAGAACGCATACGCCGGCGACTTTATTACGCTGTACGGGAAGAGTGAGGCGGATGTTTCCGTTCTGGGGCTTCCGTGCGAACGGATTCGTGACGCCGTGCGCATAGCCGTGCCGGATACCTCCGCCGCAACAAGGCTGATTATTGCCCATCCCGAACTGTTCTCGGATTATGAGGTAACCAAGGGCCGCATGGATGATGTGTTTCTTGCCGTCACGGGGAAGAAGCTGAACGGGGGTGAGGCCTCATGACTGGACTCGGACAGCTGATCCGGCGCAACTGCAAGCTGTTCTTCAAGGATAAAGGCATGTTCTTTCCGTCTCTCATTACGCCGATTATCCTGCTGGTGCTGTATGTCACCTTCCTCGGAAGCGTCTATCGGGACAGTCTGATTTCTGCCATTCCGCAGGAATTTTCGGTAGATTCGGCATTGATTGACGCAACAGTCGCCGGACAGCTTGTTTCCTCACTGCTGGCGGTGTGCTGCGTAACGGTGGCGTTCTGCTCCAATCTGCTGATGGTGCAGGACAGGGTCAGCGGTGCGAGGCGCGACCTTACCGTTTCGCCCGTCGGATCTGCGACGCTGGCCGCCGCCTACTTTACCGCATCGGTACTGGCGACGCTTGCGGTGAATTTTACGGCGCTGGGTGCCTGCCTTGTCTATCTTGCCGCGGCAGGCTGCTGGTATCTGACGGCAGCGGATGTGATTCTCCTTGCGGCGGACGTGCTGCTGCTGACCCTGTTCGGGGTGGCATTTTCCTCCTGCCTGCATGTGTTTCTGACTACCGGCGGGCAGGCATCGGCAATCGGCACGCTGATATCCGCCGGATACGGCTTTATCTGCGGCGCGTACATGCCCATTTCCAGCTATCCGGAAGGCCTGCAAAAGGTGCTCTCCCTGCTGCCCGGTACCTATGCCACCTCCCTTTTGAGAAACCACGCGCTGGCAGGAGCCTTTGACGGTCTGTCCGACGCGGGATTGCCGGATGAACTCATCACCGGCATTCGCGAGTCCATCGACTGTACGCTGTCCTTTTTCGGGCATTCCGTGTCGGTCGGAGCCATGTATGCCGTGCTGGCAGGTTCGACCCTGCTGTTCGGCGGGGTTTACATACTGATAAACGGGCTGCTGCGAAAGAAAATTTAGGAACTGCCGATTTGCCCGGCGGTGAAGCCTTATGACAACAATACGGAAAGGATATATAAAATATGCTGACAATTTCCCATCTTACAAAACAATACGGCGACAAGAAAGCCGTGGATGACCTGTCCCTGCACATTGCCCCCGGCGAAATTTACGGATTCATCGGACATAACGGCGCCGGAAAAACAACTACACTGAAGTCGGTGGTGGGGATTCTCCCGTTTGATAAGGGAGAGATAACCATCGGGGGAGCATCCATCAAGACAGATCCGCTGGCATGCAAGCGGCAGCTGGCGTATATTCCCGATAACCCCGACCTGTACGATTTCATGACGGGAATCAAGTATCTGAATTTCATCGCCGACGTGTTCGGCATTCCTGCCGATGTGCGGGCCGAACGCATCCGAAAGTTAGGCGATGCCTTTGAGCTGACGAAGGATTTCGCGCAGCCCATCGCCGCCTACTCGCACGGCATGAAGCAGAAGCTGGCCATTATCGCGGCGTGGATGCATGAGCCGCGGCTCATCATCATGGACGAGCCGTTTGTCGGACTTGACCCCAAGGCGGCGCACCTGCTCAAGGGCATGATGCGGGAGGTATGCGACGCGGGCGGTGCTATCTTCTTTTCCACGCATGTGCTGGAGGTGGCGGAAAAGCTCTGCGATAAGGTTGCCATCATCAAGAACGGGCAGCTGATACGCTCCGGCAGCATGGAGGAAGTGAGAGGAGACGAATCCCTGGAGAACGTGTTCCTCGAGCTGGAGGAGAAGTCATGCTGAAAACACTGCTCCGGAAACAGATGACGGAAATTTTCCGTCTCTACTTTTACGATGCCAAAAAG